>CAKQGH010000001.1 GCA_934232895.1 uncultured Alphaproteobacteria bacterium
TGGGCCATAATGCCGATATTGCGGTACATATGCAAAGGTGCGGTTTTTCCGACTGACATAGATTCTTTCCTTGTTTGTTTTTTGTTTTAACCCGATTTGTTCTTGTGTTGATGTGATTACCAACGGAAATGTGCAAACGCCTTGTTCGCGTCAGCCATTTTGTGTGTATCAATCTTTTTCTTGAACGCACCACCCTGGCCTGACAATGCATCGCGCAATTCGCCGAACAAGCGATCTTCCATAGAACGTTCACCGCGTTTACGCGCAAACATCACCAACCAACGCAACGCCAATGTCTGTTGACGCACCGGGCGAACTTCGACCGGAACCTGGTAAGTTGCACCGCCAACACGACGGCCTTTGACCTCAACTGATGGTTTTAATGCATCAACCGCTTCCAAGAATGCGGCCAATTCATCGCCGTCTTTTGCAACTTTCTTTAATTTTTCCAGTGCACCATACACGATATTTTCGGCAACTTCTTTTTTGCCATCCCACATAATTACATTAATACATTTTGCAACAACCAGATTGTTATATTTGGAATCTGGCAGAATTTCGCGCTTTGCTGCACTTTTACGTCTTGACATTTTTGTTTTTCCTTTTATTTCTTCATCTGTTTTTGTTCAGATTACTCACATGGACGCGCCATGTGCATGGGTTATTCTATAATTATTTGCCAGCCTTGGCACCATACAGGGAACGGCCCTGCTTTCTGCTGTCAACGCCCTTGGTATCCAAAACACCACGGATAATGTGATATTTAACACCAGGCAAGTCCTTTACACGGCCGCCACGAATCATAACGACGCTGTGTTCCTGCAGGTTATGACCTTCGCCAGGAATGTATGCGGTCACTTCGCGACCATTGGCCAATTTAACACGAGCAACCTTACGTTGCGCCGAGTTAGGTTTTTTAGGTGTGGTTGTGTACACACGTGTGCAAACACCACGTTTCTGGGGAGCCTCCATCATGTCAGGTGCCGTAGATTTCACGACAACCTTTTTACGCGGCTTCCGAATCAGTTGATTTACTGTTGGCATTCAAATCTCTTTGTTTGTTCTTGTTTTTTTGGTCCACACAAAACCCGCAACCAGAATTATCCCCGCACAACAATGCGATGACAAATCCGTTAAATGTCGCAGTTTTCTGTGTTTTTTCACTTTCCTTGTTTACACGGAAAGCGAACATACTATAACCACCCGCCCCCGTATTGTCAAGCAGAATATGGGATTTTTTGTTAAATTTAGACTGGAAAACCGCCCGTTTTTGGGGATTGCGCGGGCACGCGCCAATGACAAAAAATTTATTGGTGCAAAATCTAAACTGGACAAATAAAAAATACAGAAAAAAATTAGAATTTCACCGAAAAACCGACACCCAGTTTCCAAAAGTTATCATAGTTCATCAAATTATTGTCGGCATCCCTGGTTTCAAAATGATATTTGACATACGGGTTTACCGATGCGGCGGGCGATAAATTATATACGGCCTCGGCACTGACCGAACGGTTATATATTGTTTTGGGCCGCGAAATTTGCAAAAAATCATAATCCAGCCCCAAAATGGCGGCCAAGTTTTGAACAAAATAGTACATAATTTGTGGCGAAATTTTTATATTCCAGAAATTGCCATCGTCATCCATCACAAATTGTGGCGATATTTTGACCGACCATTGGGCCCGTTCCCAACGAACCCCGTGCAGCCGCATATCAAATGTCACATTGTTTCGCCCATATCGCGCGCCATCAACGGCACGCCGTGTCCATGCCGGGCCGTATGCTATGCCGGCCTCGAATTTCAGTGGTGGCGTTGTCCATATCTTGTATAATGCACCAATTTGTGCGTCGGAATAATCGTTATCTGTGCTGAATTGCACGGTAAAAAGGTCGTTTGGACTGTAATCCAATGTCAAACTGGTGTTATGTATGCGACCGGCCGCGAAATCGGTTTGCGAATGGCCGCCGCGTGTGTCACCAGTGATAAATGCCACACCAAAATGCGCCGAAAATTCACCGGGGTGTACAATACGACTGACGTCGCCGACATCGGCGCGTGACGCCGCACATACGCCAATTATCAACACGATTCCAAAAAAATTGCGCAATCTGGCCATCTTGGTACAATTGTACCGCCAATGCCACCCGATGCACAACAGGACGAAATTCAAAAACAAAAACCCGCGCAATCCGCGCGGGTTTATATTTGTTCCAATTAAATATTAGAACTGGATACCGAATTTGCCGCCAAATGCAAAGCCAGCGTCTGTGGACCATTCACCGGCTGCTTTATGGGACATTGTACGTCCAACATACGCACCAACAAATGTGTCATCCGAGAAATTATAGTTCACACCAATTTTCCCGGTCCATGTACCAGCATTTTCAACCTTGGTGCCATTTGGCAGTTCATCATCAGCAATACCAGTGTATTCAACACCGCCGACCAATGCCCAATTGTCATTCAGTGTCAAGAACGCATCTGCGCCCAACCGAACCGTATGCAACCCGTCATCGTTCCAGTTAAAGGATTCACTGTTCTGGTAATCCATGGCAATGTGACCAGCCAATGTCAAATTACCCATCGTCTTGCCAACCTGCGCACCAATTGTCCATGTATACATTGTATTGTTCTTGTCCAAGAATGAGGCTTTGTATGGCCAAACATGTTCAACACCATAGCTGCCGGTCAAATCAACCATCCATCCGTTCATATCCATTACGCGATAGGACAAATCAACACCAAAATCATCCCAACCGGACTGATCAAACCAATTTTTTTGGGATACGGATGTTTTTAAACCGATTGCCAATCTGTCGGTTATACCATAACCGAACTTTTCTGTGGCGGTCCAATCCGTTGTTGCCTTGGATTCAGAACCCAATTCTGTTATGCTGTAAAATTTGCCCTGGTCTGGACGATACAGCGGATTGTCATTAATCGCCGCAGCGTTCGCAGCCGAAACCGCAAATACAGCCATCAAGGAAGTTAAAGCTAATTTTTTCATAATATATCCTTTCCTTTTGTTAAAGATTGCCAGAATGTTATCTGACTGATTGTATTTTATCGTGAATTTATACCCATATTCAACCGCAAAGATTTTTGCAAAAATTCCCAAAATATGTTATAATTCGCGCGTTCGCGAATCGGGATTTATTCCCACAGATATTAAAAAACACCCGGATTTCCGGGTGTTTTACTTATATTGCAAAATAATTTATTACAAAACAAAATTATTAAAAAATTTAACGAACGACAAGATTCCTATTTGCCATTGCGCAATTTTTTTATTTCGCGCCAGTCGGCATGATTGCGTTGGTGTTCCGCATACGAATTTGAAAAACGGTGTCCCCCACGTCCATCGGCCACAAAATACAGGTAATTCGTATCCGCCGGATTTAACACGGCCCGAATCGCCGCCAGGCCGACATTGGCAATTGGTGCCGGCGGCAAACCACCATGCGTGTATGTGTTATATGGACTGTCCACGCGCAAATGCCCACGCAGCAACGCCGCACCCTGCATATCGCCCAGGCCGCCCGTCAATGCATAGACCACCGTTGGGTCCGCCTGCAATCGCATATTTTTACGCAACCGGTTCAGGTAAACACTGGCAACAATCGGCATTTCCGATTCGCGCGGGGTTTCTTTTTGAACAATGGATGCCAGTGTTAAAACATCGTTCCAGTTCGCCAATGGTTTTGGCGCGCGCCGCCCTGCCCGTGTCCAATTTTCATGAACCGTGTTCATTTTCTGGCGCGCCAAATCCAGCACCGCCAAACGCGCCGTACCGCGCGCCACACGATATGTATCGGGGAACACATCGCCATCGCGCAAATTGCACACCGCCGCCGCCCCAGGCGCCGAACATTCAACCGCCCCGGTCAGCGACGCATCCGCCAGCAATTGATTTTTGATTTGCCGTATGGTCATACCCTCGGGAATAACGATTGTGGTTGTGGCAACGCGGCCACGCGCCAAAATGTGCGCCATACGCCACACACTGGTGCCACGCGGCACATCATATTCGCCACTTTGTATTTTACCGCCATGCGCGCGCACCGCGAATTTGAACATATCGGGCGACGATATCAAATTGGCCGCAACCAAACCATTTGCAACCGACGCAACCGACGCACC
Source organism: uncultured Alphaproteobacteria bacterium (assembly GCA_934232895.1). GTDB lineage: Bacteria > Pseudomonadota > Alphaproteobacteria > Rs-D84 > Rs-D84 > Enterousia. Next base: position 4,142 of record CAKQGH010000001.1, read on the forward strand.
ACGCGACACATGAAAAGTTGTCATCTGGTGTACCGGCGACGCAACACCAAACGCATACACAATTCCAACCACCCCCAGCGCAATTACCGCAATTGATAACTGGGCTAGTTTACTGATGTGAATGTGTATTTTTTTGCGTTTCATACGGCGCCCTATTTTTCATCGTCCTTGCCAAAACCGATTGTACTTTTAATCGGGTCAACAATTGCATTTTTGGTGCTGTCAATCGTGCGAATCAACGCGCGCTTGATTTTACCACTGATTGTCATAGGTAAACTGTCCACAAATTCGATTACACGCGGGCATTTGTATGGCGCGGTGCGATTACGAACATGCTGTTGCAATTGCCCCTTCAAAAATTCGGTCTGCTGAAAATATTTGTTCAGAACAATTGTCGCCTTGACCGCCATACCACGCGATGCATCGGGAATACCGGTGACGGCAACCTCGCGCACGGCGGGATGTTCCAGCAATACCGATTCAACCTCGAACGGGCTGACGCGGTATCCAGATGTTTTAATCAAATCGTCATTACGGCCAACAAACCAATAGTACCCATCGGCATCGCGGTATGCGACATCACCCGTGTGATACACGCCATCGCGAAACGCCGCCGCGGTCAATTTTTCAGCATTGTGATAGCCCTGGAATAACCCAACCGGGCGACCATTTTTCAACGATACGCAAATTTCGCCAACCGTGTCATCGGGCACCGGGCGACCACGTTCATCCAATAATTGAACATCCCACCCGGCGGCTGGCATACCCATACTGCCCGGGCGCGGTTCAATCCATTCGTTTGTAAACAGCATCAGGCAAGTTTCCGTTTGGCCGAAACCCTCGCGCAATTTAATGCCCGTCTGTTCCAAGAATTTATAATATACCTCGGGGTTTAGTGCCTCGCCCGCGATATCAACCTTGGTCAATGCCGACAAATCATATTTCGACAAATCACCATGTATCAGCATTTTATACGCAGTTGGTGGCGCACAGAACGATGTCACATGATTTTCCGACATCGCGGTCAACAAATCGTGTGCGGTTGCAATCCCCGAAAAATCATACACAAACACAGTTGCGCCCGCCATCCATTGACCATACATTTTACCCCACGAACATTTTGCCCAACCCGATTCGGACACCGTCAAATGAATGTCGCCATCGCGCAGACGCTGCCAAAACACGGCTGTATTGATATGCCCCAACGGGTATGTGAAATTATGCGCAACCATTTTTGGTAAATCGGTTGTACCACTGGTGAAATAAATCACCATGGTATCACTGTTTTCATTGGGCACACGCGTAAATGTTATCGGTTCGTTTTCGGTTGCGCGCGCAATTTCATCGTGCGAAATCAATTGAATTGCACTGTCACCAATGGCGGTTTTAATTTCGTTCATAACCGAACCATCATCAAACGCAATAATCGCCGCAACCCCGGCTGTATCAATACGATACTTGATATCCTCGGCCTTTAATTGATTGGTTGACGGGATTGGAATCGCACCCAATTTGTGCATGGCCATCATTAAGATCCAATATTCCCAACGACGACGCATAAACAACAATGCCGTGTCGCCCTTTTTCAAACCACGCGACGCCAAAAAATTTGCCACCGCATTTGACATTTGTGACAAATCACGAAATGTAAAAGTCTTTTTTTCGCCACTGTCATTTGTCCACAGTAATGCAACCTTGTCGGGTTCTTCGACCGCCAGAACATCAATCACATCGTATGCAAAATTAAAGTTATCTGGAATAACTGGTACCGCATTTTGCAAATAATCATCATAGTTGTCGAATTTATCCTTTTTCAGAAATCGTAATGCAAACATTTTTATTCCTTTCATCAGTACTGATAAAATATGACAAAATTTTTGATATTTACAAGTGTAAATGAAAAATAAAAGTTGTTGATTTTTTGTTCTGCGCGTTGCACAATCCGTGGCGCATAGAAAACAGTAGTTAGTTTTCGGAGTGTAGCTCAGCCTGGTAGAGCGCTACGTTCGCCCGTCTGGCCGGTTGCAAAGCAACCGCCGCAGCCGCGGTTCAGCGGCCAGGACGCAAGACGGAGCGTCGCGGCGTAGAGAAGCGAAGCCGGACGGTTTCCAACAAAAAGACCCCAGAAATGTATTATACGTATATTTTGGAAAGCATAAAAGTCCCCGGACATTTTTATGTTGGGTATACCAATGATTTGCGTCTGCGTTTAAGCGAGCACAACGGCGGGACATGCCGTTACACAAACATGTACAGACCATGGACAATAAAAGCATACTTTGCTTTTAATGAAAAAGAACAAGCAGAACGATTTGAAAGTTATCTGAAAACACATTCAGGACGCGAATTTCAAAAAAAGTATTTGTAATTTTTAAATAAAGGTATAATATTGTCAGCATTCGGAGTGTAGCTCAGCCTGGTAGAGCGCTACGTTCGGGACGTAGAGGTCGCTGGTTCGAACCCAGTCACTCCGACCAAAATAAAGAACACCACTCTTGTGGTGTGTTTTTTGTATCTATTCTCTATGCTCTATTATCTATTCTCTAAAAAACGCCCCGTTGGGGCATTTTTTATTACTGGCACCGTTTTAATACCAACGATGCATTTGTTCCACCGAAACCGAAACTGTTGCTGATGGCGACATCAACCTTGCGTTTCTTGGCCACATTTGGCACCAGGTCGAAATTACCAACCGCTTCTTCGGGATGTTCCAAATTGATGGTTGGCGGCACAACGCCATCACGAATAGCCAATGCACAGAATATCGCCTCGACCGCGCCGGCCGCCCCCAACAAGTGCCCTGTCACAGATTTTGTTGACGACATAGATACCGGCAAATCACCAAACAATTTTTGAACCGCCGCCAATTCGCCCATATCGCCCAAACCAGTTGATGTCCCATGCGCGTTTACATAATCAACATCTGACGGTTGCAACCCGGCGTCACGCAACGCCGCACGCATCGCGCGCAGACCGCCCTCGCCCCCTTCGGCCGGTGCGGTTATATGATATGCATCGCCCGACAGACCATATCCAGCAACCTCGGCATAAATTTTGGCACCACGCGCCACGGCGTGTTCATATTCTTCCAGAATTAAAATACCGGCACCTTCGGACATAACGAAACCATCGCGGTCTTTGTCCCACGGGCGCGATGCCGCGGTTGGGTTATCATTGCGCGTGGACAATGCCTTCATCGCGTTAAATCCCGCAATGCCGATAACATCAATTGCACCTTCGGTTCCACCGGCAACCATAATGTCGGCATCCCCATGTTCGATTAAACGCGCCGCCTCGCCAATTGAATGGGCACCGGTCGCGCATGCGGTCACAACCGCCAGGTTTGGTCCCTTTAAACCATATTTAATGGAAATGTGACCCGCCGTCATATTGATAATAGATTTTGGAATAAAGAACGGGCTGATGCGGCGCGGACCACCATTATACAATTCAATACAGTTTTCATAAATAGATGTCAGCCCACCAATACCCGCACCAACCGACACACCGATGCGTTCTTTGTCACCATCATAATCAATCAGCCCCGCATCACGCAATGCCTCGTCAGCGGCAACAACACCATACATAATAGATTTATCCATTTTGCGCATTTCGCGTGGATCTAAAACAGCCTCGGGATTATATTGGCCGGGCTCGGTCCCACGGACCGGAATACCACCAATTTGCGTTGCCAATACCGATGCATCAAAAGTATCAATTTTGCGAATTCCAGAATTCCCCGCAACAACATTTTTCCACGCATATTCAACACCGGTACCAACAGGCGATACAATTCCCATACCAGTAATAACTACTTTTCTCATAACTTGTCCTTTGTCATGGTTAAACACAGTGCAATGATAAACTGTTTATCACATAAAATACAGAAAAAAATCCGCCGCCAGGCATACACCCGTGCGACGGAACATTTTTACTGAAACGCCGGATTATTTCTGGTGCGCTTCGATATACTTGACAGCATCACCAACTGTGTTCAATTTTGCAGCTTCTTCGTCTGGAATGGTGATATCGAATTCTTTTTCCACTTCCATAACGAATTCGACGACATCCAAAGAATCAGCACCCAAATCGTTCACGAATGTGGAAGTTTCGGAAATAGTATCTTCCTTGACATTCAATTTTTCGGCTACGATTTTCTTTACTTTTTCAAAAGTTGTCATTTTTTATCCTTTGTTTCGGTTAATTTTTTGGCCCGCACTGGGGCGTCGTTATCTAAAACTATCATTTTATGGCCCAGGTGTCAAGAAATTATAACAAACGGTAACAATTCCCAAAAATTACAGCGCCAATAATTCGGCCAACAATTTGTTCATATTATCGCGTATATCCTCGCGGTCAGACGCCCAAACCAATTGCCGCATCAAGAATTTATTTACATCATCCATTGTCACATTCGGGGTTCCCGATGCCGCCGCAATCGCGCGCCACGCATGACGCGGGTCGATCAAATGGCCGCGCCCCCGTCCGGGGAAAACCCACCGACCGTTTTGCGGTAAATCCTGCAACAAAACGACCGCCAAATCAGACAAAGGTTTGTCATTCCACATATAATGATTGAAATCTAAATCGCGCCACTGCATTGCAAAGATTTGTGATTTTGGCGCAAACCCATACACCAACATTAAAAACGCCGCGCGCAGGTTTGGCGACTTTTCACGCTTTATTGCATTCACCAAGCGCACAAAACCGTGTTTGTTCAACGGGCGCACACGACGATTTTGTTCTATCTTTGGTAAATCGGTAATGGGACTGGCCGCGATGCACCCGATGGACGCCGCATATAAAAACATACTTTGCAGTAAATCCTGGATACGCGCGGCAATGGCCGGCCCATCGATTTTTGAAATAACCGCCACACAATCATCACGCGAAATATCCGATATGTTTTTATCAAACAAATCGCCCAAATGGCGGAGAATCGAACGCATCAGTTTTGCCCGCGATGCATCTGTGCGGCGCACACGACCCGCCATATACAGATTCACCAGTTTTTCAAAACTCATTTTGCGGTTGCGTGTCCTTATCGGTGCATCAGCCCGCGCCAACGCATCCGGCACGGCGCTGCGCGCGTCTTCGATATCCATATCTGGGTAATTACCAATTATAATGCGCGTATCGCGGCCACGCACACGGTGGCGCACAAAAAAAGTTTTTACGCCACGACTGGTAATATACATACGCAAACGCGGTTCAGACAAATCCTGGACAACATCAAAACCCGCCGCCGGCGACGGCAAATTATCCAATATGAACGGATTAAAAAAGAATTGATGTGCCATGGCGCATTCCCCAAATTTTTACTTTACGCGTTCATATTTGTTGGCCCAAAAATTTCTTTTGGTCAAAATTAAATTTTTATACGCGTCGCGCAGTTGAAAATAATGCACATTCCATGAACGCATAAAGCATGACCGATCTGTGCATTTGTGTTCGCTGTCAAATTGCGAACAACTGTGCACATCAACAGTCAAGCGGTTTGAATGTGGATTTACATCAACATAGTATTTCAGGCACGCATTCAAATCATCAACATCACGCGCACGGTCAATAATCCATCCCATATCTTGATACGCCATCATCATTTCGGCACGCAGTTTTTTGCAACGCTTTTTCAACGCGCGGTATTCGGCACTGTCAATTGCGCGAATGCTGTATGGAACTTTCTGGCAATATTTTGCCCACTTTGCAATCATATTTTCCCCCGGTATTATTTGGTACGTTCACCAAAGAAATAACGATTTACCGCATCACAAGATTTTTTATAATCATCGGCGGCTTCTATATATTCTTTGTTTTGTTTATACGACGGGCAGTTTTTATGACAGCACACGTGTTTTTCATCAAAGAAACGACAACGATATTTAGCAATCACTTCTTTTCTGTGACCAAAAATATTTACTGGACGACTCATCATATACGACACACACCACGGCTGCACGCCACTATGCAAATCATGACCATCAACCCCATCGGCCCAATCATGCGGCAATTCAACAACCATTTTATCGGCCGCGTCACACGCAATGCGATATTTTTCATCACGTGATTTTTTCAATGCATTATATTCTGCAAAGAATCCTTTAATTTTTTCAATAAACATTTTTACATTCCTTTATTTTGATTTTTGTTTGTTTGCAAACGCGAGATATTTTTCGTTCCAGAAATTTTCCAAGCGCGCATTTAACCGTTCGCACTTGTCAATGGCACGAAAATATTCGGCATTTTTTTCATGCAGTTTGCACCCACGGTTTATACATTGCTGTGATGTGAAATACTGGCATGGATATGAAAAAGCATAATACGGACGATCTATGCGGATATGATTACCAAAAGTATCAGTCACATACGACACTCGTATAATGCACGTCCGGTAAAACCAAATGCCTGGTGTCAACAAAATATGTCTGGTGATATTGCGTTTCTTTTCATCACGAACATCACACGCACGATTGTATTTTTTCACCAATTGATTGTATTGCTCAATGTCATTGGCACGCGTCTGCTTGTCTACCATCAGTTTATATTTCAACTTTTGTATCAGCATCATTTTTTATCCTTTTGTTCAAGACACCTTCAGTGCATTGATAAACGCGCTTTGTGGAATTTCAACATTCCCAAATGTGCGCATACGCTTTTTCCCCTCCTTCTGCTTCTCCAACAGTTTGCGTTTGCGGGTAATATCCCCGCCATAACATTTCGCCGTGACATCTTTGCGATACGCGGCTATAGTTTCACGCGCAATAATTTTTCCACCGATTGCCGCCTGTAATGGTATTTTGAACTGGTGGCGTGGAATTAAATCTTTTAACTTTTCAACAATTTGGCGACCACGGCGTTCGGCAAAACTGCGATGACACATAAACGACAACGGCTCTACATTTTCATCGTTGACCAGAATTGAAACCTTGACCAAATCAGACGGTTGATAGCCATTGACCACATAGTCAAACGATGCATATCCCGACGATATGGATTTCACCCGGTCATAGAAATCGAACACTATTTCTGCCAATGGTAATTGGTATACCAAAACCGCACGATTTCCAACATAGGAAATATTTTCTTGGACCCCGCGTCGTTCCGAACACAATGACATTATTCCGCCCATATATTTATCAGGCATCATAATTGTGGCGCGAACCCACGGTTCTTCAATCGATTCGATTTTGGTCAAATCGGGCATATCAGCCGGATTTTCCAAATTAATCGTCGTGCCGTCGCGCAAATGCACCTTGTACAGCACACTGGGCACCGTGTTTATCAGCGACAAATTAAACTCGCGCGCCAGGCGCTCGCTGATAATTTCCATGTGCAGCAATCCCAAGAAACCACACCGCAACCCAAACCCCAGCGCAGACGACTTTTCCGTTGTGAACATAAACGACGCATCGTTCAACGCCAGTTTTTCCGCACTGTCGCGCAGGTCTGGATAATCATCGGCCGACACCGGAAAGAACGACGAAAACACGACCGGCACCGATGGTTTGAACCCCGGCAACGGTTCGGCATTCTGGGCAAATTTTGCGTCGGCAATGGTGTCACCCACACGGCAATCATGAATAGTTTTCATTCCCGTGATAATAAAACCAATTTCACCGGTTTCCAGTGCATCTGTATCAATCATCTTGGGTGTAAAGTATCCGATTTTTTCAACCGTGTATTCCGCCCCGGTTGCCAGGAATCTGATTTTCTGGCCACGCGATAACTTGCCGTCAACCACACGCACCAACACCACCACGCCCAGATACGAATCGTACCACGAATCGACCAACAGCGCGCGCGTCGGCGCATTTTCATCGCCGTGCGGCGACGGCAATTTATGCACAATTTCTTCCAGCAATTCGGGAACGCCCGCCCCGGTTTTGCCCGACACACACATTGCATTTTCGGCGTCCAGCCCAATAACATCGGCAATTTGTTCACGCGTCGCCGCAACATCACTGGACGGCAAATCAATCTTGTTCAACACCGGCAACATTTCCAAATCATTGTCCAATGCCAGATATGCGTTCGCCAGTGTTTGCGCCTGAACACCCTGGGTCGCATCAACCAGGACCAGCGCGCCCTCGCACGCGGCGAGACTGCGCGACACCTCGTAAGAAAAATCGACATGTCCCGGCGTATCCATCAAATTCAATTGGTATATTTGCCCATCGCGCGCATGATAATTCAGACGCACCGTTTGGGCCTTTATCGTAATACCGCGTTCGCGCTCAATATCCATAGAATCCAGAACCTGGGCCTTCATCTCGCGCGATTGCAGGCCACCGGTATATTCAATCAACCGGTCCGACAGGGTCGATTTACCGTGATCGATATGTGCAACAATGGCAAAATTTCTGATATTTTTTTGACGCATGCGGCAATAATACACCAGTATATTTGAACTTTCAACCGTATTTTTCACTATTTCACTGTATCACTTTATCACTAAAAATGTCGCCGTATGGCGACATTTTTACAGATTTTCCAACAGCGCATCAATTCGTGCGGCGCGTTCCAATGTGTCGTCATATTCAAATTTAATTTCTGGCACATATTTTTGGTCCATACGCGCGGCCAATTCATACCGGACCGTGCGTGTAATTTCATCCAACCGTTTCTGTACCGCGGCAACATCGGAATTGCGCGAATAATAGAACAAACGCACAAACTGCAACCCGCCGTGCGCGACCGCCCCCACCAACGACACGCCGCCCAACAATTTATCGTCGCTGTAATTATCGCGCAAAATTTCCGCAACCAGTGTTTGCACCTTGGCCGCGACGCGTCCCGCACGATTAGAATTATTGGTGTTTTGTTTTCTTGGCATAATTAAACCCCGACTTTATATATATAATGTGATTGTAAAATATTAAATATTCAATTACAATCAAGAAAAATTTTTACCCCAGGGGAATAAAATGAAATTTGCCGAATATATATTAAAAAAATCCGAAAGCCCGGCGTACGCGTGGATGGTGTTTTTTCTGACAATATGTGAATCTATATTCCTGTTTGTCCCGCCCGAGGTTTTTATGACCCCGCCCATCATTGCGAATAAAAAGCGCGCCCTGCCCATCACGGTGGCGGCGGCATTGGGCTCGATTGTTGGCGGTGCATTGGCATATTTAATTGGCGCATGGTTGTACGATTCGGTCGGCGTATGGTTGATAAACACTTTTTCAAACCCCGAATTGATTGAAACCGCCATAAAACCCATGTTTTCAAAATATGGTATATTGATTATAGTTTTGACCGCAGTCACACCAATACCGTATAAATTGCTGGCAATATGGTTGGGCTTTATAGGGTTCCCAATGTGGTTGTTTTTGGCAGTTTCGGCGATATTCCGCACGGGGCGCTTTGCCATTGTGGGGTATTTATTGTGGCGGTTCCAGGAACGCGCGAACGCAATTGTGAAAAAATATTTCTGGCCATTGACATTGGGCGCAATTATCGCCGCCGGCCTGGGAATATGCCTGGTATCATTGTTTTAAGCCATCCGGCTCTGCTGGCGCGCCGCCGCTGTAAAAAGTTCAGAGTTCAAAGTGCAAAGTTCAAAGGATGTGTCCACCATCGGTGGACAGCATTAATAACCTGGATCCCGGTGACACCCCGCCCTGGCGAGCACCCCGACTTCCCAGAGGGGAACGATGCCTATTATCGTCGCAGAGCAAAATCCCCTTCGCTGGCGAATGGGTGGACGCGCAGCGGACGGGGTAGTGGTGAATATGTCCCTGCGGGGCAATGGATACCGGCCTGCGCCGGTATGACGATGTTTTATGTATTGATTCTTATTTTATAGACACAATGTTTTTTATGCCGTGTACCAAGTTCCCCTCCGGGAACCACCCAAGGAATTTGACAATTCCGCGGGGCCCGGTTCGGGGTGGCCGCAGGCCGGGGTGGTCTTGAGAGTGCGTAATGTTGCACAAAGTTTCAAATAAAAGACCACCTCCCCGCTACGCGGTACTCCTCCATGGAAACACCCACAAAATCTGACGATTTTGCGGGACCCGTTGGAGGAGAACTTAGTATGTACCAATAATAAGTTTAGTTCCCATCAGCCCCCCACGGAATTATAAAACGACACCCCGCCCTGGCGGGCACCCCTGGCCAGAGGGGAACAGGAACTGTGGGGGGAATGAAAAAGTGCGCCGTCGGCGCACTCTCTATCATCTATTATCTATGCTCTGTGCTCTAAAAATGCGCCACCGGCGCATTTTTTATTCTATCCAAATAGCGGCGTATGTGGTGGCATTTTGCCCACCAACCGGAATTTTTACATTGCCCTTGGTCACAGAAACCTTGCCGTCGGTCTGGGATACATCGGTCACCACCGCACCCGTACCCGATGATGTTGAATCTAGTGCATTGATTGCATTGGTCACGTCCGTCCCGGTTGCAACCTTGGTCTTTGTAAATGTAATGGTTCCATCACCCGTCGCCGTAACATTTGAAATCACATTGCCATCCTTGGTTTCCGTATCGTTGACAACAACGGTCTTGGCGCGTTCAAGCGCGGTTCCATCATTTAACAGCGGTTGCATTTCACGTTCAACATACTCAACCGATGCGATTGTTCCATCCTTTTTGACAACATCATCAGCCATGGCCGGCAAGGCAAATATGGCCATCAAACACATAATAACAAAATATCGTCCAATATTAAACATAACCCGATTTATATATGCACTAGTAACAAAATCACCTTGATGTGTGATATGGGGATTCCCATATCACACAATGTTCACACGCACCTAGCGTTTAACAACTTCCCAGCTGTATGTCGTGCCATCAAAAACCAATACGCATTTATTCGTGGCATCGCCGCACGCGCCCGGTGCGGCCGTCGCCAAATCACCCAGTGTTAATGTTTTGCTGACAGTGACTGTTCCATCAGCCGCGGTAACCGCCGTCACAACATTACCTTCGCCTGTGGTGGTGACATTGGTGGCACCCAATGTAGCCTGTTTACCTGCCAAATCATCGGTCAAACCAGAAATCTTGGACTGGTCAATAGCGGCATTAGCGGCAACATCTGCGTTCGAGATGGTGCTCTTGGCCGCCAAGTCACCCAATGTCGGCTTGTTCAAGATTTGGGAAACGCCTTCTGTCGAATTCCAGTCCGCATTTACCTGGGCCGCTGGAATTGTCGGTTTGTTATCCAAATCATCATACGATACTGTGCCTGGTGCGACCTTACCTTCGGCATTAACAACCATTGTCTTTCCTGCATTAGCCACACCCTGGTCTGTGGCAACTTTGCCCGCCAAATCATCGGTCAAACCAGAAATCTTGGACTGGTCAATAGCGGCATTAGCGGCAACATCTGCGTTCGAGATGGTGCTCTTGGCCGCCAAGTCACCCAATGTCGGCTTGTTCAAGATTTGGGAAACGCCTTCTGTCGAATTCCAGTCCGCATTTACCTGGGCCGCTGGAATTGTCGGTTTGTTATCCAAATCATCATACGATACTGTGCCTGGTGCGACCTTACCTTCGGCATTAACAACCATTGTCTTTCCTGCATTAGCCACACCCTGGTCTGTGGCAACACGAAGTCCAACCTGGTCATCAACGTACTTGCTTGATGCGATGTCTGCGCGGGCGGCGCCGGCCGTCATAATTGCAATCATTGAAATCGCAAATATTCCCGATAATTTTTTCATTTTTATTTCCTTTGCTTTCATTTATCAAAATTTATGCCATGGCACGCCAACGACGCACCACGGCATTTGGTTATTTATTATTCACCTGTGACCTGGTTTTCGGTATCGGCGCGTTCAATGATTTCCCATACATAATCGCCGTTTCTATAAACCAACGCGCAACCATCATTATTGGGATCGTCACACGCTGTCTGTGGCTTTGGAATCGCGGCGTTCGCGGTTTCTTGTGCGGTATCCGCAGCGGATTTTGCCGCGGCGGCATCGGTTACACCCTTGTCTGCCTGGGTTTGGGCGGCTGTAATTTTTTCATCCAATGCAGTATCGGCCGCGGTGTACGCATTCGTGATTGTGGTTGTTGCCGCATCAATTTTATAATCAACCGAGCCTTCGGTGGTTTTATCGGCATTCAATTTTGTGATTGCATCTGTATTTGTACCGATATTTGTTTCATTGGTGGAAACACGTCCTTCCAATGTCGTCAAATCGGTTGAAACCGCATCCGCTGCATTTTTCGCAATTTCTTCGGCGACGGCAACGGTCGGGAACTTTACAGCCTTGTCGGTTGCATCTTTGTTATATGTAGTTTCTTTATTAGCAGAATTTTCTTTGCCTTCTACGGTTGTTTTCAAACCATCAATGGCGGTTTTATTTTCACCAATTGATGTTGTATTACCAGCAATTGCAGTTTTATTTGCTTCGATATCTGCTTTGATTGCCTTGTCGTCATACTGGGCTTTTGTACCATCAATTGTGATTTTGCCATCAACAACTGTCACATCGATACCGTTTGAACCGGCGATGTTTCCATTTTCACCGGTGACCAATGTGTCTTGCTTTTTGCCAACTTCTTGGTCAACATATCCACGGGATGCAACGGCGGCGGCGGCGCTGTTTGCCGCGACAATCCCCAACATTACGGTAAATATACCTGCGGTTAATTTGTTCATTTTTCTTTCCTTTCTTTTTTTATTGTTTTTCTAATCTGTTTATTCCAACGGGTCTGTCACATCCATCCAGTATGGGTTGCCATTCGTATCAACCGACAACACGCAACGTCCGGATTCGGCCGTGCAATTTTCGCCTGGTTTCGGTACCGCGTATGCGGTCACGGCCTTGACTGATGTGTATTTGGTTGTGGAATCTTTGTCGGCGGCCGCGATTTCATCAACACGGTTTGCGGTCTTTTCAACGCCATTTAATTCCGTTGTGATATCATTTTTGGTTGCCAAATCAGAAATTTTTGTTGTGGACATTTCATATTGACCGGTTGCATTCACGGTTGCGATGCCGCCCGCGGTTTCAGCGGTCACACCGGTGACCTTGTCCGCCTTGGCTGCGACGCTGGTCGCCACGCCATCAATACGGGTGCCCAGCGCGGTGTCAGCCTCGGTCATTAAATCGGTCAATGTGCTGACGGAATCGTCAACCAATGTGTTCACAGCCTTGGCCGATGGATATTGAACATCGGTCGATGTTGACGATATTGTGGTCACCTTGTTGGATTTGTCTTCCTTGCCATCAATGTCGCCCAGTGCCAGGTCAAACATATCGTTCACCGCTTTGGCCGTTGGGTATTGGTCGTCGGTCGATTCCGCTGAAATCACCTTGGTTTTGTTTGACACATCTTCTTTACCCGCAACAGATGTTTTCAACGATGAAATATCTGTTTTGTTGGTGTCAACCTGGGTCGATACAGCGCTCAACGCGGTTGCCGTGGCCAGATCAGAAATCTTGGTTGATGTGGCAACATACTGACCGGCCGCGTTCACAGTTGCGATGCCGTCGGTGTTTTCCGCGGTCATACCAGAAACTTTATCGGCCTTGGCCGCCAATGCGTCGCCCATATCGCCCGCGACAATTTGCGCAACTTTATCCTCGGTAAATTTAACGATTGCGCCAACCGATGGATACAGTGTGCCCGACGCCTTGTTCGCATCGGTAATTTCGGTCGCCTTGTTCGACGAATCCTCTTTACCGGTCACCGCTTCCTGTAATGCCGTGACATTTGTTTCAGTTGTGCCAACACGTGTTGTCAAACCGGTCACCGCATTGTTGGTTGTTGTCAATGCCGCATTTGTCGCCAAATCACCAATTGATGTTGTGGAAACCTGGTATTGGCCATTTGCATCAACCGTTGCAACATTGCCAGCATTGGCGCCAACATTTGCAACCACATTCGCCTTGGTACCAACCAAATTGTCAACATAGGCCTGGCTGGCGATTTTCTTGGCCGTGCCATCGGCCGCCGCCGCCGCGCCAACCGACATGATTGCCGCCACAAATCCAGAAAATGCGATATTATTTATTTTCATCTGTTTTTTCCTTGGTTATATTTCATCCCTATTTCCCGGATTTACTCGGGTTCCACAATTATAATCTCGGACCATGTGCCACCACCATTGCCGTCGGCCGCAAATATATAGTTGCCAGCCGTCTCGGGCGCCACCATACCACCGGTTGCCGAAATGGTATTGCCATCAATCGTGATGTTCGCGCCCGCGGTCAATTTATCCTGTTTGTCCGCCAACGCGGTATTCGTTTCGGTTTTGGTATAATATTGATCCGCATCAAATGTACCAGATTGGGTAATTTTTGCATCAACCTCGGTCTTGGTATACGCATCATCAATACCATATCCCGCCAGGGTCGTTGCCTTGTCCGCTTTGTTTGAAATGGCCGTTGTATTTGCCGAAATCGCCGCAGTGTTCGCAGTGATATTGGTTGTATTCGTCGTGATATTCGCGGTATTTGCATCTACGGCATTTTTATTTGCGGTAATGTTTGCGGCATTCGCATTTATCAACGCACGCACCGCCGCGTCATCGTACGATTCCGCCGAAATAGTATCGCCATCAATCGTAATATTCGTGCCCGCGGTCAATTTATTTTGTTTACCTTCCAGTGCCGTGTTGGTCTCAGTCTTGGTATAATACTGATCCGCATCAAATGTGCCGGATTGGGTAATTTTTGCATCAACCTCGGCCTTGGTATACACATCATCCTTGGCCGCATAGATTGTAGACAATGCACTGATTGCATTCGCAATCGCGGTGTTCATTTGTTCTGTTGTGGAATACGCACTTAAATCTGCCGGCGTACCGGGCTCACCCGCCGGTCCCTGAGGCCCCATAATTTCTGCCTTGGAAATCAGCTGGCGCCAATCGGCATCACTTTCGCCCACATATCGCCACAACAAATCTTCTTCATTTGAACCAATTTCAACCTCGCGCCCATCCTGGCCGGCGATACTGCCGATTTGATCCTTTAACCCATCAACATCAACATAGATTTCGTTTGTCGTATTATCAATTATGATAAAACCATCGGATGTCGGCACCAATATATCCTGTTTATCACCCAATTGGTCGGACAAATTATCGTCCGCCTGGTGCAACCCCTCGGCATCGCGTTGCAACTGTTCAACCTGGCGCCGCAAATCCGCCACAACCGACGGATCGGTTGTGCCGCTCTCGCCCGGATCTGGGCGCGTAGAACTGCCCCCGCTGACGGATGTGGTACCACCCAAATATTTCCCAATGGACAAACGCGGCGTTGTCGCCACACGGCCCGTCGTTGTTGATGTCGCCGGCGTTGTTGACGCCACAGCGCCGGTTTTCCCCGCCGTTGGTGTCACACGCAACGACCCCGCACGCGCCGCACCGGTTGATGCTGCATTCGACGCGGCCGATGCACTGGAATAAGTTCCAGCCCCACCCAACGAACGCACCGATGACGCCGCGTCAGCCCCGGAAACCGCGGCACACGCCGCACACACAATTGCAAATATCGATATTTTGGTGTTATTTTTCATGACTCTCTCTGCTTACCTTGATTCTATCATATTTTGCGAATCGGGGTCAATACCTTTCGTAATTAAAATTCGTATCTGACGCCAACCGATATAGAATTATCCCAAATCATGTCGATTTTGTTTTCGAAATTGCCGTATGTCGGTCTGTTGTTCTTGATTCCAATGCTGTGTTTTGAACCAGTCATACCCGCCAAACGATAGCGCAAATCCAATATCAAATTGTCATCCAATTTGGTTGAATACCCGACCGCAATGTTTGCCATTGGCGCAATGGCCGTTTTGCTGCGGCTGGTACCATCGGAATATACATTTGCAAATTTAATATCCAATGTTGTCATTGGCGCGGCAATACCCAAACCACCACCAACATACACACCGTTCAAGAAATCATAGTATCCGTTGGCCGAAATGTACGGGATTTGCAGGCTGAATTCTGCGCCAGCATCTTTATCTTCGAAATGACCGATGTATCCGGCCTCGACCTCGCCCCGCCAGAAATATCCGAAATGACGACCGGCGGCCAAACTGCCCCCGAATACGGGTTCAAACGAGTAACTGTCGCTGTCGGCCGACAGATCAGCCGTCGCCGACAACAAATCAGACGAGTATTTATTCTTCCAATTCAGGAAACTAATCTCGGCACGGGCGGTCATATACCAGCCTGTTTTTGCCTTGTCCGTGTAATCGTATGTCACATTATAACCGCCACGACGATCCGGCTGAATATAGCTGGGTGCCGCAGTGGCCGCAGATGTCATACCAATCAGCACAAACAACGAAACTAATTTTTTCATGTTAAAATTCTCCTTCCAATATCTTGGGCAAAGTATATCACATTTTTGCCCTGTTTCAAAATAGTAAAAAAGTAAATATTGACTTTTTTGTGAATAATTTGTTTAATATACACCAGGTGGGAGTTATTCAAACGAAAAGGGAAAAATTATGAACAAAATTTTTGCTTGTATTGCATTATTGGGTTTGGCGGCATGTTGTGGCGCCCCGAATGACATTAATAATGACCAGGTTTATTTCGCGTTTGATTCTGCAAAAATCTCGGACCAGGCACGCGACAGTCTGGATGCCCAGGCAAAATATATGAAATTACATCCCGACCAGAATGTCCGACTGGAGGGTCACTGTGACGAACGCGGTTCCACCGAATACAATTTGGCACTGGGCGCGTTGCGCGCGGGCAATGCCGCACATGTTTTAATTCGCGACGGAATTGAACCAGAACGCATTAAAACCATTTCATACGGCAAAGAAAACCCACAGTACCCCGGCAGCGGCGAGGAAGTATGGGCAAAAAACAGAAATGTCACAACCAAGGTTGTGGAAAAATAAAAAAACGGGGCGTCGCCCCGTTTTTTCAAAGTTCAAATACCAAAGTACAAAGTTCAAATAATGTGTGCGCCGAATGGCGCACTGCTTTATTCATTTGAACTTTGAACTTTTCTTTTGACCCCGATTTTTTTTTTTACTAATATCCAAATCATGGAAGAAAAGACAGCGATTTCATTTGCAAATGTGGCCGCCGCGTACGACGGTGGGCGCGATGTTTTAACAGATGTTTCATTTAACATCAATGCGGGTTCATTTTATTTTTTATCGGGCGCGTCGGGCGCCGGTAAAACCACCCTATTACGGCTGATATACCAATTACACCGGCCGTCGCGTGGGCAAATCAAATTATTTGGCCAATCAACCGACGGAATTTCACGCGACGATATTGCGCGTCTGCGCCACAAAATGGCAATTGTATTCCAAGAATATTCTTTGCTGTCGCATTTGACGGTGTTTGACAACATTGCATTGCCGCTGCGTGTGCGCGGTCTGCCCGATGATAAAATAAAAAAACTGGTGGCCAAGGTTCTGGAATGGGTTGGCCTGGCCAAATATGCCGACGCAAACCCAATGGCACTGTCAGGCGGGCAACAACAACGCGTATCGGTTGCGCGTGCGATTATCATCCAGCCGGCGATATTACTGGCCGACGAACCGACCGGCAATCTGGACGACGAAAATGCGTCACGATTGATGGAATTGTTTATACAAATGAACAAAATGTTCGGCACGACGATAATTTTGGCCACCCATAATCAAAAATTAATGGATACATATAAATTCCCGGTTATTCATGTGGAAAACCACCGGGTCGGTTTTGTTGGCGGCACGAAAAAGGCCCCTGCCCCAGAATCTGATGTGAAAAAGGTATGGAAGGGCCCCAAACCACAAAACTATTTTTCAGAATTATCAAAACAATTTGACGATATTGGGAACGCGTAATGAAAACACCTGTTGTATTTTCGCTGGTGCGCCAGCAATCTGTATTTATGACGGCAATTATGTCATTGCTGACATTTCTGGCGGTGCTGTCGTTGGGAATTGGCCTGGCCATTGGTACCGGCGTTATGCGTTGGAATACCCAGTGGGATTTATTTGCAACGGTTCAAATAACCGACACAAAAAATGCCGCATCGGTAAAGCAAATTATTACCGACAATCACGATAAAATGGCATCTGTTGATGAAATCACAACAACCGAAATGCAAAATTTAATGCGGCCGTGGATGTCATCGGGTGGCGATACATTGAAAAAATACCTGCCACAAATGTACGAAATAAAATTCAAATCTAAATCCGATTTGCAATATGTTGAACAGCAAATTTCAAACCGTGCGCGTTTTCTGACACATGCCAACGCATTAAAAACATCAACCAATGCGGGGTGGTATTTGATTCTGATTTCAACCCTGGTCTTGGCCATGGTGTTGGGAACGATTGGCGTATGCATATCGTACATCGCACGCAATACCGCAATGCTGCATAAACGCGAATTGGAAATATTAAACCAAATTGGTGCATCCGATTCGTTTGTTGCCCGCCAAATGCAAATTATCGTGGCAAAAATATCCGCCACATCGGGCCTGGTTGGCTTTATGGCGGCGGCATTGATTTTGATGATGGTGCTGGGCGCCGCACGCACCGCACGTGTTGGGTTGATGGCGATGCTGGGGCTGTCGGCATGGGGATGGTTTGCATTGGCGTTGTTGCCGGTGCTGATTATGTTTTTTGCAATGGAAATTTCGCGGCGCACTACATTAAAGATTCTTGAAAATAATTGATGAAAATTTTAACTCCATCTTTGCTGTTATTGGGATTATTCATATTGGGGGGCATCGTGTTCAAATCAGTGGCCCCGACCCAATGTGGCCCAATACAGTCAAACGACAGCATATTTGTTCTGACCGGTGATATGCGGCGTATACCGTTTGCAATGCGCATTGGGCGCCAATATCCCGACACACAAATATACATCATTGGTGTTGGGGCGCCGACATCGTACGAAATGACAAACCGCATCAATGTTGAATCGCAATCGAAATCAACATATCAAAATGCCATCGCCATACGCGACATTGTCGCCCGCGAAAACCTGGCCCGCATTGTCGTCATAACGACCGAGGATCATATCAATCGTGCCATATATTTATTGCACGACGAATTACCAAACACAGACATAGTCGCATGCCCAACGCGACTGTATGGTATGCCGGCACCGCAAAGATTGCAACGCTGGATAACCGAGTATATAAAATACATTGTGACAATGATTGGAATCAAGGAAAGTTAAAGGAACAAATATGATAAAGACCGTGATATTCAAATTAGTATTGGCAATATATTATGTCGTGTGGTCACCAATTATTTTACTTGGATTGGTATCCAAGCCACTGAACGATTTTCTGGTGCGGACATGCGCCGGGGGCGTTCTGGTTCTGGCCCGATTGATTGTTGGCATAAAATACGAAATACATTGTCCCCCGACCGAGGAAAACGGTATTCCATGCACACCAAATGACAATATGCGCCTGGATGGCAAGGCGATAATTGCCGCCAAACACATGTCTATATTGGAAATAGCCATTTTGGCGACGCATATTCCAAATTCTTTTTTCATTGTAAAACGCGAAATTATATGGTTTCCAATTTATGGATGGGCATTTTGGCGCATGGGCCTGCAACCGGTGAACCGTGCGCGCGGCGCAACAAATATGCATAAATTGGCAACCAATGTGGCCGAAAAAATTATGGATGGCAAAATTCTGATTATTTTCCCCGAGGGCACGCGTGTGAAACCGGGCCAGCACATTTCATTAAAACGTGGTCTGTTGTACCTGGCGCACGAATTAAAATTACCCATTTTGCCGGTTGGCACCGATGCGGGCCTGTATTGGCCAAAGCATGGCCGTATGCGTGGTGGCACCGCCAATGTTTGGTTTGAACCAATGTTGCCATGCAACGCATCACTGGATGAAATCAGCGCGGCAATCAACCGCCACAGTGCATAAAAGCGCCGCCATCGGGCGGCGCTTTTCAGAGAGCAAAGTGCAGAGAGCAATGGCGACACCCCGCACGCTATCGCGTGCACCCCGACTCCCCAGAGGGGAACTTATCCGGCAACAGGAACGTAGTAAGTTCTCCTCCTGTGGAGGAGTCCCGCGTAGCGGGGAGGTGGTCTTTTTTTTATACACATCATCGCGAGCTCTCAAGACCACCCCGTCCTAGCGGACACCCCTCCACCGGAGGGGAACTTAGTCCGCGACAAAAAACAAGTGCGCCATCGGCGCACGTCATTGCTCTCTGCTCTCTGCACTCTGCTCTCTCTTACTCGCACCAACCGGCGCGGTGGCCGCCGCCGTATGGTCGCCCCAATTTTTCATCTATTAAAATTTGCCCCACATCACGGTCGTCAATAAAAACCAGCGCATCAATTCGCCCCAAATATTTATCATCCTTTATCTGGCGCAAATCGGCCGTTTTGCCAATGGGCAACAATTGTTCCAACCGCGCGCGGGCACGATTTGCATCACGGATTTCAGATTCACATTTGCCATGAATTTCAGGCGTATCAACATTTCGTATACGAACGCGCACGGTAATTTTTGTATCGTCGGCCAACATAACGCGCCCAGAAAAAGTATCGCCATCAATAATATAATCAACCACAACCGGCGTGGCATTTGCCACCCCAATAACAAACAACACAACCAAAAATGAAATTATTTTCCGCATCTATTATCTATGCTCTATTATCTATTCTCTAAAAATGCGCCGTATGGCGCATTTTTTATGGCAATTTTGGCGACCATGTTGGTTCAACGCCGTTTACTTCGTCGGGCAATGGAATGTCGTAAACATTTTGCCCAGTAATATCAACACTGCGAATATGGCTGATGCGTTCAATGCCATCCAGCGCCTTTTCGGTTTCATAGTATACCACCCGGCGCGATCCTGGTGCCCAAGATGGGGCCTCCATATACCAGCCACCGGCCAATATTTTTTCATTGCGGCCACGTGGGTCCATTATGCCGATATAGAATGTATCGTCCGCCATTTTAGTGAACGCGATAAACTGGCCATCGGGCGACCACGCCGGTGTCGCATACCGCCCCGCCCCGTATGTCAGGCGCGTTGGTTCCAATTTATCCAAATCCATCACCCATATTTGTTGGTTGCCACTGCGGTCTGAATTAAACGCCATTTTTTTGCCATCGGGCGAATACGACGGACTGGTGTTCAATGAATTTCCAGATGTCAATTGGCGCAAAGATTTCTTTTCAATGTCGTATTCATATATATGTGTTAAACCATTTTTCACCAGCGATAATGCAACACGCGACCCATCGGGCGAAAAACGCGGTGCGAAATTCATTCCGCCAAATTGCCCCAAACGACGTTGTTCACCGGTGTCCAAATCCAGCGTCCAGACCATTGGGTCATCGTCGCGGAACGACAGGAACACAACCGTTTGCATATTCGGCGAAAAATGCGGCGACATAACGAATGTATTTTTATCAGACAAATACCGCATTCCATATCCATCTTGGTCCATAATGGCCATACGCTTTACGCGTTCACCAACCGGTCCCGTTTCGGCAATAAATACTATTTGGGTGTCGAAATAGCCAATCTCGCCCGTTAAACGTTCGTAAATCGCATCGGCCATAATATGCGCCAAACGACGCACCGATTTTTTGGACGATACCAGCGATTGCGCCTCGATCTGTTCTTTGCCGGCAACATCCCAAACATAAAATTCCAATTTATACCGCCCATCAGATTCCGCGTTCAATGTCGCCTGGACCAATACCTGGGTTTTAATTGCCGCCCATAATCCAAAATTAGGCATATCGCCCATCTTTACATATTCGGGCAACGCATCGTGCGAAACAATACGAAACAGTCCCGTCGATTTCAAATCACGTTCAACAACATCGCGTATCATGGCGGCATCTTTGGACGATGCGCCCGCCCCCAATTCAAACTTTTGTACGGCAATTGATATAGGCTCGGTCGCACCGGCAATAATATCAACCTTTAATTCCCCACGCGCTGGCAATGCAAATGCAACACACAGAATAAACAAAGACAATATCTTTTTGAACATCACAAATTTCCTTTCCATATTTATACGCGTTTAATTCTATATTCATCCATTCAAAAAATCAAACATCTATTATCCGTGCAACATTTTCGCACAACAACACAACCGCCCACACACCGGTCATCACAGCGGTAATTACAGCCGTATTCACATTTGTATTGACAAACGCCAATACAATGTTATAGTCACCTGTAAATACGCCAGTATTGTAGTTAGTATAGGAGTTCGTATATGCCAAATGTTATGCAGCAATTGTTCATAATGAACATAGAATCATTGCTGCGCGAATATGCCGCATACCGCGCGTTTAATAAATCAGATTGCGTTATAAATATGCGGATTCCGCGCCCTATTCTGGACCGGATAAAACAATTGGCGGACGAGCAACATGTACCATACCAATCGTTAATTTCATCGGTACTGTTTTCACTGGCAAATATCGAAGATAAAAAATAAACAACAAAAACAAAAAAACAGGCGCCCATCCGGACGCCTGTTTTTGAAATTTGAAACGCTTGATTACCAATTACGAATTAAACCCTCGCAACCGATAGAGGCCATACCACTCTCGCTCATAAAGAACGACAGAATAATACCGATACCAAACAACATCACAAAGCCGACCAACATACCGGTACCCTTGTCTTTCAAATCGTCTTTTTTAACCTCGCCTTTAGAGATATAACCCCAGGCCCATCCGGCAATAACAAATGCCGCACCAACGAACGCCAATGTACGCAACGTTGTAAACACACCGTACATTTGCTCGATCAATTCACACAGACCATTGCCCCCCGGTGCCGCATGTGCCGACATTGTTGCAAAAATTCCAATCAGTGCAAAATTCGCCTTGTTCAACAATTTTTTCATAGAAAACCCCTTTTCCTTTTGTGGTAATTTTATCATAAATTCCGCCCCCATTCAAATACATTTTATAAACAATTACGCGCACCAAACGGTGCGCGTAATATCTGTTATCTATTCTCTAAAAAAAATGCGCCGACGGCGCATTTTTTATTATTGTGCGACGATGACATAACGGCGTTTCAGCACAGGCTGACCACATGTCGCGCAACCACATGATGGGGCCGAAACCTGAACAGGTTGGGCAACCGTGACTTCGCGTGCCGCCGGGACCAAAATGCGGCGATCGTGACGTGGTTCCTGGCCCAGGTTATCGCGTTCATACAAATCTGCGCAACGGGTATTGCGATAAACGATTTTCTTGCTGTTGTCCATATCGGAAATTTCACGATTGAAACGATGACCTTCTTCGCCGATATAGTATACGCAATCTTCGCCTTCTTGGGAATATTTCACACCACCCTTGTAATAATCATAACTGCCAGCGCAGCCAACCAATGCCGTTAAAGCAAAAACAGAAACCAAAGTTTTTTTCATAATATGTGTCCCTTTGTTAAACACCGTTTTGTTTCTCTGCCATCTCCCGATTCGTGATTCTATTGTTGCACAAAATCGCCCGTTGTCAAGTTTTGTTGTAAATTTTCCACGGGCACCCCGGTCACAAATATGGTATAATCACCGCAAAAGGAAATGCACCATGAAATATTCTGAATTTGGTTTAACAAACACCCGCGCAACATTTGCCGACGCAATTCGTCGCCACTATGCGGTGCCGGCATTTAATTTCTATAATATGGAAACATTACAGGCAATTTTGTCCGCCGCCCGCGACGCGCGCAGCCCGGTCATACTGGCCGTGTCGGAATCCGCCCTGAAATACATGGGGGGCGATTTGCTGATGGGTATGATGCGTGGTGCGAACATTCGCCCGGACGAACGCATAGCATTACACCTGGATCACGGGGCCAGTTTTGACGCATGTCGCACGGCACTGGAATCGGGATTTTCATCCGTTATGATTGACGCCAGCAAATTGCCATTTGACGAAAACGTGGAACTGTCGCGTCGCGTTGCCGAATTGGCTCATAAATACGACGCCTCGGTCGAGGCCGAACTGGGCACAATATCCGGCATCGAAGATGAAAATACATTTTCCGACCATTCCAGTTATACCGACCCCAACGATGTAATAAAATTCGTGAACGTAACTGGGATTGATTCACTGGCCATCGCCATCGGGACCAGCCACGGCGCATACAAACGCAAAAACGAAAATGAAAAACTGCGCCTGGACATATTGGACGAAATCGCAAAACAATTGCCAGAATTTCCACTGGTCTTGCACGGTGCAAGCAGTATTCCGCAACACTTTGTCAAAACCATAAATGAATTTGGTGGCGCACTGCCCGGGGCATTGGGTATCGACCCGCAACAACTGCGCGCGGCGACCGAAATGAATATTTGCAAAATAAACGTGGACAGCGATTCCCGCCTGGCGTTCACCGCGGGCGTCCGCGCGACACTGGGCCAACACCCCGAAATGTTTAACCCGCGCGATTTCCTGAAACCCGCCCGCCAAAATATCTATGACAACTGCATAGATGAAATCAAAAACATCATGGGATCGGATAACAAATTATAAAGACACAAAATGGAATTCGCGCCACACATACATAAATTATCAAATGGTCTGAATGTTATTCTGGACGATTTTGACATTGCAACAACCAATGTTCAAATCGACATACATTCTGGGGCAAATGACGAAACCACCGGCACAGAATTTGGCATCACGCATTTCATTGAACATATGCTGTCCAAGGGAACACGCCAACACCCAGACACACAAGACATAACTACCAATATCGCCGCCTCTATCGGCGCATCACGCAACGCAGGAACATCATACGACAAACTGTGTTTATTTGGACGCGTACTGGCCGAAAATCTGAATAAATTATTAGAACTATTTTCTGAACAGTTGCGCGATTCCCTGTTTGACCCGCGCAAGATTGAAATTGAACGTGGCGTCATTCTGGACGAATACAGACGCAAAATGATGGACAATGTGTCCACGTTTAACATATTTTGCTATGAAAAACTATTTGGCGCGTCCAATCTCCTAGGAACACCGGATACTATAAAATCATTTTCACGCGAACAACTGGTAGATTATTTTTATAAAATATTGTCTGCGCAAAATATGACCATTTGCGTATCTGGTAAAATCATTGATTCAGAAAAAACATTACAACATTTAGAACAATTATTCGGCTGGATTCCATCATCCCCAGTACATCACACACAACAAAAAATTATACCAATCGTTGCACATAATCACAAAAGTAATCAGGCAAACATTCAGATGCGCATTGCATTTGAAAATACAATTCCCGCCGATTTAGAACACAGACCCCAAACACTGGCCACAAACAGATTCAGTTTCTTGTTGGGCAAAAAATTGCACGAAATTCTGCGCAACAAACAAGGATTGACCTATGAGGTATCCGCCACACATTTCGGCCATGCAAATGTGTACGCAAATACAATAAACACATCAACCAGCCCACAAAATATTGATACCGTCATTGCAACAATCGCGCGCGAATGTGCCACTGCACGCATGAACCCCGAAATTACCGATGACGATGTTGCGCGGCTGCGCATGCTGATGAAATTACAATTTGCCGACATTATGGAATCGGCGTCAAAACGTTGCGGGAAATTGATGGAACACTGGCATCAATATGGCGCACTTTACGACCTGATGGGCGAAATGCAAATCAGCGATAAAATAACCGCATCCGACATCGCCCGTGCCGCAAAAAATTTCTTTACCCAGCCGGCATCTATCCTGACCCAAGGGCCAAATACAAATTCTGATTTACAAAAAATCTGGAACGATAACTTTATAACAGAAGGAACATAAAATGTATGACGAACCAGACCCAAGCCCAATTGATCAAATAGACATCGAAATAAACAACCCAAGAGAATAGCCAACTGGGCCAGAAGAATGATCAACTTACAAACCCGACGACAGCTTTTAACAAACCACGCGCCGAACGGTGCAGATGTGCGTAGTGCGGATTGCGAAGTGTACAAGACGTACACGAGCAAAACGCACCGCGCACAGATGTGCCGTTATAATTTATTTGGCGCGTTCAACGTATTCCAGGGTTTCAGTATTGACCACGATCTTTTCACCGGTTTCAACAAACAATGGAACTTGGACACGAATACCATTGTCCAATACGGCTGGTTTACCACCACTGCTGGATGCGGTTTGACCCTTTAACGCTGGTTCGGTTTCTTCGACAGTTGCGATAACTGTTTTTGGCAGCGAGATAGATACAGGTTTTCCCTCGACAAAATTCGCCTTTACATTCATTTCTGGGGCCAAGAATTTCATCTGTTCGCCCAATGATTCAACCGGCATTGTGAACTGTTCATAATCAGACAGGTTCATAAAGAACGCATCCGTGCCATCGGAATACAGATATTGGCATTCAAAATCTTCGACCATCAGTTTTTCAACCTTGTCTTCGGCACGCCAACGATCGCCGCCCTTGTTTCCAGAATCAATGTCACGCAGGTCTGCCTGGACAAACGCGCCGCCCTTGCCCGGTTTTACCTTGGTAATAGATGTTACAGAATAACGACGGCCATTGTGCGAAATCACCCAACCGACGCGCATATCATTTGCAATATATGATGCCATTGTTTTACCTCTTTGATTTTTAGTGTTTGGATTATAAAAACGCAACCGCTGCTATGCAAGAAATTTATTGCGCCGTGCGTTTATGTGCCCAATACCGGTCGATGCTTTCCATAATCAATTGGTCCGCCGCATCACGATTGGCCCAACCCTTTATTTTCGACCATGAATTAGGTTGTAAATCTTTGTAATGGCGAAAGAAATATTCGATTTTGGACCGCAATATTTCCGGCAATTGTTCCACATAGTTTGTGTTTGTATAGAACGGATCGATTTTGTCCAGGGGTACGCAAATAATTTTCTCGTCCCCGCCGGCCTGGTCTTCCATAATCAGGGCACCGATGGGCCGAACCTCGATCAAAACGCCGGGACGCAGTGGCGCATTACACACAACCACACAATCCAATGGGTCGCCATCATCACCCAATGTGCCCGGGAAATACCCATAGTTCGCCGGATACGCCATTGGCGCGTGCAAAATACGGTCCACACGCAACAGGCCCGATTCCTTGTTTATTTCGTATTTAACAACACCGTTTTCAGGAATTTCAATAATTGCATTCATTTGCTTTGGCGGCATTTTGCCAGGCGCGATTTCTTCGATATTCATAATACGTTTCCTTTGATTACCCGAATGATACTATCAGAAAAACGCCGTGTTGCAACAATGTTCACAAAAAAAATCCCGCAAATGCGGGATTCTTTTATTTTACATGCGCATCGGCATCAATATGAACAATGCATCTGTGTCCTTGTCCGTCGATTTAATAATCGTTGGCGACAACGGATCCTGCATTTCCATCTGGAATTTTTCACCTTCGACCTGGCCGGCAACATCCATCAAGAATTTCACATTAAATGTGACCGTGAACGATGCATCGCCATTGTATTCAATGTCCAATTCCTGGGTCGCGGTACCGGCATCCGGACTGGACGCATTCACAACCAGTTTGTTCATTGAATATGTCAATTGCACAGATTTCGTTTTATCCATACTGGCAACAGACACCAAGTCAACAGCGTTCAAGAATTGTTTTCTGTCCAGAACGGCAATCTTGTCATTGCCCTTTGGAATTACGACACGATAGTTTGGATATTGCGCATCAACCAGTTTGCTGGTCAAAATTGCCGCACCAACCGTGAAACGCGCCTTGGTATCAGACAATTCAACCGTCACATCATCAACTGTCGCATCTTCCAGTAACTTGGACAATTCGCCAATCACGCGACGTGGCAAAATAACCGCCGGCATTTCCGCACTGCCCGCCGGGGCCGGCATTGCACACAGGGCCATACGTTGGGCATCGGTTGCAACCGCGGTCAGCATTTTTTCTTTGCCTTCGTCCGCGATGTGGAAATAAATACCACCCAAGTGATAACGAACATCGTCGGTTGGGATTGCAAATTTGGTCTGGTTTATCAGGTGTGCCAAATCGCCCGTTGTCATCTGGAATTTTGTGGTCAGATTGCTGCCCGCCATGGCAGGGAAATTTTCCGCCGGCAATGTTGGCAAACGGAATACCGCACGACCGCTGGACACAACCAACTGGTCACCATTCTGTTTGAATGTGATTTCCGCGTCATCTGGCAATTTACGAACGATATCGTACAACATCTGAACAGGAACAGTTGTTTTGCCCCCCAATGTGATATCGGCCGCGACATGTTCAACCAATTCCAAATCAACATTCGTCGCAGACAGAATCAAATCGTCTGCAACCTCTAACTTTACATTCATCAATATCGGCAGTGTTGCGCGCTTTTCCACAATTGACTGCATGTGGCCCAATGCACGAATTAAAACCTGACGAAATACTGAAAATTCCATAACACGCTCCTAGTATCTATATGTGTTCCCACATTCTTTGGTCTGATTTTACCAAAAAATGCCGATTCGGTGCAAGGGGAAAACAAAGCCCGAACAATCGGTTTGTTATTTGCGGATAATCGCATTTTGTCAAAAACAAAAACGCCCCAAACGGGGCGATTTTATTTTGCCAGAACCTTTAACAATTTGGTTCGCAATTTTTTTATGTCGTCGTATTTTGTAAATTTCCCCTTTTCGGCAATCGATATGTCGCCACTTTCTTCGGATACGACCAAAACGGTTGCACTGGATAATTCCGACAGCCCCAGCGCCGCGCGATGACGGGTGCCGTATTTCCAATTCAGATTATTTTGCGACAACGGCAAAATTGCACCCGCATACGCAATACGATTGCGATCTATTATTACCGCACCATCATGCAGTGGCGTTTTGTTAAAGAATATGGTCAGTAACAATTCACTGGTAATAACGGCATCTATGCGAACGCCCTTTTTTTCAATAACACTCTCATCCAATGTTGATGGGAATACAATCAGCGCGCCGGTATGTTTTGCCGACATATATTCAACCGCACTGCAAATGGCGTCCAATCCACGCGTATCTTTTGCACTGGCGTCGCCACGATGGAATATGCGGGACCAGCCTTCGATATTTCCCATCAATGCCATAAATTTGCGCAATTCCGGTTGGAATATAACAATCAGCCCCAATGACAAAAACAATGCCGTCCAATGCAAAAACGCACCAAGTAAATCCAAATGCGCCCACGACAAAATAAAACTGAGTATCCACAGCGCCGCCAGCCCAAACAAACCACGCACCAATTTTTCAGACGATGTGTTGCGAATAAAACTGCGATAAAACAACCATACAATCACCGCAATAATAATGACCTGAACAAACCCCAACCAGTTAAACATTTCTTATTTTGCCCCCTGTGTTTGTTTTGACATAACTGTTTCTTGTAATTCCGGTATTGGTAAATTCATCCATTCCGGGTCACTGCGCATATCGGGCGCACCGCGTTCCATGGCAGTTTCGCACGGATGGTCATCCGCCAACCAGTTTTCCAGCAAGTCCCCGGCCAGCAAACCAACGCCCGCCCCCGCGACCAGACCGATACCACCGGTAAATGGCGCCAACAACAATCCCAAACCGGTTGCCGATGCAACCTTGCCCGCGACGGCCGCGCCACTGATGCGAACATCGGGCTCGGACAAATTGCCGCTGATTTCGATGGAATTTACAACATTGCCGGTCAACGACAATTTCAGTCCGCGCACCGGAACCGTGGTCAATGCCATTTTCATATTTTCGCCACCCAAATTCAAATTACCCGCCAGGCGCAAATTGATAACATTTGTTTCAACCGCAACGCCATTTTGTGTTTCGGCAACGCCGTCGCGCAATTTAGTATTCAGGGCCACACATTTAATTGTGAAACCGTTGTACTTTTTTTCGCTGCGCAACGAATCTTCGATTGCGTGCCGCACCGATGTCAGAAAATCTGTTCCATACATATATGACATCAATGCCGAATGCGCATACCCAGTGCCCGATGATTTAACCTGGACCGGGCCGGTAATGGTCGACATCATTTCTGATAAATTGGTTCCATTACCCTGGACATATAAATCTATGTTCGTGGGCAACCCAGATATAAAATCGGATTCCCAAACCTCGTTCAATATTTGACCAACCGATATATCACGCCCGGTTGCCGCAACGGTTGCAAATATGCGCCCATCGGCATCAATGTCGCCATCGGCACCAATCTGAATATTGCCGCCACCGATTGTGGCGCCCATATCAATTCGCACAACGCGGTTTTGAATTTTCGCATTCAAATCAATTTGCCCAATTGTCAAATCGCGATAAACAATCAGTTTACCAATCTTGGCCCGAACAGTGCCATTAAATCCGCCGATTTCCCGTCCATACAGCGGGATATCATGAAACGCATTTAATTCACGATCGGGACGCGTCCAATTGCCGTCATATACATCGGGGAATATCTGAATCAGATTTAATGCTTTTGATTCAACATTTGCGTCCAATTGTGGCGTTGCCCGCGACCAATCAAATGCGCCCGATATGGTCAATTCATTTCCGGCCACCGCAATTGACGATTTACGCAATGTCAATTTTGAATGTTCCAACCCACCAGCAATATTCACCTGCATCTTTGGCACTTTGTGTAAATCCAATTTCAGTAAACGCCCCACTGCACGAATGTCTGGGATGTCACCCTTGATTATAAAATCAATTGGCATACGGCTTTGGCCTTCAAGTGCGATATTTGCAATCAGTGCATTTCCGCCCGATGAAAATGCAATGCGCATCGGGTATACACGGCGTTCGGCGTTATATTCCGAATATGTGACAATAAATGGAAATACATCATCGGCATTTTTTATCCACCCGGCATATTCCCGCGCGTCTGATTTTGGAACATACCGCAATTGAAAACCAGACAATGAATATGATTCATCAAAAATATGCGCAACCAGGTTGCGAACCTCTACCCCGCCCAGGCCTGGATCCGTAAACGGATATTTTGGCTGTGCGACCTTTTTCCCATCGTCTGGTGCGGCATTGCCAGACGCCACCGACGAAATAGAATATGCCCCATCGGCATTTTTTTCCAGGCATACCGTCGCATCATACACCTTGATGTTTTGAATTGTTGGGCGCGATTGAAACAGCGAAAACAAATTCAATGTGACATCTATTTTTTCGGCACTGAATGCGTATTTATGTTTTGCCCAATCGGCATTAGGAATGCGCACCTGGTTTAATTCAATCCGCGGACGCAGCGAAAATTTCCACGACACGGCGCCATCTATTTCAACCGGCATACCGGTTGCGTTTTGCAATATCGACAAAATGTTACCACGCAGTGTTTCCAAATTCACCTGGGATAACGCAATTACAAACGCCACAACCATACCGACGATAAACAGCATGACTATGCGCATAATTGTCAGAAAAGATTTATTTCGTTTCCGTGTGACCAATTTTACTTTCCCTGTGGTAAATGGAATTCAAAAAATTCCATAACCGGCGTCATAAATGCCGGTGGTGTGGCGCGAAAAGTCATTATGCGCCCCGTTGTTGGGTGCTGAAATGTCAACTGGTACGCCAACAAGAACAAATTGTTTGTTGCAATTACGCCCCCCAGCGCATTGTCAATATGCCGCCCCGCCCCATATAACGCATCGCCAACGATTGGAGCATTCAAAACGTATGCACTGTGCACGCGTAATTGATGTGTACGCCCGGTTTTCGGCGAAAACAAAACCCACGACAAATGTTCGCCGGCATTTGCCAAAACGCGATATTCCGTAATTGCGCGCTGGGGGCGTTGACCTGTACCATCGTTTACGCGCGCGGGGCTGTCAAACACCTGGCCTTTGATCATATAGTCCTCAATCACACCGTGCGACGGTTTAACATCACCGTTTAACAATGCCAAATATTCTTTGTGCGCGGTTTTTGCCTGGAATGCGGTTGCCAAACTTTGCGCCGCGCGCAGATTTTTTGCAACAACCAACAAACCTGATGTTTCGCGGTCCAGCCGATGCACCAATGAAATTTTATCATACGGGAACAACGCCGCCGCCATTTTATCAACCGATTTGCGAATGCCTGTGCCACCCTGGACCGCCAATCCGGCCGGTTTATTAAACACAACAATATCGTCATCATTGTGAATGATGCATCTGCGTAATTCTTCCAAATCGGCCAACGAAAATACGGCGCCACTTTCGGTCTTTTTTTCACGCGCGGCAGCATATCCGGCAATCGTGGGTGGTACACGCACCGCATCACCCGCCAGTAATATTTCGGTCCCGCGCACGCGACGTGAATTCACACGAATTTGCCCACCACGACACAGTTTGTAAAATTCGCGTTGTGGCATTGACGGGAAATGCCGCAAGAACCAGCGCAACAAACGTGTGCCCTCTTCGGTCTGTGGAATTGTGATGAATTCAGCCATTGCAATACCCGTATATTATTCGCCGTATGTTATTTCAACGGTATTGTTGTTTGCACCATTTTTACAATTTCCCGTGGCACCACTGTTTTTACCATTGGAATTTGTATATCCAACCGAATCAGACCATGCCTTGGTCGCGAAATATTCGCAATCAGATTGCGACAGCCCAGAAATGATCACAACAAATTGGCGCGAATTAGATGGATCGACCGCCAACGCGTATGTACCACCATACGGGTTTTGATTTGTCATACCAATGACATTAAATATTGTGCTGTTGTTTATGTGTGAATAATCGTCATATTCACCCAACAATGTGCGAACCTGGGTCACCATTTGAATAACCTCGTCATTGACGGCATTGCGCTTTTGCGTGCGCATGGCGGTCGAAATCATACCAATCGCCCCAACAGTTATTACACCCATGATGGCCAAAACACCCAACATTTCAATCATGGAACGCCCTGATTCTTGTCTCATATTATATCTCCCATTTGCTATTTGTTTTTTTTATTCTATCATATTTGATATGGATGTTCAATTTTCTGATTTAATCGCAAACAGCCCAAACGCCCCCGGTGTCTATAAAATGTACGACGCCGATGGCGCATTATTGTATGTGGGCAAGGCAAAAAACCTGTCAAACCGGCTGAAACAATATGTGGACACATCCAAATTGGAATTGCATAAACAGGTTATGCGCAGTCTGGTTGCCCGCGTCGATTGGGAAACCGTTCCCACCGAATCGGATGCATTATTACGCGAACAGGAATTGATTAAAACATTGCGCCCCAAATATAACATTATGCTGACCGATGGGAAAATGTACCCAATGTTGGCATTGACCAATTCTGAATATCCACGCCTGTTAAAATTTCGCGGCAAAATATCCCAGCGGCGCGATGTATATGGGCCATATCCGTCGGTTGGCGCATTGAATGAAACGATAAAAACAATTCAAAAGGTGTGCCAGATTCGCACATGCAACGATACATTTATGCGCAATCGCACACGCCCATGTTTATTACACCAAATTGGCCGATGCAGCGCACCCTGTGTATTACCACAAACGGATTATGCTGCACGCGTCAGTTTGGCACGTCGAATCTTGACCGGGGACAGTGAACCAATCATCGCCGAATTGACACAACAAATGCAAAAATTTTCATCGGAAATGGATTTTGAATCGGCGGCGGCGGTGCGCGATAAAATTGCCGAATTGACGCATACATCAAATCGCGGTATGCGGCGTGAACGTGCACATAGCGCGAATTTTGATTGGCAAAATTCTGTCAATGATTTGGAACAATTTTCCGGCGTAAAAATACAAATTGTTGGCGTATTTGATAATTCACATTTGTTTGGCCGCAGTCCCGTTGGTGCGATGATAACATTTGGTCACGACGGTTTCATAAAAAATGGATATCGCCATTTCAAATTACGCAACGCGGCCGCCGCCGGAAATGATATTGCAATGATGGCCGAATTTGTCACCCGTGCGACCGAAAAAAATAAACTGGATATGATTATTGTAGATGGCGGCATGGCACAGTGGCGCATTGCACACCGCGTTGCACCAAACATTCCAATTTTGGGCGTCACCAAGGGCGAGGTTCGCAACGGCGACGAACACTTTATTATGCCCGATGGCACAATCAATCGCGATGTGTCCAAGGATTCACGATTGTTTTTATTGTTGCGTGCCGTCCGGGACGAGGCGCATCGTTTCGTCATAACATATCACCGCACCGTTCGCGCAAAGACAATGACATCGTCGGTATTGGATGATATCGAAGACATTGGACCGAAACGCAAGCACGCCCTGTTGACGCATTTCGGTGCGGTTCATGAAATTGCCGATGCCGATATGGCCGCATTGTTGCGGGTGCCGGGTTTGGGGCGCAGCGCCGCCGAAAAAATTTATGCCTATTTCCATTCTGGGGTGGTATAATATGCGTACAAGCAAAGGAGAAATAATATGAAATTTTTTGTAAACTTTTTATCCGCGTTCCGTATTGCATCGGCGTTTGTTGTCGTGTTGACAATGCTGTATGGATGGCCATGGGTCACATTTGTATTGTTCGCATTGGCGGCGGCATCTGATTGGTTTGATGGATACCTGGCGCGTAAATATAATGTATGCACAAAATTGGGTGGCGTAATGGACCACATTGGCGACAAATTGTTGGTGTGCAATACACTGATTATGTTGGCCGTTATGATGCGCGTGTGGTTTGTAATCGTTCCAGTAATTTTGATGATTGCACGCGAATTGTATATCAGCGGTCTGCGTGAATTTCTGGGCACCCAGAAAATAGAAATGCCTGTTCCCAAGGCACGTTTTTCAATGGGCAAGATAAAGACAACATTTCAAATGATTACAATCGTTGCGTTTTTGGGTCTGTATGTCATTGGCGCATCCATCACACCCGAAACCGACAGTCGTTTCATTATGTTCTTGTTGAATGTATTGCCAGCGGTTGGTTTATATGGTTTGTGGATTTCACTGTTTGCATCCTTGTTCAGTGCCGCACAATACACCCGCACATTTGCACAAAAATTAAAGCAAATTAAATAGTAAAAATACCGGCAAAACTTGCCGGTATTTTTTATTACAAAAAAATGCGCTATGTGCACTGTTTCCTGCACATAGCGCGTTTTTAGAACCACCCCTTCTTTGCGCTTTTTGTTTCGGCAAATTCGGTCAAAATCTTTTTCTGTTTTTCGGTCAATTTTGTTGGAATTGAAATTGCAACATCAATATACAAATCGCCAAAACTGCCCGCACGACGCGTCGGCATACCGTGCCCACGCACACGCAATTTTTCACCAACCTGGGTGCCAGACGGTACCTTGACCGACAATTTTTTATCGTCAATGGTGTCTACCTCGATTTCACCACCCAACGCCAATGTCGTAAATGGAATTTCCGTACGCGATACCAAATCATCGCCGACGCGTTTGAACCGCGCATCGGGCGCGATGTGAATATCCAGATAGAAATCGCCCGGTGTGCCACCATTCGGTGCCGCCTCGCCCTGGCCGGCCAGGCGCAGACGCGCACCATCTTCAATGCCGGCCGGAATTTTTACATCCAGCGTCCGCGATTTATGCACCGTGCCCGTGCCATCACATGCCGTGCACTTTTTATCAATTTTATGGCCCAGTCCGCCACAATCGGGACATGGCGTTTCCATTGCAAAAAATCCCTGGCGTGTGTGAACATAACCCGAACCGCCGCATGTTTTGCATACCGGCGCCGGCTTACCATCGGCGGTTCCATTGCCACCACATTTTTCACATGTCACATTGCTGGAAAATTTAACAGTATGTGTCGTGCCGAAATATGCATCGCGCAATGAAATTGTCACATCGTCCAACAAATCACGGCCGCGGGTTGCCTGTGCACCGCGCGCAGCCGCGCCGCCAAAATCGCCAAATCCGAAACCACGCATTGCCTCGCGCAAAATATCATCCATACCGGCACCGCCCCCCATATCAAAATGGAACGCCCCGTTGCCAAACGGATTCGCGCCGCCAAATCCCGCACCCGCCGACGCGCCATTGCCACCAGCAAACGCCGCATCACCGAATCGGTCATATGCCGCACGTTTTTGCGGATCTTTCAGAATATCAAACGCATTGTTTATTTCCTTGAATTTCTCTTCGGCGGATTTATCGCCCGGATTTTTATCCGGATGATATTGCATTACCAATTTATGGTATGCCTTTTTAATATCGGCGTCCGACGCATCGCGCGCGACGCCCAAAACTTCGTATGGATTTTTGTTCATAATTTCAGGCCTGTTATTTCTTGATGTTGAATATATAGGCCGATTAGATAAAAAATCAAGCCCCGAAAA
Organism: uncultured Alphaproteobacteria bacterium; assembly: GCA_934232895.1. Classification (GTDB taxonomy): domain Bacteria; phylum Pseudomonadota; class Alphaproteobacteria; order Rs-D84; family Rs-D84; genus Enterousia. The sequence goes on from CAKQGH010000001.1 coordinate 40,346, forward strand.
CTGTTTCGCTTGCGAAAAATGAAATTTTGCGCTAATAATATGATGCTATGACAGAAAATAATACACACACATACGACGCATCAGATATTCAGGTATTAGAGGGGCTGGAGCCCGTTCGTCTGCGCCCTGGGATGTATATCGGGGGCACCGATGAAAAGGCGTGGCACCACCTGCCGATTGAAATTATGGACAACTCGATTGACGAGGCGGTGGCCGGCTTTGCCAAGAAAATCACCGTGAACCTGATTGATGCAAAAACTATTGAAATTACCGACGATGGTCGTGGTATCCCGGTTGACGAACACCCAAAATACCCGGGCAAGTCTGCGCTAGAGGTTATTTTGACTACCCTGCATTCGGGCGGCAAGTTCAATAATAATGTTTATAAAACCAGTGGTGGTCTGCATGGCGTGGGAAGTGCGGTTGTAAATGCATTGTCATCAGAAATGGTCGTCACCATTTCGCGCGATGGGTACGAGTGGCATCAGTCCTTTTCGCGCGGCAAAACAACATCGCCAATTACGCGCGGAAATGCCACAAAAAATCACGGGACAAAAATCCGCTTTACCATCGATGATGAAATATTCGGCGCGAATGCCGTGTTCAAGCCGATTAAAATCTATCGTATGGCGCGTGCGAAATCATTCCTGTCGCGCGGGGTAAAAATTGATTGGCATTGCAACCCGGAATTATTGACCGAGGATATGAACATCCCGGCCGACACAACATTTTATTACCCGGGTGGAGTGGCCGATTTCTTGGACGAAAAGACCCGCGACAAACCACGCATTTTGCCCAAAATTTTCAGCGGCAGCGTTGATTTCCCAGATGACACGGGTCGCGTGGAATGGGCACTGACGGTGCTGACCGATGAAAATGGTGCGGCATCCGATGATGGATTTTTTGCATCATACTGCAACACGATTGCAACGATTGACGGTGGCACACACGAAACCGGGTTCAAGGCCGCAATTACCAAGGGGATAAAGGCATACGGCGAAAAAGTAAATAACAAGGCTGCCGCAACAATCATTGGCGACGACGTATTCGATTCGGTCGCGGCGATTGTATCTGTGTTCTATAAAACACCGCAATTTTTGGGCCAGACCAAGGAAAAATTATCCAACCCGGAAATTGCCCGATACACCGAAAACGCCCTGCGCGACCCATGGGAAATATTCCTGGCATCGGACCCCAAAACGGCAAATGCACTGTTGGATTTTGTCGTGAATTTGGCCAATGCACGTATCAAGACCAAACAGGTCAAGGATATCGCACGCAAAACCCCGACCAAGCGCGCGCGCATGCCGGCGAAACTGGCCGATTGTTCCAAGCATGGAATCGAAGGCACAGAACTGTTTATCGTCGAGGGGGAATCCGCGGGCGGCACCGCGAAACAGGCACGCGACCGCGCAACCCAGGCGATTATGCCCCTGCGTGGCAAGGTGTTAAATGTTATTTCTAATTCCGACGAACGTTTCGGCGCGAACAAGGAATTAAACGAACTGATTGACATTATCGGCGCCGGCACGGCCAAGGATTGGGATGAATCCAAATTGCGCTATGAAAAAATTATCGTTATGACCGATGCCGATGTCGACGGCAGCCATATCGCATCGCTGTTGATGGCTTTTTTCTATCAGCACATGCCGCAACTGATTTACGGTGGCCATCTGTATTTGTCATGTCCGCCATTGTATAAATTCACATGCGGAACCGAATCGTTCTATGTTGACACGGACGAAGAACTGGACGCATTGCAAAACGGCAAATATAAAAATAAAAAAGTGGAAATTTCCCGATTCAAGGGTTTGGGCGAAATGATGCCGAACCAGTTAAAGGAAACGACCATGTCGCCAAAAACGCGGCGGTTGATTCGCGTTGACCTGCCCCCACGGACGGACGATGGTGCCGAGGATACGGAAAAAACCCGCACAATTGTTTCCGAACTGATGGGTAAAAAGCCCGAATTTCGTTTCCGCTTTATCACCGAACATGCACAATTCGTCAAAGATTTGTTTGTCTGACGCGCCGCTGCATACAACTGAAATGGGTGCGGCGCGCATTAGGCGGAATTTGAATCTGGCGCCAAATGCCGATGTTGTGCGTTTTTGCCGCGCCATGGTTTCAAACGCCGAAATTACCCGCCACGGGAAAAATTACTATGCCAGACGCCGCGATTTGGTGATAACAATAAACGCAACATCATTTACGATAATAACCGCCCACAGAATCAGGTCGCCACACCGTGATTGACAATTTATTTTTTTGTATTATATTATACAGGCAATAAACAAGGAAAATATTAAAATGACAAATTTAAGTAAGATAGCGCAAATGCACAAAAGTCATAAAAGAAAGAATACTTATGTAGTCCATCTGGATACCGAATTTAATATGCCGGCATTCTGGGAAGAATTCAGCAAATCGCCATTGACTGTTCTGATTAAAAATGGTGAAAAGGTTCAAGAGGTTGGGCGCTGTATGCGTTGCACCAAATTCCCAAACCCGGGCGCAATTCAAATGCATCGCGAATATCGGTATTTGGCCCAAGTAGATAAAAAATTGGCATCAACCGTTGTCGAATATTTGGACAAGGACACCGGCGCACCGGTCGCATTGCTGTACCCAACAGACCTGTATGTGTACGAAGAATATCGTGACAACGATTTCTTGGCACATTTGAACCATGCATCGCGTCAAGATTTTGTTCGCCAAATGGACCTGCGTACCCAAATGCTGGACAAGGCAATCGCCATGGGCCAAGGATTACAAATAACGAGAAAAAAATGGCAAGCACAAAACACAAAAACACATACATTGTAAAAATCGATGGCACAATGGCCGACTTGCAGGCCTTTGCCATGTGCGAACATACCCCACTGCCAGTCGTCACACTTAATGGCGCACCAGTAAAGCAAAACGCTGGTGGGTGGTTGAACTCTGTTCTTTTTCCAAACCCGGGGGCATCATATATGTCGGCGGAATATCGGAACATTGCACCGCATTTTGGTGAAAAATTGGCATCAACAATTGTTGAATATCTGGACAAGGATAATGGTGCCCCGGTTGTATATTTGTACCCAACAATTATTTTGGTTTGCGATGGGTACGATGAAACATACGAAAAGCATCTGAACCACGCAACACGTCGCGATTTGGCAAACCAAATTACCAAGCGCCGCATCGCATGGGTAAAAATGAATTCACAAAATCAACGATAAAAAACACCGGCAAATGCCGGTGTTTTTGTTTTCCCACATCTTTGTTTATTGGATACCGACGCGGAACTCGTCACCCCAACCGGCGACAGCCTGGCCGCCAACGGTACATTGCAGGGCATCAAAACCTTTTTCAACTTGATTTTTCTTGACCACATGGCTGGTCACCAAACCACCGGTTGTCCCCAGCACCACGGCGGCAATAGAATCCGATGCCAAACGCGCAGTGTTGAAATTACCCTCGGCATCTTTCCATACGGTCACCTTGAAATCATCTTGCATGCTGTCCAGTTTGCTGATGATTCCACTGATTTTATTGCGCGATGTTGTTTGTTGAACAGACAATTGGACCGCCGCGGCATTTTGTGCCAGCTGGTTTTGTGCCGAAATCAATGCACGCAATTGCGCCATTAAACTGTTAAATTTAACCGAATCGCGATTGCTGTCATTTGTACAGAATTCCAAAATCGCATTGATTTTGCTTTGGATTTCAGTATTTGTTGCATATTGTTCCAACCATGCGTACAACATATTCAAATCAGATTCCGCACAGGTATATGTGGATTGATTGTTATTGTTTTGCACAATCGTGGCGCCAACACAACTGCGACTGGATGTGTTAAATGTTTTCGTCGTATCAACACATTTGCAATTTGTGCCGTTCCATGTTGCGACCGATGACGGGACATAGCAACAGGCCTTGCCCTCAGCCGATGAACGCGAATTCAAACATTTTTGCAGTGTGCTGTTTTGTACGGCACCTTTGGCCACACATTTTTTGTTGACCGCATCCCACACATGTTTATCACCACAATTGCATGCCGTACCATTCCAGTTTGCAGGTTCACCCCGTGCAGCGGCCGCCGCACAATCGGACTGTGCCGCATTCGCACCACCATTTGATGCGTTTTTATTTACTACGCCCGCAACCGAACATTTGCCATTGTTAGCCACCATACCCTCGATACACTTGGTCGCCTTGCACACAAATTTCGGTCCCTCGCGGCAGACGCCCTCGAATTCGACACCATTTTGATCGGTCAGCTCTATACCGCTGCATTCAATTTTGGTCAAAACACGTACGGCGCCATCTTTCATCAAATGTTGTCCAACCGGAACATCGCCAAACGAATTTGTTTTGCAGACGCCGTCCTGCAATTCTTCCCAACGGTCGTTGCCACCCTTGCCACCGCGGAATAACAATTCCGTTTTGCAGATGTACGATGCCTTGTGATTGATTACTTGGCCCTTGAATACATGTCCGATCGGCATATTCACAGATTGCCCCGTGGTATATCCACCAGAATTATATGCGTCGCATTCATATGCATACCCGCCACCAGAATTTTTATGCCCGGTCGTTTCGTACCCGTTTTTTGCCATGTTATACTGTGTTGCGTTTTCGTACAAAAACTCGTCATCATCTGGTTCTTGTGACCCCTCGTAACTGATGATGGTCGCGCCGGCCGCAAACACCGACATTGGCGCCAAAGTCAAACACAAAATTGCTAGTATTTTTTTCATTCTCTTTCTCCGTCATCGTGGGGCGCGGTGGCGTCCCCATTCATATTCATTGCGTATATTTTATCATAAAACAGGCCCCAATCCAAGAGATAAACTTAAAATTAAAACCGCGCGAATTGCGCGGTCGTGTATTATTTGCATTCGGCAACCAATTGATTTATTTGCGCCGCCAAAACCAAATCGGTCTGTTTTTGTTTTTCAACTTGGGCAATGGCATATACAACCGTCGCATGGTCGCGCCCACCAACATAACCGCCAATTTCAGACAACGACAAACCTGTTGCAGATTTCAACACCGCCATCATAACCTGGCGCGCCATAACCAATGCGCGACTGCGCCCACGACCACATACCGCGTCATACGAAACGCCCAATTTTTCGCACATTGCGCGCACCATGGAAATTGGTGTTTTTGCGCGCTGCAATGTGTCGGCCAACAAGCGCGATGCAACACTCATATCGACCGGCATTCCCATCAAATCATTATATGTTTTGATTTTCATAATAACGCCACGAACCAAATGACCATCGGCCGCCGTGCGATGCGCCAATTCGGTTGCAACATCTGACGCAACGCCCGCACGCAACAGCATTACGCGACGAACATTTTCGTTCGGCTGAACCATATCCGCAACCAAGCCCGATGCCATCAGCGATTGCGCACGACGATCAAAACCCGTCAAATTGCCTGGTGCCGCGTTTGCCGTTAAAACGATGTTTTTGCCGGCACTGCGCAAATCCATAATCAGTTGCATAAATTCTTCGCATGTGGCGCGTTTACCCGCCAACATTTGAACATCATCCATAATAAATGTATCACAATTGCGGCAGTAATCTTTGAATGCGAAAATTGTACGGTCGTGCAACGCGCGTGCAAATTCAGAAACAAAATTCCCACCGGTCATCATAATGGTGCGACCCGTCGCCGCCGAATTGATGCAATTGGCCAACAACGATTTGCCACAACCCGCCGGTCCATAAATAAACAACGGCGAGAATGGTACACACCCCGCCGCCAATTTTTTGCATGCCGACACAACAAACGCATTCTCGTCGGACGCAACAAATTCATCGAATGTTGCGGTCGTTGCATCATCTGTGGCGCGCGCCGCCGGTGCATAGGATTGAACCGCATTATCATTTGCAACGGTTGCCGCCACAGACGCCGCACCACGCACCGCGATACGCACCGCCAAACCATATTCCGCCGCAACCGCGTTTAACGTCGCGCCGTGCACGCCTGAAATAAAATCGGCCGAGAATTGATTTTGCGCGGTCAGCACCAATGTATTATCGACAATTTCAAAATTCAGTGGAGAAATCCAGGACGAGAACGCAGCAGAATCCATTTTTGCGGCAATGGCCCCCTTGATAACTTCCAAGTTAGTCATTTTTATTGTCGCCGCTGCCTGCATGTCGTTTCTCCTTCCTTTCAGAGTTTCCTGCCAGCGCAAGAGTGTAAAAATCACCTGCACATAAACGCTAAATTTTACTGTTCCATAAAATTTAGTGTTTATGTTAGCCCTACTTTACAACTCTCTCGCTTTGGTGACTGAGATGTTTACTCTCAATCGTTTTGGATACGTCAGTTAAGTTATAAGATAAATTTTGATTTTCAACCAAATGTTAAACAATTTTTTAACATTTATTTTTTGACAACGATTCGTTTTTTTGCCAGATTTCCGCCGTTTGTATATACAATGTATAGACAAGAAAATATTCATATACGAATATATCCACTGTCAACTTTTCGTACCAAACCCTGTAATTCCAGCACAACCAAATCGCGCTTAATTTCCGAAATATTTTTTTTGACAATTTCTGCCAATACAGATTCGGACACCGGAATCGTCCCCAGTTTATCCAACAAGGAATTTTCACCCGTATCTTTTTTTGTTTTTTTCTGCAACGATTGGGAATTATTTTCCAGCTCTGGGAAATCAGTCACCCCAACGCATAATTCCGCCACACCCGATTTTATCAGCGAATTTGGCCCGGCGCCGCGGGAATCCGCCGGATGCGACGGAATTGCGTATATTTTACGGTCAAATTCCTGTGCGAATCGGGCGGTGTGCATACTGCCAGATTTCTTGTCGGCCTCGCCCAATATCAATTTTTGGCCGATTCCCGCGACCCAGCGGTTGCGTTGCACGAAATTTGATGCGATTGGCGACATGCCAACTGGCATTTCACTGACCACCACACCACGCGAAACAATTTCCCAATACAGCGATTCGTTTTCAACCGGCCAAATGTTATCGCACCCGCCCGCCAAAACGGCGATTGTTTGGGCATTGCCATCGGCCCGTAATGCGCCACGATGTGCCGCCGCATCGGTGCCAATTGCCATACCCGACACAACCGCAATGCCATGCGCCGCAAAATTCGTTGCCAAATTCGCCATAAATTCCATACCCGCCGCGGTTGCATGGCGCGTGCCAACCATTGCGACGGCCGGCCTGCGCAATGTTTCCAAATTTCCGCGTGCCGATAACACCGGCGGATGATGTTTCAGCGCCCGCAACGCCGCCGGATAATATGCATCGGTGTCACATATATAATGTATGTCCAGTTCTGCCGCGCGGTCCATTTCGCGCCGCACCGATGCAACATGCGCATCATCCGCGCCCAGGGACGCCGCCGCCGCACGAACATCACCACCGAATCGGTCCAATAATTTGCCATAGTTCACCGGCCCAATATTTGGCATACGCAAAATCAATAATCTTTCAAATAAATCAGACATATTCATACTATAAGAAATATTCCCCATGTAATAAAAGTAAAAAAAGCGTCCCGAATGGGACGCCAATATAAATGCGACGCGGTATTACGCTTCCAACGCACGGATTAAATCGTCGTAATCCAAATTAGTGCATTCTGCGGGCTTGCCAACCGTATCCCAAATGCTGTTTTCACATTCGGCCTTTAATTCTTTCAGGCTTTGTAAAAACGTGTTGTACTGGGTCGGCTTTTCTTTCTTTAACGCCAACAATTGACTGCGCAGCAATTCGTCATCGGCCAATGCCTTTTGTCCCTGGACCTTGCCGCCAATCAGTTTATTTCCGAACAACTCCATTACACCAACACCAACGCCGGCGCCACCAACCGCGCCACCAACGGTCGCCCATACGCGGGCCTTTTTCTTGGCATCCAGAATGCGCTGCTGCATCTTAGCCTCGTCCACCCAGGCACCACATGTGATATTTTGCCCCCATTCATAATACTGGGTTGGAATATCGGACACATCAATGCGCGAATCGGTCGATTTCATACCAACCTTGACAAAGCACGTGTTGTTTTCTGGATTCTCGGTATCCTCGGTCATGGTGGCATAATTTGATGTATTGCTGTACCGCGATGCCCAAACGAACGTGTTGCCAACGCCAATATTATTACTTATGCATGCCTTTTTTTCGGCCTCGCGCGTGTCAACAGCCGGCTTTTCCGGTTCGGTTGGTTCCACGCGAACACTGGATTTATTATCCGATGGGTTTGACATAGACATAGATGCCATCGCACTCAGTTGCCCCGTTGATGCCGTGGCACGCGGCGCACTGGCAACCATTTGCGTCTGCATTGAACGACGCGAATGTCCCGCCGGCTCCAACGCAAACGACGGCGCCACAAAAACACTGAATACTATCAAAGAAACTATCGCTTTCATTATGGAATCCCCCACTACTTTGGTGAACATTATACCACAAAATCGACCAAAAATAAAGGCCAAATGCAATATGGTAAAAAATCGGGCCGCAGATTATGCGACCCACAATTGATTTATTTTTTCCATTTCCATTCTATTTTTGATTCCTGGCCGCGCAGCAATCGCGATATGTTCGCGCGATGGCGCCACATACACAGCAACCCAATGGCCAGAAACGCAAATCCAACATTGGTATCAATAACAAATCCCAACACAGGCATCAAACAAAACACCACAACGGCCCCCAGTGATGAATACCCGGACGATAACGCCACAATCAACCATTCAATTGCACATATAATAAAAGTCAGTGGGCTGACCGCCAACATAACCCCAAACAGTGACGATATGCCCTTGCCACCGCGGAATTTTAACCAAACCGGATAACAGTGTCCAACAATAGCAACAAACCCGCACCATGCGCCAAACGCGACGCCACCAATGTAATTCCCAAAAATAACGGCGACAATTGCTTTGGCCATATCCAATAACCATGTCAGTCCCGCCAGACGCAACCCGCCAACACGCATCACATTGGTCGCACCGATGTTGCCACTGCCCACCGTGCGTAAATCGCCCTTGCCCGCGGCCCGTGTCAACAACAATCCCATGGGTATCGAACCCAATAAATACGAAATAATTACAGTAAATGCGTACATCATTTTATTTTTCCTTGATTTTATCTTTGTTTTTTATAGAATACCAAGAAACTTGAATAAATAAAAGGAAAATAAAGTGGCAAATCATAAGTCATCTGAAAAAAGAATCTTGGTCACGGAAAAGAAAAACGCCGTGAACACCGCCCGTCGCAGTGCTGTTAAAACAGCCACGAAAAAGGCGTTAACCGCAATTGCATCTGGGGACAAGGCCGCGGCAACAACCGCCGCACGCAGCGCAGAAAGCAAGATTATGAAATCTGCTGGCAAAATTATGCCGAAACAACGCGCGGCGCGTAAAATCTCGCGCTTGGCGAAAAAAGTTTCCAAAATGGCATAATGCCATTGGCAAAAATATTTGGCGCACATTTCTGTGCGCCTTTTGTTGTATAAAAAACGCCCAATGGGCGTTTTTTTCAAAAGCCCCCGTTTACCCCGCGCCATCAGTACAGCACTACTTACCGAATTGCCACGCGTCGCTACGCTCGCGCGCAAAATGACATAGATTACAGCCAGTGTGCCCCCCAGGGACAGTGTCCCTGTTGCAATTCATTTTGTTATATTCCGCTGGTATTATTGTCATTGCGAGTGCAACGAAGCAATCCAATAGATAAAACTGATGTGTTCTCTAAAAATAAAACCGGCGATTGCCGGTTTTATTTTTTTAATTCAATGGTGCGCCCCAATGTTGTTGGATGCTGCGTTCGGCATCCATCGGGCTGACCAATACCTGGGGTGTCAAGATAACCACCAGCGTATCACGCGTGGCCGATGTTTCGCGCGACCCCGACAGCGCCATAAAGTCCGGATCACCCAAGCCATAACGCGTATCATTATTGGTCTGCTTTTCAAACCCAGACACAACCAACATCTGGCCGGATTCCATAATAACTTCCTGCATGAAACTGCGCTCTTCAACCTCGGGCAATTGCAATGTGACCTCGCCAATGGTTTGGGTTGACATTTTCAACAATTCACGAACCGACATACGGAACAGCAACAGAATCTTGCCGTTTTCCAGAACATTCGGCAACAGTTGCATTGAAAATCCAGTTTCCAAATCGTCCTGGTCAACGGTGCTGGATTCAACCGTTGTGAAATTACGCGATTCAAAACGTTTGATATATCCCGTCGTTTTGGTGTTGTTTACCGGCGCAACGCGGTTGCTGCGTGTTGTCACACCAACATTTGTCACCAACGATACCTTGCCCTGTTTGGCCAAAGCCTCTATCAATGCATTACTGCCCGCGCCACGTGCCAATGAACCGTTTTGAATTTGGTTCTGGGTATACGCACCGGCAACAGTCGAACCATTTTCCAAATGTGTCGCCCCAGTTGCCGCCGAAACGGTGTTCGACAAAACGGCAATGTTCATGGAACTGGCCTCGGTCGTGGCAAGGTTATTTTTTGGATTCGCCACAATGTTTAATCCAGACGCACTGTTGATGGCCGCCGCCAAATTCAGACCAAACGCTGAATCATTAGACACGGATACTTGCAAAACCTTGACATCAATTGTCACCAATTGCGACAGACGTTTGTTCTGTTTGTTGATATAATCGCCAACGCGGGTCAATACCGACGGTGGCGCGGTCACGGTAATGGTGCCCAAACTGCGTGATACAGTGAATTCGGCATTTTCAGATTTCCCGATAATGCCCGAAATGGCCTTTTCAATTTCATCCCATTCTTTTAATGTAGATTCCAACGCTACCTGGTTTCCGTCATCGGTTTGGACCGCCGTCTGGTATGAAACATCGGTTCCCAACGCATATAATGTAAATGTTTTGGTTTCCGTTTCGTAAAACACAATTGATGTTTTGTCATAATACCACAATAAATCCAAATCGGTCGCAACCTGGGATAACAGGCCTGATAATTTGCCGGTATACGCAACATTGATGTTCTTTTTCAATTTCTCGGAATTCACCTGGCTGTCAATTTTAACCGGCAAACCGGTAATAGAATTAATGTCATTTGCCAAAACCTGTAATGTGACGGGTTCGTTCAACAAAATTGTCACACCCGTATCGGTTTCGAAACGCGATGGCAAATTATTGCGATGTTCCAGAACGGTCGATTTATTGCCCAACCATACGCCCTCGGACATGGAAACGGTATCGCCACTGGCAACCTTGGCACGCGGATTTTTGGACATTTCAAACGCATCGTATGCGTTGATAAAATCCTGGTCGACCTTGGCGGCAACCTTTGCCGATTCCTTGGTAGTGCACCCCGCCAGCGCAACCGCCAACGCACCACATGCAAATAATACTTTCATTGTTTTTATCATATTACTCTCCAAGATTCCCGGTTTCACACGCACCATTTATTATTCTTCGGATGTTGTAATTACCAACACGCGGTTTCCTTTATAGAATTTCGCATACGGAATTGGTGTTGCGCGTCCAAAATTACGAACCAAAGCCGACGCCACATCAACAAAACGACCTTTGAATACGGCGCTGGCCTCTATCGGATATTCACGCGATGTCGCCCATACTAAATCCCAGCCTTCTTTGTCGCACCAGTTTTGCAGAACCTCGCGCAATGTTTGACCATTAGCAACAACCCACGAACGAACCTGGTCGGTCAATTTTTGGGCCGGTTCCGCATCGGCGGATGTGTCAACCGCGATTTCTTTTTCTTCGACAATTTCACCATTTTCATCGGTGACTGTTTTTGTCATACCCATCTTGGCCGCGAATGCCGCATATCCATCGGATGCATTGTTGCAATTTTTGCGACCACTGCGCGACACGGTCAGGACACTGCCCCCGTCATCTTCCAACATTTCGCGATGCAGCAATGGCATTTCGGAACCGTTGTTGCATTCGTCATCAAAACCGACCGGAATCTGGTTGCCATGCAACATATTCGCCCCACCCGACCAATCGCCATATCCGTTAGTCGCCAGGTTGAAATTATTTTCCACAACCAAATCATTACCAATTTTGGAAACAATTCTGATATTATCAGATGTTGCCGATTTTTCGCACGCCGCATCGCCACACGCAACCGTCACATCTGCATCAGACCCAGCAATCGGCCACACCGGAACCGGCATCTGCGTTTCCTGGGTGTCAACATATTGGTTTTCATCAACCACATCTTCCTGGGTATAGAAAACCTCGCTCGTGACGACCTGGGGCAAAGATTCCGCCGCAAAGCAATAGCCCGCCGCGGTTGCAAACATTGCGACAATCAAAAATTTACGGAACATAAAAACTTCCTTTCCTGAATAAGTTGTTTTATTTATTGAACTTATTATAACAATTTGACCGAATCTGTGCAAGACCAAATCGCACCCAACAAATTTAATATTTTCAAGATAAAATCGCACGAATCGGTAAAAGATGTTATACTGGTCGTGTTTAATACGATATACGGGGCGTAAAAATGCAAAACATATTGATTTTAAGTGGAATTTCAATTCTCATCATCATTGGCATTGCAATCATTGCCATGTTGGTCGGCATGCGCGGACAAATGCGCGACATCACAAAAACGCAAACATACCAATATAACCTGATTGTGAAAATTCAATCTGTATTGAAAAACAAGTCGGCCACAAATGCGGTTGCAGAACACGCCGAAATGATTTACCAGGATTTATTACAAAATTTAATTCCTATTATGGCGGCAATTGACATTATGCCGCGCGCAACCCCCGAACACCCGTTGTGGCGCGCGCTGGGGGGCATTTTGGATGAATATGGTAAAAACCCATTTGTTATGGAAAAATTGCGCCGTTGCATCAAACTGGATGCCGAGGTCGCACGCAGCGTCGACAATTACATGAACCGCGCCGATGGATTTTTACAACATTTGACCACAACCGAACCAGATGGCATATTGACATCAACATTTACCGACGGGCTGTTGGGGCAATCGTTGACATTTTTTGCCCAGGCACGTGCCCTGGCCGCCCAGAATAATGAATAAATGGCAAAACTGACCGAAAATCTTGTTCGTGATATATCAAATATTCGGAATGAACCCGAATGGTTGACCGAATGGCGCGTGGCCGCATTTAACGCATGGCGCGGCATGTCCGAACCCCATTGGGCCGAATTTGAATATGCACCAATCAATTATGATGAACTGAATTACTATAACGAATCCCGCCCGATTGATAATTCCGATTTGAAACAAACATACGATAAAATGGGGCTGCCCGAATCGGAACAACGTGCATTATTGGGCATGGCAACCGACACCGTTGTCGACAGTCGTTCCGTTCACACATCATATACCGCCGAATTGGAAAAATTGGGGATTATATTTCTGCCTTTTTCCGAGGCCGTCATATCACACCCCGAATTAGTAAAAAAATATTTGGGACGCGTGGTACCCGCAACCGATAATTTCTTTGCCGCGTTAAATGCCGCGGTATTTTCGGATGGCACATTTGTTTATATTCCGCCACACACGAAATGCCCCATTGACCTGGCCAGTTATTTCAGAATAGAAACCGCAAAAATTGGGCAATTTGAACGCACACTGATTATTGCGGACACGGGCGCAGAATTATCGTATATGGAGGGGTGCAGTGCCCCCCGTCGCCCCAACCATCAATTGCACAGCGGTGTTGTCGAAATCATTGCATTGGACGATGCGCGCGTTAAATATGCAACCGTGCAAAATTGGTATGCCGGCGAAATGCGCGATGGTAAAAATGTTGGTGGCATTTTGAATTTCGTAACCAAACGCGGACGCGCCGAAAAAAACGCAACAATTGATTGGACCCAGGTTGAAATTGGCTCGGCCATGACATGGAAATATCCATCAACCATTTTGGCGGGCGATAACGCACACAGCGATTTTTATTCACTGACCATTACGCGCGGTGCCCAATTGGCCGACACCGGGACAAAAATGATTCACATTGGCGATAATACGGTATCAAACATCGTTTCATACGGCGTAGCATTGGACAATTCAAATCAAACATTTCGCAGCTTGGTATCTTTTGCCGGACGTGGTGGGAAAAACGCTTCGAAATGCGACACACGCATAATCGGCAATAACGCGGTGGCAAACACATTGCCAACAATCATTCATACAAATGGCGAAAACACCCAAAGTCACGAGGCCACAACCGGTGCCATCGACGAAAAACAATTACTGTTTTTGATGCAATCCGGCATTTCCCAGGACCAGGCAACCGCATTGATTATCGGCGCATCGGCGGCACCGATTATATCGCGCCTGCCAATGGAATTTTTGGTGGAATCTAAACAACTGATTCAAATGGCATTGGCAAAATCACAGGATTAAACAGGATTAAATATGTTGGAAATAAAAAATTTATCTGTATCACTGGACGGCAAAGAATTATTGCACGATATAAATATGACCGTCACAGCGGGCGCGCGGCATTTACTGGCGGGGCACAATGGTTCCGGCAAATCAACATTGGCCGGCGTTATTGCGGGCGCACCGGCATATACAAGTGATGCGGGACAAATTATTTTTGATGGTCGCGACATAACACATGAAAACACAACCACACGCGCATTGTTGGGCATATTTCTGGGCGCACAAAATGTGCCGGAAATTCCGGGGCTGACGATGTTAAGTTTTTTGAAACATTCAATGGCATCGCACACGCATTTTGAAACGGGACGCGACCTGTCGATGGCGGAATTCTTGGAAAAATTGGAAAGCGCACGTGCAAAATTAAACATACCCAAAGAATGGTTAAACCGCAGTGTGAATGTTGGTTTTTCCGGCGGTGAACGCAAACGATTGATGTTGTTGCGCCTGGTAATGACCGCACCAAAATTTGCAATTTTGGACGAACCAGATTCCGGCGCCGATGCCGAAACCCAACAGATGATTGCCGACACCATACACGAAATGAAAAACACCACATTTATGTTTATCAGCCATCAACCACGGTTTACCGAAATGGTTTGCCCAACCGATATAACGACTTTGTCAAATGGTCACATTATGGTAAAATAAGGAAAGAATAAAAAAGATGAACAAAGGAACAAAAATGTCACGCGAACGCACACCCGGGTTATTGTCATGGATATTGTGGCAACCGTTGAAATTTGCATTTATATCATTTGCATTAATGTCAGTGGTATCGGCCACATATTCCATTGTTGCAAATGCAATAACCGCCCGCACCGGCACCGCCGTTGTGGTGTGGCCAATGTGGGCATTGATTGGTGGTGCAATTGTGCTGTCGACATGGTTGATGCTGCGGAAATTACCCCGCGCGAATATTGACCAACGCAGTTTTATCGCACTGAACAACGCCCAGGCGATTATATTGGCCATTGCCGTATTTATGTCGATATTCATTGCAAAATATGCCCAGGGCGCAATGATGGGTATGATGTGGCGCGGCACCACCGGCAGTGTACAATTCATTGCCATCGCAATCGGATTGGCACTGTATTATATGTATCTGTTTGGATTATTCATATCGAATGTATACGCCAAATTCTGGCGTGCACGCGCGATGGGTGTGTCCACATGGCGCACTATTTGCACCATGCCGATGGGGTTTGGCCTGTTGTGGATTCCGGGCTATATTTTACCCGAGGCGCCGACCAATCATCCGGCATTGCCAATTCGCGCCGCATGGTATGACAATTTTACAAACTGGATTGCATCGCGCGGCATAATAACCGTTATTGCATTTGCGGCGTTGACACTGTTTACCGGGTTTATGTTTGGCCCACAATCATTAATGTTGACCGGTGGCATAACATTGCTGTTTGCCGTGTGGTTGGGATTTATGGGCGGTGCCAAATTCCGCGACAGTATGCGCGGCGCGTATTCCACATTTGCAATTATCGTAAACATTTTATTGATAATCGGTGTAATTATGTTTGCCACAATTCGCACCGAACCAAATGTTCAAATAAACATATCAGACATAGAAACAACAACAAATATAGAAAAATAAAAAACGCGCTATGTGCACGATTTATTGGGACACAAAGGATTTAATATGAATGGTTTAATACTGTTTGTTGGCGGAATGTTTTTATTGTGGATGGGCCGCACAATTTTAATTCCATTGTTGGTGGCAACATTTTTGTGGTATTTGATAAATGCTATATCAACATACTGTCGTATGATTTTACCATTTCGCACCGATGATGCGCGCCGCGAATACAAAATTGGTGCACGCGTGTTTGATTGGGCGGCACATTTAATTTCATTGGCCGCAATGGTGGTGGTAATCTATACATTTGCAACCCAGGTTCGACCAATGTTTTCAGAATTGCTGGCCGCCCTGCCCGCGATACAACATAAACTGATTGATTTTGGCGCGATGGTGTCCGGTAAATTGGGCATTGCATTTGATACATCAATGTTGCCAAACATTACAAAAATCGCCGGTGGTATTGGCGCATCATTGGCCGGCATTGCAACATCGGTTGGTATGATATGCGTGTATCTGTTGTTTATGTTTATTGAACAAACAACATTTGATAAAAAGTTTTCTGCACTGTTTCCAAATAAAACACAGTCAAAAAAAATGCGCTATATTATCGGCAGCATAGACACCAATATGAAAAAATATTTGTTTATGAAGACACTGATTTCGGCGGCAACCGGGTTGCTGTCATATTTGTGGTTGCATGCCATCGGATTGGATTTTGCCGGCGTGTGGGCGTTTATAGTATTCATTGCAAATTATATCCCAACAATTGGCGCAATTGTTGCATGTGGGTTGCCAATACTGTATGCATTGGCCGTATCGCCAACATTGCATCTGCCAATACTGGTTGCGGCGGGCCTGATTGGTTTACAGATATTGCTGGGCAATATTATTGAACCGAAATTGACCGGGAAAACATTAAACTTGTCAACATTGGCAATTTTAATAAACCTGGTATTCTGGGGCATGATTTGGGGTATTGCCGGAATGTTTTTCAGCGTTCCATTATTGGTGGCAACATTTATCATTACCGCACAATTTGATTCCACACGTTGGGTCGCGGTATTGTTGTCGGCCGACGGAAAAATTCCCGATAAAAACGATTGATAAAAAACGCGCTGGATACATTAAATCCGGCGTTTTTTATTTTATTCGTGAAATAATCGCAATGGCATTTTCCAATATTACGCGCGCCGATTCCGAATCAAGTTTCTGTTTTATATCCGCGCGACGCACACGCCCCATATCAGATTGTGCGGCAACACTGGAATAACTTTCATCGACAAAGCATATTGGCAAATCAATATACCCAGACAATTCATTTGCGCACGCGCGCACCATTTTTGCCGTTTCAGATTCCGTCCCGTCGCCGTGATGCGGCAAACCAATTATAATTCCAACGGCGTTTTCCACACGCGCCACATCGGCAATTTGCTGCGCAATTGTTGGGCCCGCACGCCGTGCCAAAATGGGCGAACGAACAAAAGTAAATTCACGCGTTGCGTCCGACACCGCAACACCCGTGCGCGACGCCCCCCAATCAATTCCAACAATGCGCCCAGTGCGCGGAAAAGCCTTGAAATCTGGCAAAATCATTGTATAATTCCCTTTGATTTAATCATAGGATTTGAAATGGCGTTTAGCAAGCAACAATTACAAAAATTTGCCAATCTGATTCGGATTGAAATTTCCGATGAAAAACTGGAACAAATGAATATAGATTCTGTCATTGATTGGTTGGATAAATTACAGAAAATCGACACACGTGGTGTTGAACCAATGCTGAATCCGGCATCACACAAATTGCCTCGTCGCGCTGATAATGTGACCGATGGAAATATTCGTGATGCGGTTATGGCAAACACACCCGACAAATCGGGCGTGTCACGTGGATATTTTGCAGTTCCAAAAGTTATGGATGGTGAATAAAAATGATAGATTTAACAATTACCCAGGCATTACAGAAATTAAAATCACGCGCCATCAGCGCAACCGAATTGACCCGCGCATATTTGAACCGCATGGAAAAATTTGGTAAAAAATTAAATTGCTATATCACACAAACGCCCGATCGCGCATTGGCTGATGCCGCCGCGGCCGACGCCCGATATGCCGATGGTACGGCGGGCGCATTGGACGGCATTCCAATTGGGATGAAGGATTTATTCGCAACCCGTGGTATTCGCACGACCGCGGCATCGCGTATGTTGGAAAATTTTGTTCCAGAATATGAATCAACTGTGTCACAAAAACTGATTGACGCCGGGACGGTTTTGTTGGGCAAAACAAATCTGGACGAATTTGCAATGGGCACATTCAGCAAAACCAGTTTCTTTGGTGCCCCAGTAAATCCGTGGCATCTGGACCAGAATTTGACCGCCGGCGGTTCGTCGGGTGGTTCGACCAGTGCGGTTGCAGGCGGTCTGGCCATGGCGGCGACGGGAACCGACACTGGCGGTTCGATTCGTTTCCCCGCATCGGTCACTGGTTTGGTTGGAATGAAACCAACATACGGATTATGCAGCCGTTGGGGTTGTGTTGCATTTGCATCCAGTTTGGACACCCCGGGCCCAATCGCGCGCACCGCAGATGATGCCGCATTGATGTTGGCGGCAATGGCGGGGCACGACCCAAAGGATTCAACCAGTGAAGAAAACGTTTTTACATTTGATGGCGAATTGAGACCAATTATTGGTGATGGCAAAAAATTACGCGTTGGTGTTATCAAGGAATTTGCCGATGTCAAAATTTCACCAGATATGAAACGCATATTTGACGCCCGCATTGCCGATTTGAAATCGAACGGTGCCGAAATAGTCGAGGTATCAATTCCAAATATCTTGGACGCGTTGGCGGCATACTATATCATTGCCCCGGCCGAGGCATCATCAAACCTGGCACGATATGACGGCATGCGTTATGGTCTGCGCGTCGAGGGGACTGATTTAATCGACACATATAAAAAGACACGCGCCGCAGGCTTTGGAACCGAGGTTCAACGCCGTATGATTATAGGCACGGCGGTATTATCCAGCGAATCGTACGAGGTTTATTTTATGCAGGCCGCACGCGTTCGCCGCATGATTGCCGACAGTTTCACCGCCGCATTTGAACAATGCGATTTGATTGTTTGCCCGGCGGGCGCCGGCACGGCAATGCCATTGGATTCTGATTTAACGCCATTGGAATATTATGCATTGGATTTGTTCACGGTGGCAATGAACCTGGCCGGAATTCCGGCGTGCAGTGTACCCGCCGGATTGGCCGAAAACGGATTACCATTGGGAATGCAGGTTGTTGGTCGCCGCTTTGACGATATGCGTGTGTTGCAATTGTCAAAACATATCCAGGAATTCGGCGGTGTTGACAACCGTCCAACTGTAATTATGGGGGAATAAAAAAACGCGCATAACGCGCGCAGACAAATAAATAGTGGTGGCTAGGAACGGAATCGAACCGCTGACACAGGGATTTTCAGTCCCTTGCTCTACCAACTGAGCTACCTAGCCAACGCGAGACGAATAATAAGATACGAAAATAAAAAAAGCAAGGAAAAAGAAAAAATGTTTACGATAAAGGGCAAAACAACAGATTGGGAACTGGTTATCGGGCTGGAAACACACATCGAGGTGTTGTCAAATTCCAAACTTTTCAGTGGTGCATCAGCAAATTATAACCCGACGATAGCCCCCAACACCCAGGTTTCTATGGTTGATGTGGCAATGCCCGGTATGTTGCCGGTGTTGAACGAATACTGTGTTGAACAGGCAATTAAAATGGGATTGGGCCTGAATGCCGAAATTTCACATCACAGTAAATTTGCCCGTAAACAGTATTTTTACCCTGACCTGCCCCAGGGATACCAAATTTCACAGCCTGCCGAAGAACCACCGGTTGTTGGCCGCGGTTGGGTTGAGATTATGGGCGACGATGGAAATCCGAAAAAGATTTTAATTGAGCGCGCTCATTTGGAACAAGACGCCGGTAAATTAAAACACGATGTTCATCCAACAAAATCTTTTGCCGATTATAACCGTACGGGTGTTGCATTGTTGGAAATCGTGACATTTTTGGACACGAAAAATCCTGAAAACAATTCATACATTTCATCCCCAGACGAGGCCGAGCGCTATCTGCGTGAAATTCGTGAAATCGCACGCGCACTGGGCGTGTCCAAGGCGAATATGGAAGAAGGTTCTATGCGCGCGGATGTGAATGTTTCTGTTCGTCCGGTTGGCGATACAAAATTCCGCACTCGCACCGAAACCAAAAATATGGTATCGTTCAAATTCATTAAATCCGCCATTGAATACGAGGCGCGCCGTCAAATCGAAATATATGAAAACGGTGGCACCGTATCCCAGGACACAATGCGTTATAACCAGGGCGACGGCACAACATCCGTTATGCGCAGCAAAGAAGACGCATTGGATTACCGCTATTTTCCAGACCCGGATTTATTGCCATTGGATATTACCGATGAACAAATTGAACGCGTTCGTAAAACTATGCCGGAATTGCCGGCGGCAACACGTGCACGCTATATCAATGAATATGGTTTGGCCGAATATGATGCAGCGCGTTTAACCGAAACAACCGATATTTCCAAATGGTTTGATGCCGCCGTTGATGGCAATGCGGCACGCGCAAAACCAATTGCAAACTGGATGATTTCGGAACTGTTTGCACACGCCGAAAATTGGGATGTAAAAAACGCTGTGGATACAGCCGAGCCTGGCACACCGCGGATTATTCGCCCATTGGATTTGGCCGAATTAGTTGATATGATAAGCGCATCAGAAATCAACGGTAAACAGGCCAAAGATATATTTATAAAAATGTTAGATGGCGAAACTGGCACCCCGCGCGAAATTGCCGATAAATTTGGTATGAAACAAATTACCGACACATCTGAAATCGAGGCCGTCATCGACGCCGTTATCGCCGCATCTGCACCCCAGGTCGCACAATACAAGGCAGGCAAAACTGGACTGTTGGGATTCTTTGTCGGCGGCGTAATGCGCGCCACACATGGCAAGGCCAACCCAGCCGTTGTAAACGAAATATTGTTGAAAAAATTATCCTAACCCAAAGGAGCACACATGCAAATCATTGGTATAGTGAAGAACAATCACATCACTGGCGTTGAATATGGCCCTATTGAAATCCATGCGCCGAAAACAGATTACAAACACGCGCAACATCGTGCACAGCAAATAAAATCAATCCAGGCACGTGCAAAACGCAACCTGCGCACCAGACAAAAATAGTACAAATGAAAAAGTTTTTTATCCAGA
This sequence comes from uncultured Alphaproteobacteria bacterium, assembly GCA_934232895.1. Taxonomy (GTDB): domain Bacteria; phylum Pseudomonadota; class Alphaproteobacteria; order Rs-D84; family Rs-D84; genus Enterousia. The sequence continues at coordinate 61,660 of CAKQGH010000001.1, forward strand.
CATTCGGCTGTCAAATGAATGTGTATGATGGCCAACGCATTGCGGCCATGTTGGCACATCACGGTTTAACACAAACAGACGCTGTTGCCGACGCCGACATTATTATATTAAATACTTGTTCCGTACGTGAAAAGGCAACGAACAAGGTTTATTCCGCCCTGGGGCGCATTCGCAAAGAAAAAAAGCCCACTGCCCTGTTTGGCATTGTTGGGTGTGTTGCACGCGAAAGTGGTGCCGATGCGTTCAAGCGCATTCCAGATTTGAATTTTGTTTTGGGGCCACAAAGTTATCATAAATTACCAGAGATATTAAGCGATCCTGATACACGTTTATTAAATATCGATTTGGGTGGTCTGGAAAAATTTGATGAATTGCCACAAATGCAAACATCACCATCGGTCGCATATATTCCAATTCAAGAGGGCTGCAATCACTGTTGTACATACTGTATTGTGCCATATACACGCGGGCGCGAAATTTCACGTTCATTTAATGATGTTATGCGCGACACGGTTCACGCCGCGGAAACGGGCGCAATTGAAATATGCTTTTTGGGACAAAATGTAAATGGATATAAATATACCGATGAAAACGGCAAGTTATGGCGACTGTCTGATTTAATTCATGCAACCGCAAAACTGGATAATGTCAAACGCATTCGCTTTACATCCAGCTATCCAACCGAAATGACCGACGATTTGATTGAAATGTTTGCAATCGAACCGAAATTGTTGCCGTTTCTGAATATGCCTATACAAAGCGGGTCGCCCGATGTATTAACAAGAATGAACCGCCCGTATTCGCTAAATCTATATATAGATATTATTGACAAATTGCGTGCCGCACGACCAGATATTCAAATTTCCAGCGATTTTATTGTTGGGTTTCCCGGCGAAACCGACGACGATTTTGCACAAACAATGCAAATCGCAGAAAAGATTAAATACATCAATTCATATTCTTTCAAATATTCGCCCCGCCCCCACACGGCGGCGGCCGTGATGCCAAATCAAATACCAGAACAGATAAAGGCCGCGCGTCTGGCAAAACTGGACGGATATTTGAACGAAATTCAACGCACATTTAATGAAAGTTGCGTTGATAAAACATTTGAATGCCTGTGCGAGGGTCACGATAAAACTGGGCGCCATTTCATATACCGTACACCATACATGCAACAATGCATTGTTGATGCCCCGGGCGGCGACGCGCCAATAATGGCCAACATAAAAATCACCGCCGCCAACAAGGCATCCCTGCGTGGTGAACTGGTCAAAGAATAATATTCAAAATGCAAACCGGGCGTTAAATGATATGCGGTACATTGTACCAAAATCTGTTGCGATAACGCCCAATTCGGCACCACCGCCGGCGGCATCAAATACCGACCAGGCATCAATATGTAATGCCGCGCCAACATCACCCGATGTTTCGGCACGCATACGCAAACCATAATTGTATGTTAAATCATCCGTGCCGCCGTGCGTATCAATATCAACGCCTATGCCAGTGCTGCTTTTATTATCCGACTGGTGCGCCACAACGGCCCGATCTATTCTGGCGCCCGCAAATGGCGTAAACACAAAATCACCATCCGGATTCAAATGAACACCAACATCAAATTGGCCATAAAAACTTTTACCATTTGGGGCCGAACGCGTCTGGGCACCATCCATAACAAAATCTGATTCAAATGTGGCAAACGACGCTCCCATAATGCCACGCGCCATAAATTCGCCGTTGTCATATTCTGCGCCAATGTTTCCACCAACAAACGAACCCACAAAATCATTTATATCGTCCGACACATCAACCACGCCGGCATACCCCACAACACCAACATTCAAATTCTTTGTCAGGGCCGCCCCATACGACATACGCGCCGCATTTATATTTGTATCCGAATTTTTAATTACAATTGGCGCAATGGAAAAATCATTTACGATGTTCAAATTAAACATTTCAAATTCATCGAACACCCGCACGGGATTCATCAAATTTATCGGATTCAACCGCACAGATTTTGCCACAATTCCGCGTAAAGTATCGATGTCTGTCGCACCATCCATTGCGGCCAACAATTTATCATGTGGCGACGCCGCGCGCACCGAATGCAGAAAATTCCCAGTATTTGAATCAAGTATTTTGCGATAGTCTGTTTCACGAACCGTTGTCACATACAGTTTATCATTTTCTATGTATGTTTTGATTGCCATCAATGGATTATCATTTGGCGCAATGATTGTTGCAACACCGGTACCACCAATATTATCAATTAAGATGCCATTGGCCAAATCACGCAACGAATTTACATACAATTTTACATTGCCAATCAATTGTATCACCGGCGCATCCACAATTGTGGAATCAATAACCAGCGATGAATTTTCCAAGATTATGCGACGGCTGGCGCCGCCAATTGAAACTATATCACCCAACGATAACATTTCGGCATTGCGAACCAATATTGAATAATCAACATTAGTTTCTAAATTTTTTATGTCATCTGACGAATTTATCAATTGCGTCAAACGCGAATTTGCACCCAAATAAAAATCGGCATTCATTGTGCCACTGTTCTTGATGGTCAATGCCATACCATCGGCGACATGAATATTGCCCTGGAACAGGCCACGATTATCAAATGTCAATGTTGAATCAATATATAAATCTGAAATATAAACACCAGCGCGCGGATCAATATACACATCGTCCGAAATATGATGTTCAAAAGGTATATGCATATCCCAATAAAACTGTTCTCCGTATGCCGCCGTCACCGACACCAGCATCGCAATGAAAATAAAGGCAATTTTTCCTATACACATACAGGAAATTTAGCATATATGAAATATTTCTTACAATAAAAAAGCAACCCGGGGGTACCCCCGGGCGCCAGATTCATGAACAAATAACAATTAGTTTTTACATTTTAGAAATGTTGCCAATGGTGCCCCATGCGGCCTTGTACCCGCCATCGCGTGTCAGATACAATTTTGCATTGTTCAACTGTTTGGCGGTCAACCCACGAATCATAAATGTTTCTTGCAGTTGGCCGGCCTTGTCTATGCGCAACGTTGGCAAAGTTATCGGCATAGCCGCATTGTCACAGCACATACCACTGGTGCATGGGTTGCATTGGTGTATACGCATCGTGTATGTCACGCCCGGACGCAGATCTTGCAAATCTGTTTCCATTTTCAAACCAGCATCTGTTTCCGTAAATTTAATATGCCCCATTGCTGATTCACCACCGCGGCTGCTGTGTGTGAACATTTTTGCCGCAACGCGATTAACCGCTGCATCTTCGTATGTCTGATAGAACATAACGGTTTCAGCCGGTTTGTTGTGTGCCGGATGATGCTTTGCTTTTTTATTGCCGCACATACCCGCGCATCCTGACAATATTGCCGCCATGCCAATCACAGATGACATAACAAACACTTTTTTCATCATGTCTTTCATAAACGTCTCCTTTTTCCTTTGGTTTACACGCCGAATTGTATATTATTTTTATACACTTTTCGCCAGGTATGATTACCTAGGAATCCCAGGAAACAATGCACATAGCGCGTTTTTTATATCACGCGTTTAATGTGCAACAATGCGCGCACGGCAAACGGCATCGCGACCAAGTTTTGCAATAAAAACGCGGCAATATAATTACGCGGAAACGCGACCAGATATTGCAATAAATTTATCATATGCCCTGTTTCAATAATTGGCGCAATAAATGTCATTGTTCCCGCCATACAGGCCGTCATAATAAACGGCGTATATTTCATTAAACCAAATCGCATCACCGTATGATGCACCAACGGCACAACAATAAAAAAATTCAACAAAACGGCAAAGGCATATATCGGCACAAACCCGCGACAAAATGTCGACACATTCAATGCCCCATGAATCCACAGGTTCAGCCCCATCATACCGATAACCATAATAAAACTGTTGGCCAGGCAAAAAATAACCGATTCGGTTTTTGTTTCCGGTCTGATATGTACACTACTCATTTTTATACCCCATAAAAAACAGTGCCGCCAACTGGACTTATGTGTTGATGGCACTGCGCGTTGTTATTGTTTCTTGAAATTTGCGTTGGGCATTATAAATACAAATCTGCCCCGGGTCAAGTTTTTCAACTGTGCAATTTCAAGAAAGATTTTAATAATGTTCGTGGCGAATATTGATGTTTATTTATCGGTGTTAAATCTTTATCAATTCCCATCAGATAATACACCGCCCGCTGTGCGGCACGTACAGAATATTCCATGGTGAAAACCACATCGTCTGGCTGCTCGGCGAACTGGCTGACAAATGCAAAGTTTTCATACCCATGTGGATTCACATCTGGGCGGTCACCCGGGCGCCGCGGTTGGAATTGCGAATTGATATACGGCATAATGCATGTACGACAAATGACACCACGCATCATATCCGCCTGCTGCTTTTTAGGCACATGTAAATGCCCCATCAATTCGGTCATTATTTCGCGACCAGTACATTTGTACATCGGCTTTTTGACATAATCACCATCAACAAACATATTCAAAGAATATCCCCAAAATATATTTGTATCGGCTGGCTGATTTTTGAAATGTGGTTGGCGCGCAACAACAATAGACAGGCGCCACGCCGATTCGCGGAATGTCAGCAATGCCCCGCCACCCGGATGATTTGTGGTGAATTTTTGAATATATCCCAATACATCGGGGTTGTTATTTATAGTTGTCGTAAATGACATCCACATACTTTCATCGGGACGGCCACAAAATACATCTGGGTCGCCAAATTCCGGTCGACCGCGCGCAATACGGCGCCACAGTTCGAACGATGGTGCCGTTTTATCACGATTGTATTTCGCAACTGTGTCGGTGGTGGCCTCGTCCGAATTATCGGTCATACAACCATTAGTAAACAAAACTATGTCGGTTGGTTTTACCTTTATTGTGCGTTCTTTGCCGCCCTTTTCTGTGTATAGAATTTTATCAGCAACATTATTTCCCGATTTATCGGTCACAAAGTTTATGTCTGTCACGGTTGTGTTTAATGAAATCTGCACACCATGCTGGGTCAACCATTCTGATATTGGACGAACAACCGAATCATATTGATTAAACGCCGTACGCGCGACACCCGCCAATGTGTGTATACGCGGGAATTCATGCATAAAGCGCAACATATACCGACGCAATTCCGCCGCACTGGACCACGGTTGAAACGCAAATGTCGTTTGCCACATCAACCAGAAATTAGTATTGAAAAAATGCTTGCCAAAAACCTCGTCAATGCGTTTGGCGCCCAGTGATTCCTCGCTTTCCATCAGAATCAGTTTTTCCATATCCAATCTGTCAGATGTGGAAAATCCCATGCGCGTCACATTAACTTTGGACCCATCGGCGTTTACCAACCGCGCACGCGAATGCGTTTTGAATTCGTCATTAAAATTCAAAAACTCACGTTCCATATCCATCCCATCAAATTCAATAGACGGAACCGCACTTATCATATCTTGGAAACATTCGTATGTCGGAATGTTTAACATTCGGCCACCGCGTATCATATATCCACGACGGGCGTCACCGGAACCATCCAAACTGCCCCCGGCAACAGGCAATGTTTCCAATATGTGAATATTTTTGCCCGGCACATGCGCATCGCGAATTAAATAAACCGATGCCGCCAATGCCCCAATACCGCCGCCCACGATATATACATTTGTATCGGACGCACGACGCTTTATTAAACTTTTTCCTGTTTTTGCCATAATATATCCCCCTTGGTTTTATCAAAATAATAACAATTCATTCATTACATTATCCACAGGATACAAATCATAAAAAACACCGGAAACAATGCACATAGCGCATAAAAACACCCGCAACAATGCGGGTGTTTTCGGCGCAAGATATTTATATCAGAACATAAATCTGATACCAACATCGCCACCAAAATTATGCAGACCGGAATTGACATCCGCGTATGTATAACGTGCTGCAATATCAACAGCAAAGTAATCCATTTCGAATGTCATACCCAATGTTCCCATTGCGGCAACACTGCCACGGCTTTGGTGATGATCCGCAACCGCTGGGACTTTACGAGTGACTTCCGAGAACGCAGCACCAACGCCCAATCCGACGAACGGGCGAACGATGTGGTAATCACCGAATTCCCAGTACGAATTCATCAACAATGTCTGCAATTTTGCATCAATGTCTACCTGGGTATTCGTACCAAAAGTATCATTGTCTTTGGCTTTGCTGAATATAGACCATTCGATTTCGCTGCGAACGGTATCACAAATTTCCAAACCCAACGCGGCGCGGCCCTGGAATTCCATATCGGTCATGGATTCTTTGCGGTTGTTAAAGCTATAATTCAAATTGGTATACCCCAAACCACCACGCATTGCAATGTATGGATTCAAACCAAACATCTGCCAATCGCTGTCCTGTTTATGTGTACCTGCGAATGCCGGGCACGCAATCAACACAGCCAGTGTCGATATAACTATTTTTTTCATGTTTTCTCCTTTTATGTTTTATTTGTTAAAAACAGTTTCATGTCATGTCAACACTTTGATTGTATCAAACAAAAAAGCATCTTTGCATAGGTATGGATTCCACATAAAAAATCCGCCATACGGCGGATTTACTTACTTTTTCCGTAATACAATTTTTATAAAATTAAAATACTTGCCGGCACCGGCATTCATTGACAGCCTGTCATGCACCGCATATTCATTATCTTGCTGCAACCAATCAGCCCAAACATTTTCGTTGCTGACCATTTCTGATATTTCTATCAATTCTGCACCGCGTGATGCGGAAACAATACCACGCCAATAATCTATGTCACGCATATATGCCAATTGTTCTGGCGTCCACGACAATAACATTTCTGGTGGATAATTACCATCTGGGAAATCGTGTTTCAGTCCCGGAATTGCAATATAAATATACCCACCAGATTTTACATACGGCAATAACTTATCATCCAAATATGCACTGTCGCGGCCAAAATAGTTATACGAATCAACCGACACCACCGCATCAAAAAAACCCCGTTCAAATGGCAACTCCGTTGCGTCGGCTCGAACAGCGATGATTTGGTTTTCGGCCAACCCATACGACGCAAAAAATGCCTGATTATCTTCGGGCTTGCTCCATAAATCCGCCGCATATACATGAAAACCATATTCGCGTGCAATAAACAAACTGGTCACACCCATACCACTGCCCAAATCGCATACGCGCGAATGCGGCGCAATCAAATTGTCATTTAATAATTCCTCGGTCAGTTTAATAGGATTCGGCCCCATAATTTTACTGACGATTTCCGGCGTATTATAACGCTGGCTTTTAATGTATTTCATTTTGTACCCTTTGTATAAAGTTATCTATCTGCGTATGAATTTGCGACGCAACAACGGCTTTACCCTTTGCATTGTCATACAGGTCATACCCCATACGCAAAATTCCAAAAAACGCCGCCGCGCGCCCCCACGCAGCATCTGCATTACCGATGATTGCCGCAAAAATACCGGCGGTGTATTCAACTGGCCCCACCCCAAAATATTGATGGTATATGCGACGCATACGCGGTGATTTGTATTGTTGTATCGTCATCATTTGGCGAAAAGCAACCGCAAATTTGTCACGCGTCCAAAAATCAAACATAGCGTGTGAAAATTCGGAAAACGCCGTCAAAGCCGCCGTACCACCAGATGCCGCATCGGGCATTGCAAAACGCGCGGTAAATTCCGCATCACGCGTTGCCATATAATCAGTAATAGAATCAAAAATATCTTGTTTATTTTTGAAATGTTTATATATGGAACTTTTAACCATCCCCAGATTATCGGTAATTTGTTCCAGCGACACCGCATCAAAACCATGCGTTGCAAACATCTGCAACGCCGCCAACAAAATATCACTGCGCGAATTTTTCATATTTTATTCCTTTGATGAACGACCGTTCACTTTTTATCAGAATAAAATCATATTGTCAATAAAAATACGCTATGAAATTTTCGCGCCCAATTTTATTTTCCACACACACGGTAAATTCAAATCGTTTCTCGCGGTCGTTTGGGAAACATCACTGATTGCAAATTCTATGGTGCGCGCCGTGTATCCGCGATGGAACACCACATGGTACCGCGCGCCCGAACCAATATCGTGCGCAACGCGCCCCAACCTGTCATTCCAATATTGTTTACATTCGCGATATTCCGATGTTTTATCACCACGCGCAATCGCGTCATACCACCGCCCCGCCAAAACCAAATGCAATTTTTTCATACAAATATTATAGCAGACAACACACATAATTAAAAACGGGGCAATGCCCCATTTTTAATTTTCTAATTTTTCTTCTTCAATACTCTTTACCACCTTGCCACAGATTTTACTCCAACGCGCCCTGCAACAACAGCAACTGCATTTCTGGCATAGTAAATAGTATCTCCATCGTGCACGTCTGTGCAATATCTTTTATAGATTCATCGTTTGATTGTAGCAGCCGCTTAAATTGCTTTGCCGTCGTCAACCTCGGCATATTATCAGCAATGCATAAACATGCATCTTCTGCCAGTTTTTGCGTTCTTAAATCACTATCTTGCATCTCTTGGGCACTCAATTCCGTGCATACTTTTATCGCCTCTTGCTTTGTCATAGCGTGTGCTGAACAAGCCACAAACAAACACAGCCCAAAAACCAAGTAAAACTTTTTCATTATTTATCCTTTTTGTTATGCAATTTTTCAATTTGTTTCATCAATTCTTGACCCTTGACCGAATTTATAGATATAAAATCCGCTGCGCCACAATACGGGCATTTACCACGACCATTATCCTTGAACAAGGTAATTAAAATATGAACAATTGCGATAATAACAAATGCAATGTCCAGTATAAAACGCGGCAACAATAATGAAATATCATTCGTCGGAATGGATTCAATCAACCACAATAATACGCCATAAACACCTAGCAACCCACAAACTCGAAGAAATTTGTTCATTTTCTCTGGCACACCAAATGTTTTATTGCAAGATTCACAAACATATTCCGGCTTCGATTCATTTTTTGATTCAGCCGAATTATTCGCGGTCAAAACAATAAAATCTGCCACAATCGCAAGTAAGATATTTAACAGAAGGATACGTGGTAAATTCGGCATTTTTTTGATCATCGCAATCAATGTCGGCGCAAAAAATACAACACTAGCCAACACACCATAAATAGGTTCACCAGAGAAAATCAATTCTTCCAACAATGCACCAAACACAACATAGTAATGTATAAATATCACTAAAATGACGGCTATAAATTTTAGTATTTTTCTGATATTAAAATTCGACATATTTAACTCCTTGTTTAGTAAGAAAAAACCGCCAGCGGAATACAGGCGGTCGGGGAGTTAGTAAATCAGTGTATTATTGACTCTGTTGCTTTCGGGCAAGCCCTGTTATATAGCAAACAGCCCCCCGACTGCGTACAGTCAGGGACAAATAACGACGCAAAACCACAGGAATCACGGACTAACGATGTTCCAACTGTTTCGCACCGAATACACAGGGTCTACTACAACCCCGAACACAGTTCCCACTGAGTTCGTATGTATTATGAACCAAGCACGAAATAAAAACAATATAAAAAATGCCGTGCAAAAAAGCACTAGATATTTACATACATTATCGGGTTTTGTTGTCCCTTTTTCTTCAAACAATTTTGTTTATGCATATATTGCGGATACTCACTGGATACATCTTTCCCAACAAATTCCCAGCGATTACGAACTTTATTAAAAATCCACTCTTCTGGCTTGAATACGGCACGAATTATCCCCTTGTATTCACTAAAAACCAAATCAACCGCCTTTGCTTTTTTTTCATTCAAATGCCAAGCAGAACGAGTGGCCTCGTAAATAACATTATTTTCACAATTGTATCGATATTTTTTATTTACATTTATAATCAAAACTTTTTCTTTTATATCACCCAGTTTTTCATCAGAGAAAAAATTTTCTACCTCTGCAACCGACTTCATACCACATTCAAAAGAATGATGCCCTTTTACTTCATTCAGCAATGCACGACTGCTCCAACTGTTTGACGCAAGCAAATCAATCAATGCAGCCTCTACTGTAAATGCCACTTGTTCTGTTTCCAAACTATGACGAATGATATATTTTTCTACTTGTTGTCCGGCTTTCTCTATCTCTCTTATTCTTGCTACTTTCACACTATTTTCTGCCTGTTTTTCATGGTTAAAGACCCTATTTCCCTTGCCTTTACCAACATAGAAAATTTCTTTATTTCTTGGATCAACCAAGCAATACACATAATACCCAAGCCCCTCTGCCGCTGCATTGCTAAATTTAGACAAATCATTCATAATCGCCTCCTCTTTGACATACTGCATTAAAAAACGACACAAAAAACTAAAAAACCACCCTGCGGTGGTTTCTTTATTCGTGGTGGACGCACAGGGACTCGAACCCTGGACCCACTGATTAAGAGTCAGTTGCTCTACCAACTGAGCTATGCATCCAGAACTGTTAAACTGTGGCAATTATATATCTTTTTGCCGCATTTGCAAGCGTTTATTGTGCCCGCGCGACATCACCGCAAATACGACGACGGGTTGTATGCCTTGGTTCCCTTGCGAATTTCAAAGTGCAATTGCGGTTTATCAACCTTGCCCGTGGCGCCAACCGTGCCAATTTTCTGGCCAACCGACACACGTGCACCACGGCGCACCGCCATGGAATCCATGTGCGCATAGACCGTCATCCACCCACCAGAATGTTGGATTATGACCAGGTTTCCCATACCTTTGACCTCGTTCCCGGCGTATGCAACAACACCGTTTTCTGCCGCCGATACGGCGGTGCCGCGCGTGGCACTGATGTTTATACCATCATTAAACAATCCACCCGATTTTGCGCCATAGTGCGACAAAATCTTGCCCCGGACAGGCCACGAGAATTTAGATGACGACCGCGCCGCAATCGCCGGCAATTTTTTCGTTGGGTCAGACGATATTTTTGGTTTGGCGGGTTTTGTTTGGGCGGGTGTTTTGACGGTGGCGGCCGTGGTTCCCTGTTGTGTTGTTTTTGCCACGGGCGCCGCCGTTTGCGCGGGACGCGCGGGCGACTGTTCCACCGTGGTTGCGCCACGCACCGGGGCCGACGCCAGGTTTGGAACCTTTAATTTCTGGCCGACCGACAATGTAAATGGTGCCGAAATGTTATTCATAACCGCCAAGTCGTTGACCGGAACCGAATATTTACGCGACAGCGAATATAATGTATCGCCCGCCCCAACGGTAATTTCCGTCAATTGCACCCGCGTTGTTGTTGGAACATTTTTTGGTGCGGACGGTGCCGGCACAGAATCCGTTTTTTCGGCCGCGGTCGATTGCCCGCGTGGCGCCGATTGGGTTATGTACAACTTCTGACCAATCTGCAATGGCTTTGACATATCCAGGTTATTTTTATTGGCCAAAGCCTCGGGCGTGGTGGCGTATTGTTGTGCCAATGAATACAGTGTATCACCACGGGCCACGGTTATGGTTGCGTTTGCCGCCGCGGGCGCAACATCTGCGCCATTATTATATTCCGGCACAGTTAAATAATCATCGGGTATCAATGTTGTCTGGGCCGGCGTGGTCACAGTCGGGGCATCTGTTTGGGTTATGACGACCGATGTTTCGGCATCATTCGCAACCGGCGCAGATTCCGGCGGCATGCCGTACATAGTCGTTGTATCGGACTGAACCGGCGGAACGATATAATCATCAACACTGGCGTATGTGACATAGTCAGATGTATCGACCGAACCATACAATTGTGGCGACGCGTACACGCCATAGTCACTGGCCGCCGAATTATAAATTTCGGGCTGGGCATTTGGGTCGGCCAACAATGTTGGATAACGCGCGGCGATAAAATCACCAACTGAATCCGGCAGTGATGTTATCTTTGGCTGTAAATCACACCCCGATATAATCGGCAAAATCGTCACACAAAAAAATAACCAGATTTTTTTCACACACGAATTATATCACAAATTGTGCGATAAATAAAAAGTTATCTTATTCAGATGGCTCATCCCGCATGAACAATATGCTGGATTCAAACAATATCCACATTGGCAACGCCAATGCAATTTGTGACACAACATCTGGGGGCGTTAAAATCGCCGCCACGATAACAATCATCACAATTGCATACCGGCGCATTTTTATTACGCGTGCGCGCGCCAGCACCCCAATGCGATTTAACAAAACCAACGCCAATGGCAATTGGAAAGCAATGCCGAAAACCTTTAACATACCAATGGCAAACCCCAAGTAATCGCGCGCGGCGGGAATCAATATGGCTGGCACCGGTGCCGATGTATTTAATTCCATAAAAAATCCAAAGACAAATGGAAACATCACATAGAACGCAAATGCCCCACCGATTATAAATAATATCGGTGACAAAACCAAAAACGTCCAAATGAAATTGCGTTCGGTATTTTTCAGTCCCGGCGCAATATATTGCCATAATTGATACAATCCAAACGGAATCACAAATACAATCCCAACCAACACCGCCAATGAAAACCGTATCATTAAACCGTCGGATATATTGTTATACAGCAATGCCCCATCGGGCCACACGCGCATCAATGGCGCGGTCAATAATTCTTGGGCATACGGAGCAACATACCACCCAAAAATTACAGCCACCAAAAACATTCCGAATGTCCACAACACGCGGCGACGCAATTCGGAAAAATGTTGCATCATGGTCATTTTTTGCATTTTGTGCCCCGCCCTGTCTTTCTGGTTTTCTTGGGTGCAATTGGTGTTGAAAATTCCGCCAGAACATCATCGGTTGTTGTGCGAATCAATTCATCAATTGGTTGTTCCAGTTCAATTGTGCTTTTAATCTGTTCCGATGCATCGGTAATTTTCCAAATTATTTGGCGTACAAATTTTACAATTCGTGCAATTACACGCGCGACATCGGGCCACATGCGCGGCGGCAAAACCAATACCGCGACCAGAATTATTACCGCAAATTCAGCCCAACTGATTCCGAACATAACGCCATCCATCAATCATAGAAATCGTCGCCGCCACTGGTGCTGACGGTTTTGTGTCGTGATATTTGAAAATAGTTTTTGCCGAAATCTGTTTTTGTTTTTAACCCAGAAAACGCGACATCGGTTGTTGTGCCGGTGGCGTCAACGACGCTCCATGAATTTAACTTTACAGGTTTCTTGTCAAACACAACCGTCATGTGGCCAAGGCCCTCTTGACCGCGCAAATTTAATTTCAGTGAAAAAGTCTTTTTGGCATCGGTGGTTTCAACAACATTTATATCGGCATTTTTCAAATCAATTTTTTTACGAATTAAAATGCCCGCGGGGGTACTGGTCAATGGCACGGTTGTAATTTGGTCCAGCGACCGATCAAAAAAATACAAATCGCGACCATCGGCAATCAATTGCACCGGCATATCGTTATAGTCCAACCGAACGCGCCCCGGACGCAACATAGAAAACATACCGTGCTGTTCTTTACCAGATGCGGTTTGCGTAAAATCACCGGTCAGCCCAGTTATAGAATTCAAATATTTTTCCGCCGAATTCACCAACGCATTGTCAACCGCGGCGCGTGCCGGAATTATCATTATGCACAATAAAATTGCGGCAAATATTTTTTTCATAATTGCTCCTTTTTGAACAAATCCAATAATTTTGTGCGCACATTTTCCAATGTGTCGTCAATGACCGCACCGGCGGCAAATGTATGCCCCCCGCCCCCCATTGCCGTTGCAATGTGTTCAACCGGATGGCTGCGTCCGCGCAGTGACAGGCCAATCTTATTTTCTTTTTGTTCTTTTAATAATGCAATACATTCAACGCCGCGTATTTGCGCCAGCAAATTCAAAATCAATTCGCCGCGGCCATCCAAATGCTTGTAATCTTTTTTGAAAACCGTTGCCAGCGCCAATTTTCCACGGAATAAAAATTCTGCATTGGCAACAACCGCGGCCTCGGTCTGGACGGCGCGACGCGGTTTGTTATTCATACCATCGGACAATTCAGCAATGTTTGCACCCGCATCCACCAAATCGGCCATTATGCGCAACACATCACCACGACGGGCAAATTTGAAGAAACCGGTATCGGTCAATATAGACACCGACAACAAATCGCGAACAATATCATCAGATTTCCAATTTAATTCACGCATTATCTGATACACAATTTGGCCGGCGGCCATCGCCGTATCGTCGTCGATGCACAATTGCGCCACATGCGCGTCATTTATATGATGGTCGATTTCAACCGTGTACCGCGCATTTTCCAAAATAGGCATTGTGCCGCCAATGTTTCGTGACGTGCCATAATCCATCACAATTGCAACATCAAACGGGCGCGCCAAATCCAAATGTTCAAAATATGTTATACGATGCCGTTCGGGCACATTGTCCAGCGCATCGGGAATATTGCCATCGTATGTGCAAATCGGACGACGACCATAGTTTAATTCTATCAATCGCGCCAACGCCAGCACGCTGCACAAAGCATCGCCATCGGGATTTTTATGTGCAAAAATTGCAATCGAACGCGCCGACCGAATTTTCTCGTCAAAAATTTTCAGTTTATCATCCATATATAAATCCTATATTGCAATATCTTCGACAAAGAATTGCGCACTTTTGCGGCCGTTGTATTCGTTTTCTTTCAACCGCCCTAGCATTGTAATTGTAGTGTTTGTGTTTGCATCGTCCAGTAAAAAATCACCAACCGGCGTTCCAACCAGATTAAACCCAACAAATGCCAATTGGCCATTGCTGGTCATAACATTACCACGCAAATGCGCGCCATTGCCCATAACACTGGCAAAGCGCAACGATGCCCCATGCAGAATCAACATTGGTTCTGGATTGCCCTGGCCGAATGGTTCCAATGCACCCATTTGCTCGACTAATTTCATATTTGCGGCACCGGCATCCAATTCGGCATCGGCCACAATTTCACATGTTGGCATTTCACCATTTAATTGCGCATGCACGGCATTTTCCAGGAATTCGCGAAACGCGTCCTCGTTTTCGGCGCGCAACGAAAATCCCGCCGCCGCCGCGTGGCCGCCGCCCTCGGATACAACGCCCGCCGCCAATGCATCGTGGATAATACGCCCCAAATCGACCCCAGCAATAGAACGGCCCGAGCCATTTATCATACCATCGGCACGCGTCGCGACGCATGATGGCAAATTGTATTTATCCTTTAACCGGCCTGCGATAATTCCCATAACACCGCCATGCCAATTATCACCACATACAAACAAACTGCAATTGCCGGTCTGTTTGCATTTTTCGGCCTGGGCATCGGCGCACAACATAATTGCATTTTGAATATCAATGCGTTCCTGGTTCATGTGGTGCAATTTATTTGCCAAATCGCCCGCAATCAATGGATTATCAGTCAACAGCAATTCCAACGCCGGCGCGGCCGAATCTAAACGCCCCGCCGCATTCAAACGCGGCCCCAGCGCAAACCCCGCCGCATATACAGATGGCCGACGGATACCCGCAACATCCATCAATACGCGCAAGCCCAAATTTTGATGCAACCCCAATACTTTCAGTCCCGTTGCAACAAACGCACGATTTAACCCGACCAACGGCATGGTATCGCAAATGGTTCCCAACGCCACCAAATCCAAATAGTTCATCAAATTCAGATTATCCACGCGCGCACGCATATCATCGGATAAATCACGCGATTTTAATTCGCGACGCAACGCAACCATTGTTAAAAACGCAACACCAACACCTGCCAGGTACGACAAGCCCGACGCGTCATCCGTGCGTTTTGGGTCAATAACCGCATCGGCCGCCGGCAATATTGAATCCGGCGAATGGTGGTCGGTCACGACAACCCGCATTCCCAATTCGCGCGCATGCGCAACATCGGACGCGCCAGAAATTCCACAATCAACCGTTATCAGCAACTTTGCACCCTGGGCCGCAATTTCATCAATTGCGCGCGCATTCAGGCCGTACCCCTCGCCCTCGCGGGTGGGCAAATGCCAAATACAATCCACCCCCAGCGCCCGCAAACATTTAATGCAAATTGCGGTTGATGTAATTCCATCAACATCATAGTCGCCATATATTGCAATTTTATCACCACGCAAAACACTGTCGGCAATGATGCGCGCGGCATCGTCCATATCATGCAATACAGATGGGTCTGGCATATATTCTTTGATACTGGGGTTCAGGAACTTTTCCTGGGCATCAGCCCCAGTCACACCACGACTGACCAAAATTTTTTGTACTAAATTATCAGCCCCGGCGGCGCCATCATCAGATGTCGCCACCATCCATGCCCGCCCCAGCATGGATTTATCAACTACTTTTCTCACGCTATACTCTTTTTTTATTATCAAGAGTATTATAATCGAAAATTATTCAAATAGCAACGGCAGGATACTGTCAAGAATTTTTCCCGTTGTCGGCACCGCATTCCACGCCGCCGTGCGCAACCCCCAGTTTTCTTTTATACCCTGGGGTTCATCTAAAATTACCAGTATCGTATACTGGGGCGCCGCCGCCGGGAATATTCCGGCAAACGCGGTCAAATTTCGTTTACGGTCAACACGCCCATGCGCATCATATTTAACAGCCGTTGCGGTTTTGCCGCCAATCTGAATTCCGGCAACGCGCGCCTGTTTACCACTGGTTTCTTCGGCAATGCGCAACATTACACCACGCAAACGCGCCGATATTTCATCGGACAACACGCGCACACCACGCACCGCGCCAACATCGCGTTTTTGTAATGTTGGATAAATATATATGCCACCATTTGTCATGGCATTCACCGCCAACAACAAATGCATTGGTGTGACCGATATACCATGCCCATACGACATTGTTGCGCGTTCAACCGGCCCCCATTTTGCTGGCATAATTGGATGTTCGGTTCGTCCAAATTCCAAATCCAATGGCGCATCAAAATTCAGACGATGGAAAAATTCGCGTTGTGTTCCATCGGGCAAATCCAATGCAATTTGCGCACTGCCCACATTGCACGAATGCAACATAATCTCTTCGACAGATAAATATGGGCGCGGTGGTTTGAAACTGGATACATCGGAAATCCGCGCGGCCGTACGACCAAATTTATCGGGGATTTTGAATGGTTCTTTGATGTAATATTCCTTGTTTATGCCATTTTCCATCGCCATGGCGGTATTAAATATTTTGAATATAGACCCCATTTCATAAACGCCACGCAACGGTTTGAACAAACGATTTTGTTCAAATTCACGATTGCGAACCTCGGGATCAAAATCGGGCAAAGACACCATCGCCAACATTTCGCCCGTTCGCGAATTCATCAACATACCCATGGCCGCCTTGGCCTGGTATTTTTGCATAGCAATTGACAACTGTTCATAAAACACCGATTGAATACGCGCATCCAGTGACAAGCGCAATGGCATGGTATTTTCGCGCAGGTAATCGTCGTATATGCGCTCTACCCCCTCTTGCCCATGTTGTCCATCGCGACTGACAAAACCAACGATGTGCGAAAACAACCGACGTTTTGGATATCGACGCTTTTGAATCGGTTCTATTTCCAACCCCTCGATGCGTGCCTTGGTTATTGCCTCGCGCTGGTTGTCACTGACAAATTTTTTCAGATAGATAAATTTGCGGTCCGAATTTATCAAATTCAACGCATCCGCAACCGTATAGTCAAATGGCAACACCTGGTGAATCAGATTGGCGGCCTTGTCCTTGTCTTTATCTTGGATGCGATTCGGGTGCAATGTAACATGGCCCGACATAATATTTTTTGCCAATATGTCGCCATTGCGGTCAACAATATCGGCACGCGAAACGACCCATGCGCCATCGCCCCCGGGCAAACGCGACCGGTCGGTTCCCTGGACCCCCAACCACAATGTACGTACGGCAAACAATACAAATGCAATTTTCAGCAACCCATATACAAAACGCAAACGCGAATGCGCAACGCGGTCGCCACTATTTGCAACAAATCCAGATTTCAAAATGTCTTGGCCGACATCAAACATATCTATTTATTATCCCCCGGGATGCTGCGCATTGGTAAATCATCAACAGAAACACTTTTGTGAAAACTTATAACCTCGGGATGGGGGGGGATATTATCAACCAAATTGCGTAATATTTCGGGCCGAACATACGACGCAAAATTAGCCTGGCGGGCAGCAATCTGTTGTTGCGTTTGTACAATTTCATCACGCACATGCCGGCGCGCCTTATTCTGTGTGCGATAACATACCTGTAATGTAGTGGTCAGCAATATGACCGCCCCCAGCGACCATACACCTATGCGAAACATTCTCTCGTCTTCGTTCATCCCCGTGCGCCTGTGATTTTATATGGTACAGTGTATCACAAATTTTGCAAAAAACTAATCATAGAATTCACGCCGTTCAGCCGCCCCGCCCCCAGTGGCAACCCCAGCGCAGAAAATTCGCCCGCCAGGTCCATTTTTTTTATCTCGCCGGCGCTTTTACCATCAACCATCGCCGTTATAATCGCAACAATCCCGCGAACAATTGCGGAATCGGCACGGCCATAAAACCGATTGCCATCGCGACAAATTTCGGCATGCGACGCGCACCCAACAATGTCGCTGCACACGGCCGCATCGGGCACCGCCGGTGCATGTGCACCAATGTCCATTACCATTTCCAGCTTTTCGGCCGGCGCATCCACCATGGCCAATGCCGATTTAATTTGTTCGTATGTCATACAATTACCATCCATGTTCGGTTAAATCTAATTCCAACCGCGCCGCATCCGACATGCGTGACAAATCCCACGCCGGTTCCCATACCAGGTTTACATGCACGGGCACCGCGCCCGTCACATTTTGAACAGCGATGCGAACCTGGTCCAATAATTCTTCCATCATGGGACATGTTGGGCTGGTAAAAGTCATATCTATATCAACCGAATCGGGGTTTATATCAATTTTATATACCAACCCCATGTCCCAAATATTTACCGGAATTTCTGGGTCAAACACGGTTTTAAGTGCCGCAATAATATCGTCACGCGTAAATGCCATTTTATTTCACCACACTGTTTATAATTTCAACCGCCCCGCGCGCGTCATCCATTGTATTATATGAACCAACCGATATACGCGCACTGCCCGGGATTTCGAACATTTGATGTATCCACGATGCGCACATATTTCCCACACGCAGGCACAGTCCATGCGCCCCAACCAACGCACCAAAATCCAACACATGCATATCGGAAATGATAAATGTTAAAATCGCCGCATCCCGCGCGGTTAAAATTTTTATCCGCGGATTTTGTGACAATGCATCATACATATATTTTATCAATCCCATATCCGGCCGGTGCAGCGATATGTTTTCAATTGCCGCGGTCAAGCCTGCAATTTGTGTCAATGGCAATGTTCCGGCCTCCCAACAATCGGGGGTTGGCTGTAATGTAAATGTGCCATCGGGCAAAACGCGATTCACCATACCACCGCCAAATTTATCGGGCGCGAATCGCGATGGGTCTTTGATATACATTATGCCCAATCCGGTATCTGCACCAATTTTATGTGCCGACCAGCATATAAAATCGGCATCCCATTGCGACGCGTCTATTTCATCGTGCACAACATATTGCGCCGCATCAACAACAACAATTAAATTCGGATTTTTTTCGCGTGCCGCGCGTACAATTGCCGACACATTTTGTGGGCGCCCCAAAACATTCGACATTGCCGTCACAACCAATACATCAACATTTGGTACGCGTCCCACATCAATATCAAAATTTGCATCCAGCGCGCATTCAATAACCTTGCACCCCGCCGCAACCCACGGCAGGCGCGCACTGTGATGATCCAACGCCGACACACCAACACGCGTCGTCGCGCCCGGCCGAACGATTCGCACCACACGGTTTAATCCATCTGTCGCCCCCGATGTAAATATAATCTGG
The DNA here is from genome assembly GCA_934232895.1 of uncultured Alphaproteobacteria bacterium. Lineage (GTDB taxonomy): Bacteria > Pseudomonadota > Alphaproteobacteria > Rs-D84 > Rs-D84 > Enterousia. The sequence goes on from CAKQGH010000001.1 coordinate 81,711, forward strand.
TGTGGGGCGGCACCCATAAATTCGGCAACCGCGCGCCGCGCATGCGCCACCATTTCATCAACCGCCGCCGCACGCGCACAAATGCCCCGCCCCGCGTTCGCGTACGCATCGCGCATAAACGATTGCTGGGCCTGGATAACAGACTCTGGTTTCAATGCCGATGCCGCCGCATCTAAGTATATGATTTTATTCATTTATGTTTTCTCTTGCATTTTTTACCGATTATAATACACTTGCCCAAAATATCAATAGCAGAAGGAGAAAAAGATGGCTTTGGAACACGCAAACGACACTAATTTTGATTCAATGTTGGCGGGTGGCATCACATTGGTTGATTTCTGGGCATCTTGGTGCGGCCCATGCCGTATGTTTGGCCCGATATTTGAAACGGTATCTGACGAAATCAGCGATGTAAAATTTGTTAAATTTGAAATTGATGAAACAAACCGCCGCACACCTGCAAAATATGGTATTCGCAGTATCCCCAGCGTTTTGGCATTCAAAAACGGCGAATTGATTGAGGCCAGAACCGGTCTGATGGACGAAGATACATTAAAACAGTGGATTAATGAATTAAAGGGATGATAAAAATGGCAGCAAAGAAGAGTTACAAGACAATTGAATTGCCACCGAAATATACACCGAAAAAATCGGAACCATATATGTGCCCCGAACAATTGGCGTACTTTTACCGTATGCTGATGGCACAAAAAGATGAAATTGTTCACGAAAGCGATTCCGTGTTGAGTGCGGTACGCTTGGCCGAAAAGACCGAGGCCGCCGGCGTCGGTGACGATTCGGACAACGCCACATACGAACAGGATATAACAATGAACCTGCGTATGTCGGAACGCGACAATAATTTGTTAAAAAAAATCAATGCCGCGTTAGATCGCATTGAAAACGGCACATACGGGTACAGCGTTGTATCGGGCGATGAAATTGGCCTGAACCGTATGATGGCGCGCCCCCTGGCAACGATGACCATCGAAGAACAGGAAGAATACGAACAACGCCGTGAATAAAAAAAACGGTAATAAAAAAGCGCGAATTAAATTCGCGCTTTTTTTATTTCTTGCTCGCCTTTTTAACGGGTGATTTTTTTACCGCTTTTTTGACTGGCTTCTTTGTTGCAGATGTTTTTGCCGCGGACTTTTTTTCGGCCCGGGGCGATGCCGCATCAGATGGTTTATTTTTTATTTCCTTTTTAAAAACATTTACCCCATCGGCCAGATTTTTCATCATACCTGGGATTTTCGCACTGCCAAACAAAATGACAACCAAAACAACAATTACCAGAATTTCGGCCCAACCAAGTCTTCCAAACATTTTATATTTCCTTTGCTTTAATTATTTTGCGACATAGCAGCTCAGTCCGTCCGATTTTGCATTCTGGCAAAAACCATTTGCATCAGACGCCGTTGCGAACGCAATACGCAGACGATATGTCGTTGTACCATTTGGCAATTGCGCCGCCAAAATCACAAATTGTTTACCGGCAAACAATCCACTGTGCTGGGCCAGCAATTTACGCTGGGCAGATTCCGCCAATGCGCGTGTGCTGTGCGAACCAAATTGTACATACCAACCACCGTGTGTCGGTGCGACCTGTTGTTTGGCCACTTTCTTAGGTGCGGGTTTTGCCGCCGCCTTTTTCACCGCGGGCTTTGCCGCCGGCTTCGCCGCTGGCTTGTCCGGATTAAATGTGACGGGTTTTCTGTCCTCGATAACGCGAACCGGGGTGCCACTTTGTTCGGGTTCCACAACTGGCACGGGTTTCGGTGCCGGTGCGGGCGCGACCACTGGTGCGGGTGCCGGGACATCTGGTTTAACCTGGGCCGGGGTTGGTGCCGGACGTGCCGGTGGCACAATTGCATCACCCTCTTCTATAATTACGGCCGGGGCATCCAAGTCAACCTCTATCGATGACGAAGAATTTCCACCCACGGTACGAACGATAATATAGGTCGCCAAAATAATGACAACAACACTGACCGCCATCAACAGCCACGGCTTTTTCGGACGCGGCGTGGAAAACGGCGTGACCTCGGGCAAAGCCTCTTCGGTTGTGGTGTCATCATCCAAATCCAATAAATCCAAATTGTTGTTGTTATCTTCGTTCATCTGGAAATCCCCCATAGTTCTTTGCGACAATTATATCATAAAAAAAGCCAATTCACAAAGAATATATGACGAAATTATTTAGGCATTTGGCCAAAATGTGGTGGAACAATCAGTTTATGATTTTCCGCAACAATCGGTTCGGTTTCACATGTCTGGGTACACGCCGACAGTACAATCGGCATTGCAACCACCGCCAACAACAAAATTACTTTTTTCATTTTCCTTTCCTTTATATATAAAGCGATGGCGCGCGGAATTATCCACGCGCCCGCCAATTTTACCGCGGCATTTTAACCGCATCTGTCATCTGGGCAATAAATTCAGACAACGACATTGTTTCCTGTTTATCCGTTCCCAAACGACGCAGGGTCACCGTTTTGTCTGCGGCCTCTTTTTCACCAACGACGGCGATAATCGGCGTTTTGGCCAATGACAGTTCGCGAATCTTGTAATTTACCTTTTCATCGCGCAGGTCGGCACGTGCCCATATACCCGCGTTACGCAGTTCGTCCGCAACCATTGTTGCATATTCAGAAACCTTGCCCGAAATTGGCGCAACAACAACCGGCTCTGGCGACAGCCACAACGGCAAATTGCCACCCGTTGATTCCAGCAAGATTCCCATAAAGCGTTCAATTGAACCCAACATTGCACGGTGCAACATAATTGGGCGATGTTTTTCGCCATCTTCGCCGACATAGGACAAATCAAAACGTTCTGGCAAATTCATATCCAACTGAATTGTGCCACACTGCCAGATGCGCCCCATTGAATCTTTCAGATAGTTATCAATTTTCGGACCATAGAACGCCGCGTCGCCTTCGGCAATTTCGTATTCAATGCCATTGTCGTCCAGTGCGCGTTTCAATGCCGCCTCGGCCTTGTCCCAAATTTCGTCCGAACCAATACGAAATTCAGATTCCTTGCGGGTTGCCAATTTCATTGAAATTTTATCAAAACCGAATTTGCCATAAATATCCTTGATGAAACGCAGAATCTTTACAACCTCGGTTTCCAGCTGTTCTTCGGTGCAGAAAATGTGCGCATCGTCCTGGGTAAATTCACGAACGCGCATCAGACCGGACAGCCCCCCCGCCGCCTCGTAACGATTTACCTTGCCAAATTCTGCCAGATACATTGGCAAATCTTTGTATGATTTAATACCCTGGCCAAATACCAACATACCGCCCGGGCACGACATCGGCTTTACACAGAATGTTTTTCCATCCTGGGTTTTACCAGAATAATTATGTTCACCATATTTTGCCCAGTGGCCACTGCGTTCCCACAGACTGCGGTCCATAACAGACGGCGTGGAAATTTCCAGGTACCCCGCCCGTTCTTGGCGACCACGGATATATTCAATCAGGCGACGATAAATCTTGTATCCCTTGTCGTGCCAGAACACCGCACCCGGTGCATAATCTGGTTCAAAGTGAAACAAATCCATATCTTTGCCCAATTTACGGTTGTCGCGCGCGGCGGCCTCGGCCACGTTTTTCAGGTGTTGTTCCAATTCTTCGCGGGTCGCGAACGCGTCAACATATATACGCTGCAACATTTTGTTTTTCGCATCGCCCTTCCAGTATGCACCGGCAACATTGCGGATTTTGAACGCATCACGCGGTAAATCTTTGGATGATTCAACGTGTGGCCCACGGCACAGGTCGGTGAAATCACGGAACGTATAGACCGACAATGCCTCGCCCGCGGCATCATATTCGTTTAACCATTCCATTTTATATGGCTGGTTGGCGAATAATTGTTTAGCTTCATCCAAGCTGACATTACGCTGTTCAAAACGGCCGTTTGATTTAATCAGCGCGTGCATTTCGTGTTCAATTTTTTCAAAGTCTTCTTCGGAAAATCTGTGTTCGGTATCAAAGTCATAGTAAAACCCGTTTTCAATTGCCGGGCCACCCGCGAATTTGACATCTGGGTACAGTTTCTGAACCGCCGCCGCCATAACATGCGCCAGCGAATGACGAATCGTTTCTATTGGATATGACATAATTATAAACCTTTCTTACTTTGGTTTTTGTTGTTTTTGTTTTGTTTGATTATTGCATTGCGCGGTCAAAACCGCAAATAGAAATTACACCCCCGCGGGGGTTGTAGTGGTTGTTGTAAATGTCAAAATAATCATAAATTCTTTCATGTGCCGTATATTTTATGACGATATTATACAAAAATCAATAAAAAATGCCGGCGAACCGGCACTTTTTAATAATCAATGATACACCCGAACAGCACCGCGAAAAAGAAGCACACACTGCCCCCAATTACAAACAGATGCCATATTGCATGTGAAAACTTTAACCGACGCCACAGATAGAATATCACCCCCACCGAATATGACAGGCCCCCCGCCAAAATAAACCACATACCGCGCGCCGGGATATATTTTATCATTGCCGGCAAAATAAACAGCAATGTCCACCCCATCACCAGATACAGCAATACCATCCATTTTGGCTGCTGCTTTGGATTACGGATTTTCATAACCGCCCCAAATATCACGATTGCCCACAGAATGCCAAACACCGTCCATCCAATTGGACCGCGCAAATTTACCAACATAAACGGCGTGTATGTGCCGGCAATCAACGCATAGATGGCGACGCTGTCCCAGACCTCGAAAAAACACTCGCCCGGTTTGCCGATTGTCGCGTGACACATTGTTGACCCGAAATACAGTGTAAACATGGTCAGGCCAAAAATCGCACATGATACAATCGCCCATGCGTTGCCCGCCAATGCGGCGTAAACAACCAACAGTGTCAGCCCCGCAATCGCCAGTCCGATACCAATCCCATGGGTCAGGATGTTCAAAACCTCTTCACATTTTGTGCTGGGGCGTTCCCAACGGAACAATCCCGTTGCGCGCAATATGCGCAACAAGCGCCCCCCACGTGCATCGCGTTTAACTTGCTTTACCTCGGTCCGTGAATGTTTTTTTGTTTTAACCATTTATAACCTCCGCTATTCTTTGTTTAACCATATCGCCCCCCATCACGTGCATGACCGAATACAGGTCTGGCGTATTTGTACGCCCGGTCACCGCCACGCGCAGGTTCATTGCAACATCGCCATTTTTAACGCCGGCGTCCGTTGCAATTGCGACAATTTTATTCCACCATGTGTCCTTGTCATCGGTTGCATCATACGTTGCCAAAAACGCCGACAACAAATCACGATTGAATTCAAATTCAGTGTTTTTATGATATAACGTGGGCCAGAAATATGCAACCTCGCCCAGTGTTTGACGCCACGTGATAAAATCCTTGCGAATGCGTTTTGGGTTATCGCGTTCAATTCCCAAAACCGCCGCCAGGTAATCGGTATCCGCAACTTGCATTTTATGGTTATCATCACCATATTCATTTGCCCACGCAACGACATGCGCCACCAAATCCGCAACCGGCAATGTCGCAATATATTCGCGCGCCCACCACTCTAATTTTTTCATATCAAACAGCGCGCCGGAAATAGGAATCTTTTTCACGCGCAGTGGATACTGCCAAATTGATGATACCTGGCCCTTGGCTTTGGACTCTTCATATCCCGACGCGGCGATATTGCCCAGGTATTCCAGCACCGCCGCCGTTGGCCAGCCATCTTGCAGAAAGAACGCAACATTAGCCTCGGGATCTTTACGCTTGGACAGTTTACGCTGTTTACCGGTTTCACTATCAATTTTATCAATTGTTGATGTATGAATATACATCGGTGGCGTCCACCCCATCATGCGGAATAATTGTGCATGCAACGGAAATGACGGCAACCATTCTTCGCCACGAACAACGTGCGTTGTGCGCATAAAGTGGTCGTCAACCAAGTGCGCGAAATGATATGTCGGTAATCTGTCGTTTGATTTAATCAAAACAATATCTTCGTTATTTTCCGGGAATCCAATTGAACCACGTACCGCATCTTTACAGAAAATACGTTTTGACGGGTCGCCGGTTGAATATAAACGAATCGTTGGAACCTCACCATTGTCAAGATGCGCGATAATTTCATCGTCTGTTAAATCACGGTCGCGTGCAAATTCACCATAAATACCGGTTGCAAAACCGGCCGCCTTTTGATTTGCACGGATTTGTTCCATATCGTCCGCGGTCAAAAAGCACGGATATGCCAACCCACGCGCCAGTAAATCTGCCGCCACACTGTGGTAGATATCACGACGCTGGGACTGGTAATACGGGCCATATTCCGGGACATCGTTATATTCCAAACCAAAACGATGCATTGAATCAACGATGATATCAACGGCGGACGCAACCTCGCGCTTGGTGTCTGTATCTTCGATGCGCAGCATAAACACACCGCCCGTATCACGCGCCAACTTGCAATCAACCAGTGCGCCATAAAGTCCCCCCAAATGCATAAATCCCGTGGGGCTGGGTGCGAAACGCGTTACGAACGCACCATCTGGCAAATTGCGCAGCGGGAATTTCTGTTCCAATTCATCCAGCGTATATTTCGGTGCCGCGCCCAATACGCGTGCGATTAAATCTGATGATAAACCATGTCTCATATCTATTTTACCTTGTTTTATACTATATGGGATTCTATACTAAATATATGGAAAAACAAGAAATAAGAACTTTTGGTCGCCGGCATGGCAAAAAACTGTCCGCACGCAAGCAATACTTGCTGGGCAATGTTTTGCCGGCAATTACCGCAAAAAACGACGAAAATGCCGGGGATTTTAATATTCTGGAAATTGGGTTTGGCGCGGGCGAACACGTGCGCAGCCTGGCGCGCAAAAACCCAGACGCCACAATTATCGGGGCCGAACCATTTGTAAATGGTGTTGCGGCATTGCTGGGCGCAATGACGGACGACAAGACAAACGAATTTTTACCCGAATACAAAAACATCCGTATTTATCCGGACGATGTGCGCGATTTCCTGCGCGCGGGCAATATGGAATTTCGCCAGATTTGGGTCCTGCACCCCGACCCCTGGCCCAAGGCAAAACATGAAAAACGTCGCCTGTTGCAACGCGAATTCATTGAAATGTTGGCATCGCGCCTGACCGACGATGGTGAAATTATCATCGGCACCGACCACTGGGGATATTATGATTGGATTATTGACCAGGTGTCACAAACGCGGTTGAATATGACCGTGCCCGACATCGCAACAATTCAAACCCGGTACCAGCATAAAAATATGGCGGAAACAGACGCACCAAAATATCTGGTTATTACCCGATAAAAAATTTCATATTATTGGCCAGTTTTGGCTGCACCGCTGTAATCAATCGCATTGTTTGATCAATGCGGAGTTCGTTTGTGCCGAACACAAAATGAATATCACCATGCCACGCATCATCCCACGCACCAAGCAACCCATACAATCGCCCAACAAAATCAGATTTATTGCCCACATCGCGCGGAAACGCCAACAGCAATGAATTTGCCCCGCATGCCCGCAATGCATCAAACAATGCAACATAATCAGACGGATTTATTTCATTTATATCCAACCCAATTGATAATTTTTTATTAAAAAATAAATCACTGCGAATAGGCGCGATACATTTAACAAAAACCGCCAGGTCATTATAGCGCATAAATACCTGGGCCGTATCGGCACCATATTTGAATGCCGTTGTAATTTGCGATGACACATCTGATATATCATCGGCCACCAATCCAGAATCGCGTGCCGGCAAATAAAACCGGGCCGATATTTTTATCGGTGTTTTTTCCAACCATGGCCAAACTGTTTTAACCTGTTCGGGCGATACGGCCACATCCGTTATTCCACGCGATGCGGCAATTTCCATCATGGCCGCCAAATCGGTATCGTCAACATCACTGGCACACCACAGGGCCGCCGCATCGGCCAATTCATCAAAAATGTCATCCGTATCCATCATTGCACTTTTTACTTTATCACAAATGTGGTATAATTAAAACGAAATGAGAAATAAAATTGACAACATTTTATTGGGCCTGTTGTGGCTGTTGGCCATGACACTGGTCGCGTGCTTTTGGTTTAACACCAAATTTGGATTCAACCTGTTTTCTGCGGCGCATTGGCAATATTTATCATATATGCAGGTTGCCCAAACGCCGGTTCGGCCCGTGTTCTATGTTTCTTTGGTAATATTTGCGTTTATTATGCTGTTTGGTCTGTATCTGATTGTGCGGCCACGGCGTCGCAAAATACATCTGGCAACAAAACCGGCACCGCGTATGGTCACACCGGTGACACATGGCGCGCCATTACCCGACCCGATTGTTGCACCAAACCGCCCCACCCCGGCAACGACCGAAACGCGCCCAACAACGCCACAACCCACACCACAAATGACGCGACCACGTGCATTGGTGACATCAACATTCCGCCCCCTGCAAACGCCGCAAAATATTGTCCAGGCGCCCCAAAATAATTCCGAACACAACCGTGCGGAAATTATGAAAATATTTGAATCAAACGGATACACGGTTAAAAAGACCACATCCATTGCCGGTGTTCGCCCCGATGTTTTGGCAATTGGCACAAATGAAACATTGTGGATTGGCGCGACCGACATTGATACCGTCGATTTGCGGCACGCCATGGATAAACTGGCACGCGTATTTGCCGATACGTTGGATGACATTTATATAAACATAAACGGTTTTGTAATTGCAGCGCGCGACGCGGCCACGAACACATCGGACGATATATTGATGTTTGCATCGATTGATGAATTGCGTGAATATATGGCGGCACATCGCAACCCACCACCCGCCGCCGATGATGTGGAAAATTTTGACGCATATTCTGAATACATAGACACCGTTATAAATTACATAGGTAAAATCTGATATGCAATGGTCCATGGAAACGGCCCAGCGCCGAATGCGTGAAATGAATATGGATGATGTTCCGTTGATTTGCCATCGTCCGATTGCTGCACGCGTTGATGCCGATTGGTTTGCAAAATATAAAAATCTGGTGCGACGGTTTATGGAATCATTATCTGATTCGGTGGACAGTTTGGCATTTATGAACCTGACCCAGGATGAATTTATGGGACTGTTGATGGGACGGCGTATGCCTGAAAATATGTCTGTTCGGTTTCGCGTACCATTGGTTTGGGGTGGCGCATTGGATACAGAAAATTTATTTATGTGCCAAACATTCCCACATGCGCACAATATGGACAGGTTTATAATCGAACAATCTGGCAATGATATGATTTGGTTGCCCAACCCCACGAAAAAGGTATATGTCCCCGCGCACACAGGTGGCGGTGGCGATGGCGGAAATGCAACCGAGGATCGCCTGGCCCAGATGGCGGCCCAAATTGCCGAATCACGCGGCATGGAATAAAAATGGATAAATTGCAATGACAACAATCGAATTTTTATCCGCAATAAAATCACGCGGTGGCGTTTATGGCCCCGCCGCATCGCATGGGGCGGTAATGTTGGCAAACACGGCATTACAGAATATGCGCGCAGCAATGTTGCCGGCATTTATCATTGATTTGTATAGATACGCTGGCACAATAAATTTGGGCAACGGGTATATATTCGGTGTGGCAGAATTCGCACGTGGCACAAAATTCCCGGTTCCAGATATAGTGCAAATAAATCGCGAATTATCGGCAATAAAAAAATTACGCGGATTGACGGTTTTCGGCCGGAACGACCTGTTTTGGTTTGCATTTGACAGTTTCGGCACATGTGTTATGCTGGACAACCTGAATTTATCGGTATTGCGCAAATATGACGACCCGTTCCGCGCAATGTCCGATTGTTTAATTGCTGGGAAAATATAAAATGAAAAAGTTATCTGTATCGCTGTCTGGCCATCATACCAGTATTTCACTGGAATCAGAATTTATTGACGCGCTGCGCGAAATTGCAACGCGCCACAATACAACCGTCGGCGCAATAATAAATCAAATTGACCAAAGCCGTGAAACACAAAATTTATCATCGGCAATACGCATTTGGGTGTTAAAAAATTATCATTAAAAAAATACCGATGTTTACCGGTATTTTTTATCAAAATAAATTGCGCAAATACATGCAAACGCCAATATGATTATCATCATACCATCACGACCAATATATCGATATGGCGTTTTGTGCGCGCCCCACACCAAACCATCAATCGCGCCAACCGCACCAACATCCATTTGTGCAATAACATCACCGTCCGCACCAACAAATGCACTGATTCCAGAATAGTTTGCACGCACAACCGGCAAACCACTTTCAATTGCATATCGGCGCACCATATCCAGATGTTGATATGTGCCGGGTGTCGTGCCGAACCAATTATCATTTGTAATATTCACAATTGCATCTGGATTTGCCCCACGCGGCACCAATGAATCGGTAAATATAATTTCATAACAAATTGCCGGCACAAAATTGAATTCACCATGTGGCAATCCAATCGCTATCATGCGCGGCCCGGCGCCAGCCGACAAATCTGCGGGCGATGGCATTATACCAAATGGACTGTATTCACCAAATGGTACCAGATGTGATTTATTATAAATGTCGCCGGCACGCCCCGCCCCATTTGCAATAATCATTGAATTATAAACATTGCCATTTGCAATTGATGTTGCGCCAATAATCATCGCACGCCCCAGCGCGCCCGCCATTGGAATGCTATCATCAACCATGGCGAACGGATATGTGGTTTCTGGGAAAACCACCAAATCTGGGTTTCCAGTATCCGCCGCCAGCGTCAACAAAACATCTATGTTTTGTTCGGCTTGTTTTATTCTGTCGTCGCGGGATGAATATTGTATTTTTGTTGATTGCGATTGGGCGGGTTGAACAATTCTGATTATATTTGATTTGGATTCCGCGCCAACATCCGCCATGCGCATATTGTGCGCACCATATATTCCGCCACATACACCCAGTGCGGTAAAAATCACCATTGGCATAAATATGCGACGACAACGCAAAAATTCAACCACGCCAGCGATGAGTCCAATAATTATAAACGTCAATCCCAACGCACCCCACAGCGACATTGAATTTGCCACAACTGGAAATGGCAATGCCATATTTGCAATCGGATTCCACGGGAACCCCGTGGCCACCCATTCACGCATCCATAAAATAAATGTCCACACGCCTGCAAAAACAAATGGTCGCGCCGCCGGCATAACGCGCGACCGCGCCACCAGCACAAATGGCCACACAAAAACCAACGCGCCGAACAGCGCCAAACCAATGACGGCTGGCACGGTCCATACCGCAAATTGCGATTGTAATTCAGGCACAACATATATTGAATGGAGGGTCCACCAAAACATTGCCACACTGTATGCCGCGCCAAACGGAATTGCGCGCGCCCACAATTTCCAAACGCCACTGTGCGCCGCGTCGCGCGTCATCATCCAATACGCCGCGCCAATTGCAACTGCGGCGGGTGCCCATGCATAAAACGGTGCAAAACCCAATGCCGCAAATACACCGCACAATGCCATCAATAAATATTGCGCCACACCATTTGGCCGAAAACGCAACCGCCCAAGTAATGAAAACAGCCGCGCACCGGGGCAACATTTTTCATTGTCGCATACGGCGCCCGCCTCACCAACATAGGGATTTTTATATCCCAATTTTTCCATAATTTTTATTTCCAACGGCTCCATAACGGCGGCCTGGGCATCGGTAATATGGTCATACCCCATCAGGTGCAAAGTACCGTGCACCACCATGTGCGCCGTATGTTCAGCAACCGATATGTTTTCATCGGCGGCCTGGCGCGCAACGGTATCTAATGAAATATATATGTCACCCAACAATATTGGGTCACCCAATTCAAAAGACAAAACATTGGTCGGTTTATCAATGCCGCGATATTGCCGATTCAGTTCATGGATTTCGGCATCGTTGGTCAGTGTGATTGAAACCTCGGCATTCTGGTATTTTGGGCCGGCCGCCGCACGCACGATTTTTTCAAAATCGATTTTATATTTTTTCCACCGCATATCATTATAATTTACATATACTTTCATTTTAATATTATCCCCTGGATTCATATTCGCTTAAATTGTTGTATGCAGTGTATTCCGGCGCATAGACAGATTTTTTAATACTGCGTCGGGCGGCATCAAAACTTAATTTTTTATCACGATGCGAATTGTCTTTTTGTATTGCATGTGTGACGCGTGTTATGGCACTTTGCGCATCACGATTTCCGTTTGCCAACGCCAGTTTATAATTGGCCAGTGCCTTTTGCAGACTGCCCTTTTTCTCGTACGCAACACCGGCATTATAATATGCCGAACCATATTGTTTTTTATCCCCAATGCGCCGTGTAATATCACGAACCTGGGCAATGGCATCATCATATTGCCCCAACCGGTTATATGCCGCGGCCAGGTCATTTCGTACCAATGCATTATCCGGATATTTAGCAACAATTTCATTGTACTTTTCCGCCGCATTATCATAATCACCGGCACGATATTTTTTGACCGCCGCCGCATACATTTCGTCATACCCTAAAACATAAGTTTTCACTTCTGTGTTTTTGTTCAGGTTTGTATCCATTGAAATCTCGCGATTGCGTTTGGCCAACGCCGGGTTGCCAAATTCACATTTTTCATTTTCGCACAACGCAACAATATCCGCGGGCATAAAATCTTTAACCCGTTTCCATTTTGCCAACGACTGGCCCTGCTCGTTCACGGGGTTCTGCAACCATTGGCGCAAATTAGCAAAGGTTTCATAATTTACCTGGCGTGTCGCGTCATTGTCGCCAATGAAAAATGCATCCTTGCGCTGGCCCATGCATTTATAAAATTCATACATACCATTTACCGGGCAATCCAGCAACATTTGTGGCGTTATTTCACCGGTCAAAAGCCCCGCCTCCATCCAGCGGCGCCACCGTATTCCGCCGCCCCCGGCCAAAAAATTACCCAATTTATCGGCAACATTTTTATTTGATTCGCCATGCAGCCACGCACGCCCAAATGATGTTTCATCGCGAATTGGGAATTCGGCAAATCGCCCACGCACCAAACTATCCGGCATGGCAAATCCGTATTGTTTGAAATCGTCACGCAGATGCGCAAAACGTTCGCGATGGTTTCTGTCGTCTTTATTTTCAACCAATTTAGAATATGTATTATACATAACCGAGCCCATACCCAACGCCTGTGCGGTGTTATCAATATTTGCGCTGTCTATGGCGGTATCATAACAATACATAATAAAATATGTTTCTTCATTTTCCAGATGCCAACGCGCCAATTCGTATGCCTCGTCATTGGTGATTGGTGTTGTGTTTTTTGTGACCGATGTTCCGTCTTTTAACTTTGTTGAACCAAAACCAATCGTCCAAATCCCGCGTGAGTCTTTGTACGGTGTATGGAGTCCCGTTTTAGAATCAACATGCACACCCTCTTTGGCAATTAAATCAGCAATCAAAAAAGGTGTAATTGACTGCATTTTATCCAAAAATTCCGCGTATGTGCCGCGTTTTGCCTCTCGCTCGGCACGGTCGGCCTGCCATTCTTTGTAATTTTGTACCGCAACCGGGCCGTATTCGTTTGCAACCTTGCCCCCACCAATAATCATGGTAAACATCAGGTAATACAAAATATGCGCCGACAAATTTGGATTTTTTTTCATAAATGCCGACAATTTTTTATCGTTGCCAGATTTGTCTTTGCCGACCTTCATTTCGGCCAGCATTTCTTCGGCGCCACGCAAAATATGATTATCCAGCGCAACATATTTTGTCGCCCACAACAAAAATTGAAATAATCCGGCGGTGCCAATTCCCATAACCTGGGCCGTGCGACCGGCACGATTATGCGGATGTGCGTTTTCTATTCTCTCACGCAATCGCGCCAATGCCCGATGCGGTGCATTTACAATCCTTCTGAATTTTTCAGACATTTTTACTTACCCCGCTTTGATTTTCCCAGACCAGATTTTTTGGCTATTTTTGAACGCCGCAACGAATAGTTTGGCGCAACCATCGGATAATCACCCGGCAGGCCCCATTTGGCACGATACGCATCGGGCGTCAAATTAAATTTACGACGAATATACCGACGCAGCATCACATGCCACGACCCATCGTTCAAACATTGAATTTTGTCGGGCTGTACCGATGCCGCAATTTGCTGGGGCGAAACAGACGCCCCCCGCAATGTTTCGCGCGCCGATGCCACCGCCGCCGCCATTGACAGCCCCGGATTTGCCGCCATTGCGGCCGCGGCCAGGTTTGCAACCGCCAATGCAAATTCGGAATCGCCGTTGTTATTTACCAATTGATAATCCCCCAGATTTCTAATACAATTATTATACCACAAAATGAACACTAAATAAAATTAAAGTAAAATATACCATGTCCAACGACACCAGACCTTTGGCCGATTTAATGCGCCCACAAACAATTGACGATATTGTGGGGCAAACACAATTGCTGGGCGAAAACGGTTTGGTTCGCCGTATGGTTGATAATCATAAATTATCGAACCTGATTTTATGGGGCCCGCCGGGATGCGGCAAAACAACAATTGCGCGCGCGTTGGCCAATTCGGTGGATATGGATTTTGTGCCGATGTCTGCGGTATTTTCTGGCACCGCCGATATTAAAAAGGCGATGGAGACCGCAAAATTAAATCGCAACCTGGGTCGCAATACTTTGCTGTTTATTGACGAAATTCATCGGTTTAATAAAACGCAACAGGATACATTGTTGCCTTATTTGGAAGATGGCACGGTTGTATTTATGGGCGCAACCACCGAAAACCCCAGTTTTAATTTGAACAATGCGTTATTGTCACGGTGTCATGTGGGCGTACTGTCTGGATTATCACACGATGATTTAATGGAATTGATAAATCGCGCCGAAAAATATACCGGCAAAAAATTGCCGCTGAATGAAGATGCGCGTAATCACCTGGCCGAAATTTCCGATGGTGACGCGCGATTTTTGCTGAACACGGTTGAATATCTGATAAACGCAAATTTCAAAAAGACATTGGACACCGACGCATTAGATTCCGTTATACAAAAACGCGCACCCCTGTCCGACAAATCTGGTGATGAACATTATAATTTGATTTCCGCCGTGCATAAATCATTGCGCGCATCGGATACAGATGCGGCCCTGTATTGGACGGCACGCATGATGACATCGGGCCAGGATCCAATGTATCTGTTTCGACGCCTGGCGCGTTTCGCAATGGAAGATGTCGGCCTGGCCGACCCCAACGCGATGCAAATCACACTGACCGCATGGCAATTGTATGAACGCATGGGCAGTCCCGAAGGCGACCTGGCATTGACCGAATTGGTAATATATTTAGGTACCGCGCCAAAAAGCATTGGAAATTACCGCGCGCAAAACGCGGCGTATGCCGCCGCACGCGCCACGGGCAGTGTTCCTCCCCCGAAAAATATTTTGAACGCGCCAACAAAAATGATGAAAAATATGGGATATGGTGCGGGCTATGTATATGACCCAGATACAGCATTGGGATTTTCGGGTCAAAATTGTTTTCCGGAATCTATGCCGCGGCAAAAATTCTATACCCCGGTTGAACGCGGCTTTGAACGCGAAATAAAAAAGCGTTTGGATTATTGGGACGCATTGCGTGAAAAATTAAATTCGAAAAAATAATTATCAGAACAGAATATTAACTTGGGTTCCGAATTGAATTTCTTCGCTTTCAAATTCGTAATCAATATGCCCCAAGTATTGCGTGCGACCATATTGGCGAACAAATTTACCACCTATCCATTCCTGGTCATAATCCGGATTGGTCGATTTGCGCCATGTAAAATTCATACCAATACGCATATCGGCATCCAGACGAAAATATGCCTCGGGCGTCATATCAATAAACGACATTCCGCGCGTGTCATCAAAAATCCAACTGGATTTAATTGTTGCGGCCAGTGTCACACCGGTCATTTGCCGACCAAAACGCAGCCCCGCATAATATGTGGAATCGGCAAAATATGGCGTACGCACATGCGACGAACCACCAAATTTGAAACCAAACAAAACATCCGATATTAAATGCGCGCTGTTGTCGGCACCGGTCGACATACGATATGCCCCACCCAGGTCGATTGCAGAAAAACCATCTTCGCGACCATCAAAATCAATTTGATAATGAACATTTGCGCCCAATGTCAACCGGTCATTCAACCCATACGACACAGATTGCCCCGCACGCAAGACATTATCCCAATACACCAACGATGTTTGTGATAAAATTTCCTCGATTCCCTGCATATACAGCGGGTCCGATGTATCACGCGCCAATTCCTCATCGGCACGCGCCGGGCTTGCACACACAATCAATGAACACAATGCAAATATTGAAAATAATTTACGCATAACCTACTCTCTCTGCCATGAATATAATCCGCGACCGCGGACAAAATTTTCCCGACGCGCGCATTCCCCGCGTCGGGCACGAATTAAAATACTAGAACTGGAATATAGCCTGTAATCCGATGTTCATTTCAGTGTAATCACTGATTTTCGCATCACCTTGGTACAGCCACTGATTCATGTATGTGACATTTCCAGCTGAATCCGTATATTTAACGCCATATCCATAGTACGAAATGGTTTTGTCATCGGCACTGTCATAAATGGATGCCTTGCCATACAGATTGATTGCAACCCAATCGTTTGGTTGCCAACCGATGGCCGCCTTTAACGACGCCTGGTTGTGCCAGTCATAGTTTCCAAATATGGCCTCGAGATTAAATGTCCAATCCTGGTCCAGAACGGTGAACACACCCAAGCCACCTTCGACAAATAATGCACTGCTGGTATCTGTTTTATATGCCAAGAATATTCCAGCATCGCGACCATCGGGGTTTTTGCCCATAATGCTGTTGCCGTATGCATCGCCATCAAAATTCATATACCATGCGCGGCCCAATCCATATATTGTGGATGAACCGATTTTATAACCGCCCTTGATATCCAAAATGAAATCGTTGGATACATCTTTCTGGTGCTGGTAATATGCCGACGCGGTTGCAATCCATTTGTCGTTATCGACAAAACGCCATTGCGCGCCCAGACCGAACATATTCAAACCGTTATCGTCCATGGAATCGTTCGGTGTTATCGGATCAGACCAATCAAATTTATATTTTGATGAATCATAACGCAGCATTCCCAAAACCGCAATACGGTCGGTAATACCATAGCTAAAATCTTCCTTGATTGCGAATTGATCGGTTGTCCATTTCGCATTGGCGTCAGATATGGTGACACCGGCGGTCGGGGTCAATGCAACCTTGTATGAAGAATTGTTATATGACAAATCGGTTATAGAACCAAATTTTCCACCCAATGGTTGAAAGAACGGATGCGCCAAGAAATATTTGCGTTTCAATTCCGTGCGCAATGTTTCAGACCGTGTTGTACGAACGGTTGTGTTTTTATTGGTACGCGCCGCATCATAATTTTTATACAGCGCACTGCGGTTTTGCGGCTGGCTGTAATAGATGTTTTTCGCGTCTTTGGTTTCGTACGTTTTGGTCGTTGTGCGCGTTTGATATTTATTATAATTCACATTGGTATTCGTACGCGTGCGTGTGGCGGGACGATTACTGAAATCAATACTGGACGCGGCACGCGCACCGGTATTCGTCGCGGCAATTGCCGGGGCCGACGCCAATGCAACCATAGCACACATAACACCAAACATCTGCTTTTTCATATTAAAAATCTCCTTTATTATCGCCACAATTATATCATAAATATTGCCCATAAAAAAGAATAAAACGCGCCGGCAATTGCCGGCGCACCATATTATAAAATATGTCGTTTATTATTTGCGTCGGGCGGACTGACAATACCCTCTTGTTCCATACGCTCCATAAACCCGGCGGCCTTGTTATATCCGATTTGCAACCGCCGCTGGATATATGAAATAGTCGGTTTTTTATCACGCAAAACGCATTCTTTGGCCTGGGAATACAGGTCGGCATCTTTATTGCCCGCCGGCGCGCCCATCCCCGGCACCGCCGCCGCGCCACCATCAACATCGCCATCATCGGTAATACCGGCGACATATTCTGGCTCGCACTGTGCGCGCAGGAAATCACCAATACGGGTCAATTCTTCGTCCGATATAAATGCGCCATGGATACGCACCGGCGGACGACCGGCCTCGCTGAATAACATATCACCACACGCCAACAATGTTTCTGCGCCCTTTTCGCCCAATGTTGTCATAGAGTCAATCACACTGCGCGCCTGGAACGACACACGCGTTGGGAAATTCGCCTTGATAACGCCGGTAATGGTCGTTGCGTCTGGACGCTGGGTCGCCATAACCAGGTGTATGCCCGCCGCACGCGCCTTTTGCGCGATGCGTTGCACGCATGCCTCGACATCTTTGCGCGCCAAACTCATCAGGTCGGCAACCTCGTCAATGACTATAACGATGTATGGCATATCAGACAGGTCAACCTCTTGCGTTTCGAATAACAATTCACCCGTTTCTTCATCCGTACCAACGGCAACCTGGCGCGTAATTTTTTCGCCCGCCGCGCGTTTGGCCGAAACAATTTCATTATAACTTTCTATATTGCGCGCATTGACCAATTGCAATTGCTTGTACCGTTCCTCCATTTCACGAACGGCCCATTTCAATGCATTGACCGCCGCATTCGGGTCCAGTTTTACAATCGGTGTTATTAAATGCGGAATATCATCCCAGAACCCGAAATCAACACCCTTGGGGTCAATAATCATCAATTTGCATTTGTCCGGTGTAAAATGATAAACGATTGATGTAATGATGGACTGTACGAACACAGATTTACCAGACCCCGTGCGCCCCGCAATCAGCATGTGCGGCATTTTGGCCAAATCAAAATACATATAGTTGCCACCAATGTCCACACCCAACGCCAACGGGATTTTATATTTAGATGTCTGGAATGTTTCGCTGGCCACCAGACCGCGGAATCGCACCGTCTGGCGTTTCAAATTCACCATTTCAACACCAATCAGTGGTGTGCCTGGAATTTGCGCAATACGAATGTTTTCGGTCGCCATGGCGCGCGTCATATCCTTGACCGTTTTGCTGACATCGGCCCAACGCGTACCACTTTCCGGCATCAATTCATACAGTGTCACAATTGGCCCGGGGCGAATACCAACAACCTTGCCGTGCACATTATATTCGGCAAAGTGTTCCTCCATCGCGGCGGCATTGCGTTTTAATTCGGGCGTCACAACATTTTTACCGAAATTGGAATCCTGCAAGAAATTTGGGGTTGGCAATTCATATTCCGTCGCCCCATCGTGATTTGTGGTGCGATGCGGCGCGGTGCGCGTTGCCGCGCGTGCGGCCCGGCGACGGGTACGCGTTGGTGCCGCATCGCCGTCATCATCCGCGGGGGCCTGTGGCGCGTCATCATCTGTGGCGGCATCGTCATCTGCGTCATCCATATCATCGGCCGCCGCCGGGCGCACCAAATGAAACACCGACAGCACCCAACGCACCGCGCGATAAATTGTCACGGTCGCACTGCGAACCTGGGCCCAACGAATGTGCAATATAGACGCCGCAAACCACAGAAAACCGACCAAGCAAAATATGCCGACAATTATACCCCACTGGCCCATAATGGTGCCAATATCGCCAGCGACAATCGCGCCACACATTCCACCAAATGTTGCACGCGGCACCATTAAACCAAAGCCCGCAACGCCAAAACACACGGTTATAAAAATGCGCAATAAATTATATTCCGGCGCAACATCATCGGCCCAACCGAACATTGCACATACCCCCGCGCGCACAATACACAGCAATACAAACAGTGCCGGCACAAACCCAATACCATATTCCAAAAACGCCACAACATTGCCCATTATGGTCTGCGTGCCAAATGTGCTGGCCGCCGCAAAGCCATCCAGATACGGATTCAAAAACACCATTGCGCATATTGCCCACACGCCCAAAACAACGGCCGCCCCGCCCACGGCGCGGCGCGCGATATTTTTCAACGCATCAGAAACCCGTTGTGGTAAAAAATTAGATTTTCCATCCATACGCGGTATTTTATCACAAAAAAGACAAAAGTTATAGCGATTTGGTCTAAAAAAAACGCACACCAGAATTTTCCAGTGTGCGATTGATTTATTTCAACGCCGAATTTCGTTTTATCCAATATTTTACAAAATCGGCCACAACCATACCGATAAACGCACCCAATATCACATCGGTCGGCCAATGCGCGCCGTATGCAACACGCGACACCCCGATAATTATCGCCAATGTCCATGTGAATGGTTTAATGCGCGGCGCCAACATTCCCAACATAACCAGCCCCGCAAATGTTGCAACCGTGTGTCCCGATGGCATCGAATTAAAAGCCCATTCGTTTGACATTGGGAAAAATCCGGTCATATCCAGCGCCTCGAAAAATATGGGGCGGGCACGACCAATAATAATCTTTAACGCCTTGGCAATAATGGATGCCGACAATACCGAACAAAACACGAAAAACGCATAACTTTTTTTAATTTTTGCAAAAAAGTCAGTAAAAAACAGACGAAAATCGAACCTGTTTCTGTCATCTCGGAATTTTATTCCTGATTGTGCGACTTTTTTCCCATAAAAAGCACACATTAAAACGAACGATGCGATTATCCACATTTTTGCATCAAACGCAACATCAAACAGTCCCCACAATTTGCAATTAAACCGACGCATAAACAAAAACAGTGGTTTATCAAACCACATAATCCCAGCCGCAACAACCACGGCGACCACGCCGGTGCCCCACGCCAACCATTTCCATTTTAATTTATTATCTGGTGTTAAAAACATTTATCCGCCCCCGTGGTGTTATTCCACTATCAATTTATTGTAAACCTGTTTATCGGTCAAAATTTTTGCCGACACCGCCGCGGCCAATGCATCTTCGTCGGTGCCACTGGTAATTGTTGGGCACCCTGCCCGAACCGCCGCCGCATCAACATTTGGTTCATTATTAAAATCGCGCGCGTTAAAATAATTGTTTATTACATTCAGGAAAAACGCATCTTGCTGGGCACTGCTGCGAATATTAGACAGACACACAATCGGGAACACCCCACGCCCATCAATATTGCGCCCCGTGCCACTTTTAATAGATTTATTTAACAATTCCAATGCGCCGCCGTCAGACAAATCAAGTCGCGTTGCAATTCGTGCACGCCCGGCGGTCGGCGTTCCAACCAACACACCACGACCATATTCATAGAACGCGGCGGCCAATGCCTCGGCCGTGCCACGCGTTTGATCCGACACCAATACAACAACCGGCACATTCGTCACCGCGTCGCCACCGGGAACAACCTCGACCTGGTCGGCGGCGGTTTGAACAATTCGCATTACCGGTCGTGCCCCAATAAACAGCCCCGCCAATTTCGCCGCCGCACGTTCATCATCACCCGTGGCCGCGCGCAAATCCAAAACAATTCCGCCCAGATTTGTGTATGTTGCCAATGCCTCGTTCACTATTGATGTGGCATTATCCGACACATTGTGCACAACAATTTCCAACACATCGCCGGCATCGGCCACCGGTGATGCGCGATGAACGACATCGGCATCCGCTAACACAACCGTTGCACGACGCAGCACCACATCGCGCGTCCCAGATGGCGTCAACAATTTCATTTTTAATGTACCTGAATTAAACCCGGCAAAATCAGAATCCAATTCACTATCGGAAATTTCAGAAATATCGCGACCATTTATTTCGGATATTAAATCACCATCACTGATGCCGACCGTATCCGCGGGCGAGCCCTTGAACACACCATTCACGCGCCATGCACCACGCGAATCACGATAACCGTTCAATCCAACACTGGTCAATATACGGCCATCTTCGTTCACCGCGGCCGCGCGCGAATAAATATACCGGCCATTTTCATCAATGCCCCGCATCAACCCATCGACCACCATTTGATATACGGTCGATTGTGACGCCGCACGCAGTGATGCATCGTATGCACGCAATTTCAAAACCAATGCCGTTGTAATTTCGCCAAACGCGTTCCAATCGTTTTCAGCGGGCCGTGGATAGTTTGCAATAATCTCGTCATCCCATACCAAAACAACGCGTTGGTCGGTCGCCGCAATATGCGCATGCGAATTCAAATTTTCCAGACTTTCAATCGCGACATTTATATTTTTACCGGCCCACTTTACACTGTCCAATTTTTCATAAATATCGGCAAATGTTTTCGACATATCAAAAACGGACAATCCATCCTGGACTGGTTCATCATCGAAAAACAGGCTGTCCGCCGCATACCCAGGCACCATCACCAGGCTGAAACACAACATTAAAATTATTTGTTTTAATCTCATACCTATCCCCCCTGGTGATGGTTAATATATCAATATTTCGTATCACGCAAATTAAAGTGATACAAAATAACATTAGAAATATAAATACTGGTCAATGTTCCCATAACGACCGAGAATGTCATCGCGACTGCGAAATCTTGCAACATAATGCCGCCAAAGAAATATAACCCGACCATTGCCAGTATTGTTGAAACACTGGTCATAATTGTACGATGCAACATTTCATTGACCGACAAATCAATCAAATCGGTCATTGGCATTTTGTGGTATTTTTTAATGTTTTCATCAATACGGTCATAGTTCACGACCTTGTCATTGATAGAATATCCAATACCCATCAAAATAACCGCAATTGATGTCTGGTTAAATTCCATTCCCGTGACCGAGAAAAATCCAAACATCAAAATAAAGTCCAACACCAGCGATACAAATGAACCAACCGCATAACCACCGCGATAGCGAATCCAGATATATACACTCATCAACATGAACGATACCAGAATCGCCAAAATACCGCCGCGAACCAATTCGCCACCGATTTTTGGTCCAACAATTTGCACCTGGGAATATTGCACTTTGTCGCCCAAAATTTGTTTAATTTCGGCAACGCGCGTATTCTGTTGTGCATCGGTTGCACCCTTGGGCAAACCAACGCGCACCAAAACTGAACCACCATCAACCGATTGCAATTCTGGGCTGAATGCACTTAAATCATGACGCATTTTATCGATGGTATATTCGGCAGATACGGGTTTAACCTCCATCGATATACCACCAGCAAAATCAATACCATAATTTAACCCACGCACCATCAATGACACAATTGATAATGCAACCAAAACCCCAGAAACCCAATACGACAGTTTCCGATATTTCATAAAATGGAATTTCATAACACAACCCCTTTATTTATTTCTGATGTAACTGATTTTCTTGTTTTTGCCGTTCATGTACCAATCAATCAAAACCTTGGACAGCAACAGGCATGTAAACAATGTTGTAATTACACCAATTGACAATGTGACCGCAAACCCGCGGATTGGCCCCGCACCAAATTGGAACAGAATCAAACTGCAAATCAAATTGGTCAGGTTTCCGTCCATAACCGTTTTTGTAGAACGATGGAATCCCAATTCAACCGCGCGCATAGTTGGCACGCCTTCGCGAACCTCGTCACGGATGCGTTCAAACGGCAATATGTTTGCATCCACCGCCATACCCAATGTCAGCACGATACCGGCAATACCAGGCAATGTCAGTGTTGCCCCCAAGAATGCCGATATACCGATAATCATCGCCAAATTGATCAGCAACACGATGTCGGCAATCAGACCGAATGTGCGATATGCAACCAACATAAATATGATTACGAACAAGACACCAATCGCCGAACCGATTTTACCAGTTGCAATTGTGTCCGCGCCCAGTCCCGCACCAACTGTGCGTTCTTCGATAACCTGCAACGGTGCCGGCAATGCGCCCGACCGCAACAGAACGGCCAAATCTTTGGCACCCTGTAATGTGAACCCACCAGAAATCTGGCCACGACCACCCGGAATTGGTTCACGAATTGTTGGCGCCGACAATACACGTCCATCCAAAACAATTGCAAAACGTTCGTTTACATGTTCGGTGGTCAGTCGCGCAAATTTACGCGCGCCCGTTGCATCAAACGCGGTTGTCACAACTGGCATATTGTTTTGGTCAAAATCGGCCTGGGAATCTTTTAATGATTCTCCCGAAACCTCGACCCTGGTATAGACCGGAATCAATTGTTGTGGCGCATCCATCAGCGGCAAAAACTGTGTACCATTCGGTGCACGACCCGACGCGATTTGTTCGGCCGATACACTTTCATTTACCAAATGGAATGTCATCTTTGCGGTTTGACCAATCAATTCCTTGATATGTTCCGGATTATCAACGCCCGGCAATTGAATCAAGATATATTTGCCACCCTGGGATTGAATCGATGGTTCCTTGGTCCCCAGCGCATCAATACGACGACGCACAATTTCAATACTGCGCGCCAACGCATCTTGGACCATTTCATTTTTCTGTTTTTCAGAATACGCCAATGTTATTGTGCGACCAGACGATGAAATATCAACCGATGTGCCCAGCACACTTTTCAAACGGCCCTTAGCACGCGAAACATCAGAATCCTCGCGAACGACCAACGACACAACGCCCTCATTATTACGCAGGTTCGAAAAACGAATAACACCCTTGTTTCGGTCAATCAACGCGGTGCGCGTTTCATCATACAATTGCGCGGCCTTGTCCTGGAACATGGTTTGGGTATCGACCTCTAACAACAACTGTGCCCCACCCTTCAAATCCAACCCCAATGGGATTGGGCGTATCCACGACGGGAAATACGATGCCAATTTTGGCGACATTGTCGGCACGGCCAACAGCACGCAAAACACCGCAGTAAATATAATTGCCAATTTTTTCAACATTTCCACACCCTTTATTCAACACTTGCAACGGCGTTTTTATTTACTTCGATAACAACGCCCTTGGCCACTTCCATTTCAATGGTTTTATCATTTATTTTTTTAATAGTACCGTAAATTCCGGCCGCCATTACGCGATTGCCGACCTTTAATGAATCCAGCATTTTTTGATATTCTGCCATTCTGCGTTTATTAGGACGCACCATAAATATGTATATGATTGCAAATATCACAACACAATACAGCAACATTCCAAACCAATCGCCATTTGGCGCCGGCGTGGTGTTTGCAACAACTACGGCTGTTTCTTCCATATTATTTTCTCCTTGGTATTTATTATGGTTGCCAGAATAGTAAAAAAAACCGCCAGTGTCCAGGCAAAAAACAATGAATTCAACCCGTTATTTTATATGCGTTCAAACCAGGCATCCATATCAACAATCGGAATAAATTTATATACCGGGCGCCCATGATTACATTCGCCGCCCCGCTCGGTCCGTTCTATTTCACGCAGCAATGCATCACAACTGGCCATATCCAACGCCAATCCGGCGCGCACACTGTGATGGCACGCATAGTTTGCCAATTTCAAATGCAGTTTTTCATTCAATTGCGACGAATGACCATTGGCCCGAACCTCGTCCGCGATGTCGTGCATCAGTGTGCGCCAATCCATATCCCAATCGGCGGGCTTTTCAAAAATGGCAATGGCATCATCGCCAAATGCATCAACATGCAGCCCCGACGCCCGCATTTCATCGGCAATGGTCAACACCGCCGCCACATCATCCGGTCGCAGGTTTATAACAATTGGTGTCAACAATGGCTGTGATTTTATCGCATGCCGGCGCAGGCGTTCGTATGTAATGCGTTCATGTGCGGCGTGCTGGTCAACCACCACCAGGTTATCACCCGATTGTGCCAATATATATTTATTGCCAATTTGCCCAATCACACGTCCCAACGGCATATCAGACACAACTGGCGCCACATTATCGATTGTGTACGCATTTTGTTGCGGTGCTTGTGCATTAGATTGCGCAAATATATTGTTTAATTCCGCCATCTCTGCCGCGGATTTCGGCTGGCAAACATGGGCGGCGCCCGACGCAACCGGTGTTGTCACATGCGGCATGGAAAATTGTGTTGGCACATGATGCGCGACATCCACATTTGGCGATTTAACCATTGTTTGTGACAACGCGTCACGCAAAGATTTAATGATAAACCCGCGCACATGTGCCGGTTCCAGAAAATGAACCTCGGTCTTGGCGGGAGAAACATTCACATCAACACTGCGTGGCGGGACGGTCAAATACAACGCACACAGCGGAAATTCACGCGCATGCATAACATCCATATATGCCGCACGCAGTGCACCAACTAAAACCTTGTCCTTGACCGGGCGACCATTTACAAACAAATATTGGTCAACCGATGACGCGCGACGCAACGTCGGTTCCGATATAAACCCATGCAGTTCCAATCCGCCCGTGGTCATACTGTGCGCGTCAACCGCAATCATACGGCCCGCAACATCATCACCCATAACCGCAACAATTCGGTCGGATAAATCCTGGTTTTTCGGGAAACGCCATTTATTATTTAATGTAAAGCCAACATCCGACCGCGCCATGGCCAAACGCCGCACAACATCCAAAACAGAAATCATTTCGGCGCGGTCACCACGCAGAAATTTTAATCGCGCGGGCGTACGCGCAAATAAATTTGCCACACGAATTCGCGTACCCGATTCCCAATCAGATGGCCGAATATCACCACTGTTCGCATCCAGCCGCCACCCGTTTGTCTCGGTCCCATTACATGTGTCAATCGCCATATCAGACACCGATGCGATTGATGGCAATGCCTCGCCCCGGAAACCCATAAAATTGATATTTAACAAATCATCATCGGGCAATTTTGATGTTGCGTGCCGCTGGATACAACGCGCCAGGTCATCGCGCGACATTCCCCCGCCATTATCAATAACCGAAATCAGTGTGCGGCCACCGTCAATAACATCAATCACAATTTGGTCGGCACCGGCATCCAGCGCATTTTCAACCAATTCTTTGACCACGCTGGCGGGGCGTTCAACAACCTCGCCGGCGGCGATTTGGTTTATCAAAAAATCGGGCAAAACGCGTACAGGCATATTTGATTATTCTTTGAATTTAACATCCAAAATTTCAAATTCTTTTTCACCAGACGGCAATTTAACAACGCAAGTATCACCAACACAGCGGCCAATCATGGCGCGCCCAACCGGCGATGTACATGAAATCACCTGTTTGCCATCAGATTCAATATCCGACAAAATCCGGCATTGCATACGGTTACCATCTTCGTCTTCGGCAATAACGCGCGCGCCAAACACCACACGGTCGCCCGACAATGAATCGATGTCAATAATCGCGGCGTTTTCGATAACTCCCTCGATAAACTGGATGCGTTTATCAATCTGGCGTTGCTTTTCCTTGGCCGCACTGTAATCGGCATTTTCAGATAAATCGCCCAGCGACCGCGCCCATTGCACGGTTTTCAATATTTCTGGGCGTTGAACTTCCTTCAAATCTTTTAATTCTTTGACCAGGGAATCAAAACCCTGGCGCGAAATTGGTCTTTTTTCCATTTTATAGTTCCTGTATTTTTAGTACCCAAAATTATAAGCATTCATTTTAATTTTGCAATTATCAAATCAACACTGTATACTTTTTTGGTTGGAATAATTAAATTATGTTAAAAACAAGTATTTTGACCCGATTTTTAATGCGCCGCTTTTTCGGGGGCGTTTGGTTGGTTATGTTGGTCGTATGCGGCATTATTTTTGCCGTCACATTTGTAGAGCGTCTGCCCTCTAATCCGGGGGCGGCGGCGGCATTGATGGACGCGTGGACGCGTTTGCTGGAATATGTGCCACTGTTTTTGCCACTGGCGGTGTTTATGGGAACACTGTTGGCGTCATATAACCTGACCCGGTCCAGCGAAAGCATCATTGTCGCCAGTGCCGGCATGTCTCCGTATCAGGCGGCGCGACCTTTTCTGGTTGGGGCGGCATTGATTGGGATTTTTGCCGCAACTGTCATCAATCCGTATTCGGTTGAACTCAGCAATCGAAAAATCACATCGGACCATCTGCAATTAATCGATGGTGCAATTTGGCTGCGTGAATCATCTGATGATGGTTTTATAACCATGAACGCAAAAAACATGCACAAAGACGGCGCGGCATTGTCATTTGAAAACGCGACAATTTATGTTCAAAATGCATCGTTCAAAATTATCAATCGTGTTGAATCAAAACTCGTGACATTGTCCGACGATGGGTTGTCGGCGCGGCGTGCAAATGTATGGGATGAAAACGGCGCCGAAAGCCGACGCGATTGGGCGGTAAAAACACGTTTAACCCCACGCACGGTTTTGGACCGGTACCTGCAACCAGACCAGATTTCATTCTGGCAATTGCCGGCATTTATCAAGAAAATGCAGGCAATCGGCGCACCTGTGCGCGGTCATCTGGTTCAGTTTTGGACACTGCTGTTTTTACCATTGTCGTTGATAGCGATGGCTACATTGGGCGTTGCGTTTTCACAAACGCGCCAACGCCGTAATTACAGTTTTGGCACTAAATTTGCATTGGGCGTTATGACATGCTTTGCATTATATTTTATAACAAATATGTTTAACGCACTGGGGGCGACGGGTGCATTGCCGGCAATATTGGCGATTGTTGCACCACAATTGATTATAATTGCCGCCGCCGCAACATTTATTGCCAGTTTCGATACAATTTAACGGGGGGGGATTATGCCACTGCGAAACAAACAGAAAAACACTTTACGCAATAAAATAATTATATGGTCACTGGTTGTGATTCTGGTGGCGCTGATGATAATATCTTTTTCCGCCCCACATAATGTCACCGAAATAGTTTTGTACCCATGAATTATATAGAAATATTTTTAGAGGCCCTGGCCGCCGAAAAGGGACGCAGTGCAAAAACGCTGGAAAGTTATGGCGCCGACCTGCGTGCCGCAGATGCAGCGTTGCCGGGTGGCCTGATGTCGGCAACCACGGCGGATATTCAGGGGTATCTGGCGTCCCTGCCCGATCGCGCATCGTCGATTGCACGCCATGCCAGTGCACTGCGTGGGTTCTATAAATTTTTAATGCTGGAAAAAATCATTACCGAAAACCCGGCGGCAAATTTGGAATTGCCGAAACGGTCGCGGCCACTGCCCAAATTTTTATCGGTTGACGAAATAGAATTGTTGATTTCATCGGCGGGTGATGTAAAAAACGCAACCCGTCTGCGCGCAATGATTGAATTGGTTTATGCATCGGGATTGCGCGTGTCAGAATTGTGCGAATTGCCATTGACGGCAATTCTGGGCGATAAATTATTGATTCATGGCAAGGGCGCCAAGGAACGCATTGTCCCAATGCATGCCGGCGCGGTTGCGGCATTGAACAAATGGTTAGATATACGCGACGACGAAAAATCAAAATATGTGTTTCCATCTGGCGGCGCGTCCGGTCACATAACCCGCGATGGATTTTTCAAGATACTGAAAAAATGCGCCGTATTGTCGGGCATTGACCCGCACCGCGTGTCGCCACATGTATTGCGCCATTCGTTTGCGTCACACTTGCTGGCCGGCGGGGCAAACCTGCGCGCGATACAAACCATGCTGGGGCACGAGGATATTTCCACAACCCAAATTTACACACATGTAATGCCGGAACAATTACGCGAAACAATGCAAATGCACCACCCACTGGGGCACGCAAAATCAATGGACGATAAATAATGATACGAAAATGTGACCATACAGGCTGTACCAAGGCCGGAACATGTCGTGCGCCAAAATCGCGCGACCTGCGTGAATATTGGTGGTTTTGCCAGGAACACGCGGCGGAATATAACAAGAATTGGAATTTCTATGCCGATATGACGCCCGATGAGATAGAGGCCGATTGGGAACGTCAAACATTTGGTGCGCCGCTAAAAGACAAAGACACCGCCAACAAGGACGAGGCGGATTATGTCAAATTTCTGAACGATTTTATTACAGGCCGCAGTGCGTTTGACCATGTCACGCCAAAACCGCGCGCGAACGCCACAATCAGCAACGCCCTGCGCACATTGGGCCTGCCCCCAACCGCCACCATGCGCGAGATTGGTGCAAAGTATCGCCAACTCGCAAAAAAATACCACCCCGATACGGGTGGCACGGCAAACGCCACAGAATTTACCAAGGTAAATTCCGCATACCAAACATTGAAAAAACACTTTGGGAAAAAATAAAGTTCACCCGTCTGCGCTGCGCTCCGCCGCGGTACAAATTAGAGAGGTGTTAGATATGCGTGAGGCGGGTTGCGTAGTGTCAGCCGACAGTGAATGAATTAGAATGGTGCAGATGTGGTGGTTGTGACAAAGGGAGTGTACGAAACAGGTACACGACCGGCGTCAGAACCACCACAGATGCGCCATTATAATTTATTCAGGTATGCGATGGCGTCCATGGCCGCCGTACACCCCGTTCCGACGGCGGTCGCAATTTGCATTTTTATATCTGATTCAACATCACCAGCGACAAAAACACCGGTCGGCAAATCAGATGGACGCAGGCGCCCCAGGTTGTCGCGCGCGACATCTTCGGATAAATAGTCGGTGTTGGCCTCGTGCCCGATGGCAACGAACAGACCATCAACGGTAATTTTTTCGTCGGCGGTGGTGGTCACAACCAAACGATTGTCATCGGTCGCGGCAATTTGTTTCAAATCGGTATTAAACAGACATTCAATGTTTTCGCGTTCGGCAACGCGGCTGCGCAATATGGCCTCGGCCCGGGTGAATGCGCCCTTGCGATAAACAATTTTTACGGTTTTCGCAATATCGGCCAAATACAATGCATCGTTCAGTGCGCTATTGCCGCCGCCCATAACCATAACCTCTTTATCATAATAGAAAAATCCATCGCATGTTGCGCAATATGACACGCCATGTCCAAACAGTTCGCGTGCGCCGGCAATTTCCAATTTGCGTGGTGATGCGCCCGTTGCGATAATCACCGATTTACCAACATATTTCTTGCCGTTATCACATGCGATATTGAACGCGCCGACCGCGTCGCCAGAAATATTTTTTGCCGCCGTGAATACAATTTCCGTGCCAAAAGATGTTGCCTGGTTTTTCATAAATTCGGCCAATTCCGCCCCAGATCCGGCCCACCCCGGATAGTTTTCCAGTTTCGCAATTCCGGCCATTTGACCGCCCAGCGAATCGCCACCCAGCACAATCGTCTTTTTCCCGCCGCGCGCACAATACAGCGCCGCCGTCAGTCCCGCCGGGCCCGAACCCAAAATAATTACATCATACATAATAATATCGTTCATGATATGGTACCTTTCCATTGGTTTTCATCCACCATAGCATAACGATATTTGTCGCGCAAATCAAAGATTTTATTGATTTCGACGGCGGCTGAAATTATAATATGGACCAAATGACATTGAATTTTGCATTTTTCAGTCGCATCTCGTCCCCGTTGGGGGAATAATTTTCATGACTTTATTTATTATTTAATAATTGCGATTTTTGTCGCAGAACCTTATTATTAGCACAGATAAAAAAACCAAGGACAAAGAAATGTTGGATATAAAATTTATTCGTGAAAACCCAGACATCGTTAAAAACGCTTGCCGCGTCAAGGGATTTGACGACCATATTGATGAATTGCTGGCACTGGATGCGCGTGTGCGTGAATTAAAAACCGCAACACAAACAATGACAGCTGAAAAGAACAAAATCACACGCGAAATTCCAACCGCGTCTGACAAGGCACCACTGATTGCGCGCAGCAAGGAAATTGCAAACGAAATCGCCGCCGATATGGCGGAATTGGCCGACAAGGAAGATAAATTAAATGATTTAATGCACCGCGTACCACAAATACCCGATGCGTCTGCGCCAATCGGTCCCGACGACAGTTTTAATACCGAGGTTCGCCGTGTTGGCACCCCGCGCGAATTTGATTTTGCCCCGCGTGCCCAGTGGGATTTGTTGGATATGAACGGTTGGTGGCTGCCAGAAAAAATCGGCAAGATTTGCGGTACCCGCACATACGCCCTGGTTGGCGAGGCCGCCGAATTACAATTGGCCATTGAAACATACGTTATTCAAAAATTGATATCCAAGGGATTCCGTTTTGTTGAATGCCCATCTATTACAAAACCACAAACGATTTTTGATGCTGGGCACTTTATGGGCTCCGACCTGTCGGTAATGGATAATGATGTATTTATGTTGGCCGGCACCGATCGTTGCCTGGCGGGGACCGCGGAAATCATTTTGAATTCGCTGCACAGCGGCGAAATTCTGAATGAACGCGATTTGCCAATTAAATACGCCGGTTTTTCACCGTGTTTTCGCAAAGAGGCTGGCGCCGCCGGTCGCGACACGCGTGGTCTGGCCCGGTTTCACCAGTTTAACAAGGTTGAACAATATATTTATTGCACCCCGGCGCAATCGGATGAAATGCACGAACACATTTTGAATAATCTGTGCGAGGTTATGGCCGACCTGGAATTGCCATACCGCGTGATTGCAAATTCCACCGGAGACATGGGATTTAACAAGGTTAAAATGAACGATGTCGAGGCATGGGTCCCGTCTGAAAACGCGTACAAGGAAGTGGGCAGTTGTTCATCCATTGGTCAATTCCAGGCACGCCGCACCAACACACGTTATCGCGATAAAAATGGAGATGTTCAATTTGTGGCGACACTGAATAATACCGGCATCGCCGTACCGCGTGTTTTGGTTCCGTTCCTGGAAAATCACCAGAACGCCGACGGCAGTGTGGACATCCCTGTAAAATTACAACCGTTGATGGGCGGTCGCAAAAAAATTGGTGGAAAACACTAGTAAAAAAACGGGGCAACGCCCCGTTTTTTATTTTAATCTTTTTCTTGCCTTGCTGATAACCACAGCAAATATATTATTTTTGAACCGCATCACATTGGTGGCCCACCGTGTGGCATAAGATATTTCCTGTATCAACAAGTATGCTGTGTCACGTGCTGTTGGGCTTGTTGATGTACGCGTATATTCCCATTCTTGAATCGCACGGCAAAAATTGTAATATCGCTGGCCGATATCATTGTTATTGCGAAAAGCCGACAATGACGCCGTATAGGCCAATTCTGCCGGTCCCGGCACAACATAATATGCACTATATGCCAATCTGTTCTCTATGTTATTTTTCTGACACCACACAGCTGCACGTTTATTCCAATCTTGTTCTGTATATTTTCGTGAAAAGTATTTTTCCGGATTTCGGGCATATTCCCTCATATTCGCCAATGCACGTACAGACGCGCGCCGCTGAGACAATGGCATATCAGTCCAATTATCGCGTATTCCGGCACGAGCCAACCGTTCAAATGCACAAAAACCCGCAGATATATTTTTATAAACGTCCGCTTGATTTTCACAATCCATACTATGTCCTCCTTAGAATTTATCGTAAAAAATAGTAGACAAAAAATACCAAATGTCAAATTTTTGCATAATTTTTTTTTGTATATTTCTTGAAAATCAAAAAATATGGTATAATCTATCGTTTACGAAAAAATTATAAGGCAAACAGATGAAAATTCGCAATATTGCAATCATTGCACACGTTGACCACGGTAAAACGACCCTGGTTGATAATATGTTAAAACAGGCCGGCACATTCCGCGCCAATGAAAAGGTCGAAGATCGCGTTATGGACAGTGGCGACATCGAACGCGAACGCGGCATTACTATTTCGGCAAAACCCACATCTATTTTGTGGCACGATTATAAAATCAACATTGTTGATACCCCGGGACACGCGGACTTTGGGGGCGAGGTTGAACGTATTTTATCCATGGTCGATGGCGTGGTATTGTTGGTCGACGCGGCCGAGGGTCCCCTGCCCCAGACCAAGTTTGTTTTGTCCAAGGCGTTGAAATTGGGCCTGCGTCCAATCGTTTGCATAAACAAGGTTGACCGTTCCGATGCCCGCCCGGACGAAGTGCTGAGTGAAACATTTGACCTGTTTGATAAATTGGGCGCGACCGATGCGCAATTGGATTTCCCATACCTGTATGCGGTTGGCCGCGATGGCTGGGCGGTGCGTGACCTGAATGACGAACACAAGGATTTAACCCCCCTGTTCCAATTGATTGTGGACCACGTTCCGGCCCCCGATTGCAACGGCACCCGTTGCCAATTGGACGCGCCATTTTCTATGTTGGCCACGACATTAGAGGCCGACCCGTATGTTGGTCGTATTTTGACCGGTAAAATTGAATCCGGCACCGTGCATGTGGGCCAATCGGTCAAGGCCATCAATATGAATGGTGAATTCATCGAAAACGCCAAAATTACAAAAATCATTGAACACCGTGGTGTTGAAAAGGTATCGCGCGAATCTGCATCGGCGGGCGACATTGTTGTCGTTGCCGGATTTTCCAAGGCAACCGTGGCGGATACACTGTGTGACACATCGGTAAACACACCAATTCCCGCAATGCCAATTGACCCACCAACCCTGACCATGACATTTTTCGTAAACACATCGCCATTGGCTGGTAAATCGGGCAAGAAACTGACATCGCGTATGATTGGCGAACGCCTGTTCAAAGAAGCGGAAACCAACATCGCGTTAAAGGTCACCCAGAGTGCAAACAACGAAGCGTTCGAGGTTTCTGGTCGTGGCGAATTGCAATTGGGCATTCTGATTGAAACCATGCGCCGCGAGGGATTTGAACTGTCCGTGTCGCGTCCACGCGTTGTTATGCACGATGGCGAAAATGGCGAAAAACTGGAACCAATCGAAGAAGTCGTAATTGACGTTGACGACGAATTTTCGGGCGTGGTTATTGAAAAAATGACCAAGCGCAAGGCAACCATCACCGAAATGAAGGCATCCGGCGCTGGCAAAACCCGTATTGTATTTTCGGCGCCATCACGCGGGTTGATTGGATACTTGTCGGAATTCCGCACCGATACGCGTGGCACCGGTATTATGAACCGCGTGTTTGCCGAATACGGCCCATATCGTGGCCCGATTATGCAGTATCGCCCGGGCGTGTTGGTATCAATGGAAAATGGGGTCACCGCAACATACGCGTTGTTTAATCTGCAACCACGTGGAACACTGTTTGTCGGTCCCCAGACCGAGGTTTATTCCGGTATGATTATCGGTGAACACAGCAAAGAAAACGACCTGGAGGTAAATCCGGTCAAGGGTAAAGAATTGACAAATATGCGCAGCGTGACCGCCGATGAAAAATTGTTCTTGGCACCGCCGCGCAAGATGTCACTGGAAGAATCACTGTCGTACATTCTGGACGACGAATTGGTCGAAGTGACACCGGCAACAATTCGTTTGCGTAAAAAAGAATTGGACAGCAACACCCGCAAGAAAACGCGTAAAAATGTTGAAATGTAAAAAACAAAAAAACACCGGCAAATGCCGGTGTTTTTCTATCCTATTTTTAATACGCGTTGCATCCAATGACGGAAATAATTTCGGTTGACGCGTCCGGGAACAAAACACGCCAAATAGCGTACCAATTTATGTTTGAATTTGTTAAACTGGACACTGCCATGTTCGGCACAGAATTTTGCCAACGCGGCGTCATATTCGGCGACCTCGGTCGGGTCCGGAATGGTATCGGCATCGGTATATTTGAAACCGTTTTCATCAAAGAATTGGCGCATATATTTTGTGACACCAATAATCTGGGGTGCATTTCCGCCGTGGTCGGTTGGCGCACGTTCAACCGAACCAGAAATAAACACGCCATTTAATTTTTTAACCATATTTATCAGGTTCTGCGTATCGGCATTGCATTTGAATCGCCGATTGCGCTTTATCTGAATCACGGTGCCACCGCACGGCATAAACAGCGCCATGTGCAACGCCGTTCCCGCACACCCCGCCAAAACGCGGCAATGTTTCATAACGCCAACCTGCTCGGCCAATGACATTTTTTCTGGTCTGATTATTTTGAAACCGTTGTTTTCAAATATACGTTCGACAACATGCTCGCCGTATGTGCGCCGCGATTCCAGCGCATCGCGCGACATATAAATTTTTTCATATTTATGGGTGTTTGGTGCGCCGGCGGCAATATGTTCGTATGCGCGCACAAATTCATCGTTTGCCCAACGCGCAATGTTGAATCCCTGGGCCGGAACAATCACACGACGAAAACGCGTTGTTTCGGTCAGAATTATAACACGGTCACGCGGCACCCCCATCATTTCAATCAACGCATACATATATTCCGGCACCGTGTCATAGTTATGTTCATTTACCAACACCACACGCGCACCATTTGTAATGTCATGCAGCAATCCCCACGCCCGGTTCATGTGTTCCAATAAAAAGTGTCCGAATTGTGGGTACACATTTCCGAAAAACACAACCGTTTCATCAATAAATGGCGTGGCCGCATCAATATGAATGTGCGAATGCACAACCTGGTTGTTATTACCACGAATTTGGCGACTGGAATTGACAAAGCGCCCGTCCGCATCATATACCCCGAACCCGGCGCGCCCCT
The DNA here is from genome assembly GCA_934232895.1 of uncultured Alphaproteobacteria bacterium. GTDB lineage: Bacteria > Pseudomonadota > Alphaproteobacteria > Rs-D84 > Rs-D84 > Enterousia. The sequence continues at coordinate 118,275 of CAKQGH010000001.1, forward strand.
GGACAACAATGGTTGCATTGTCCACGACATCTATTTTACTGGGAATAATTTTTTGCCCCGCCGTGCGCCGACGGAAAACCGTTTATATGCAGAACTTGAATAAATTTTAACCGACACTGTTTTTCACTCCATTGTTGAAAAATATCTTAAAAACATGTAAATTATAAACATAAACCAAAAAAAATTCTATGAATAAAAGACTATTCTTGTTCGCGGGTTTTAATGCCCAACATATTATAGATGACGCATTGGTCTATTATGTGCGCGCATTGTCAAAATGCGGCGATGTCGTGTTGTGTATGGATTCCGATTGCAGTGACGCCGAATTGCAAAAATTGGCACCGTATGTTCTGCACGCGACGGCGCACCGCCATGGTGAATATGATTTCGGTTCATATAAACGCGCATACATGTATGCGGCGGATACGGGCATTCTGGATAAATATGATTTCGTGTATATGGTAAATGATTCCGTATATGGCCCATTGATGGACATTGAATCATCACTGCGCCGCATGGAAAAATTAAATTGCGACGCATTCGGTTTGGTATATAATCCACTGGCGTCGCGTCCACATATTCAATCGTGGTTTATTGGTATGCGCAAAAATGTATTTTTATCTCCATGGCACGACGAATTTATGCGTGCCATTACCCGTCAAAATGACAAGGGCGCAATCACATACATGTATGAACAGGGATTCACCGAAATGCTGCGCGCGCACCACATAAAATTTGCATGTTTGTATAATTGCCCCGGGCGCAGTGTTTATAACAATGTTGCCGCCCTGTTCCGTCGCGGTATGCCATTTATGAAAAAGGTCGCGTTCACCCGCGCGGATGGCGCGTTGGGCAATCGCATTTTGTATATTTTGCGTCACACCTCGCCCGATGTGCGCGATATGATTTTGACATCGGCGCGTGGTCAATATGGCGACGAATATATCAAATGGGTATTGACGCGCAATCCAATAAAAATCGCATATCGTCATATCAAACACGCTTTGCGTAAAATATTTATCGAGGGGCTGTAAATGAAAAAAACACAACCACAAAACCCAAGCATTCGTATTGCCGCCGTGACAATGGCTCGTAATGATGAATTTTTCCTGAACCGCTGGATTAAATATTACGGCGGGCAAATCGGATCTGAAAACCTGTATATCTATCTGGACGGATTGGATCAAAAAATCCCATCAGGTCACGCAAATGCAAACATAAAAAAATTGCCACATCGTGACGAAGAACGCCAGCGCGGGGATAAAACGCGCATATTGCTGTTATCTGATTTGGCAAAAAAATTATTCGCCGATGGATATGATATTGTTATCGGTTGCGATTGCGATGAATTCTTGGTCGTGGACCCAGACACCGGTATGTCATTGGCCGAATATTTATCCAAAATTAAAAATCGCATAACAGTATCGGGGCTGGGGCTGGACGTCGGTATGGATTTGAAATCCGAAGGCACACTGGACGCCCGCGCACCATTTTTAACCCAGCGCAAATACGCCGTTCTGTCCACGCGTTATACCAAACCGGTTGTTTTGTTCCGCCCGCGCACCTGGGGCAGCGGATTTCACAGTGTCAAGGGTACAAATTTCCACATTGATAAAAACCTGTATCTGTTGCATTTCGGTGGTGTTGATTTAAATATGATAAAAAATAAAATCGGCGACCGCACCGCGTCGTGGGGTGCGCACCTGAAAAAGCGCGCACGCACAATTGACATTATCACGCGCGCAAAAAATAAAAATCGCCCGATGCACGTCGCACGCATATTGCAAACAATCTTGCGTCCGATTTATGATTTAAATAAACCCGCAATGCTGGGGATAAAATGGGTTACGACAATCCCGGCGCGCTTTATTAAAACAGGCATTTAAAAAAACGGGGCAACGCCCCGTTTTTCAAAGTTCAAAGTTCAAAGTTCAAAGTGCAAATAATGTGTGCGCCGAATGGCGCACTACTTTATTCATTTGAACTTTGAACTCTGAACTTTGAACTTTATTTTATCACTTTTATTATCTGTTCTGTGATTTTTGTGGCGTCAAAGCGCGACAGATTTTTTGTCGCCGTATCTATCATTTTTTGTGTATCCACACGACCGGTATACGCATCCATCATACGCAGTGCCAATTCCGTCGCATCACCCGACGCGAATAATAATCCGGCGCGGCCATCCATCAAAATCTCGCGCGGGCCATTACGACAATCAGAAGCAATATTTAATGTGCCGACGGCGGCAGCCTCTATCAACACGGTGGGCAGTCCTTCGGAATAACTGGACAATATATTTGCGCATGCGTGCGCCATATAACCAAATGGATTACTGGTACCACCAACAAATTCAAATTGTTGCGCTGACGGCAATGCACGCGCAATTTGTTCATATTCGCCGCGCATATTTCCATCGCCCACAAACACCATTTTTATATTTGGCCGCCCCGCATTTTGCCAGAACATATCAAACCCGTGCAAAACCGTTTCAACATCTTTATCACGTGACAATCGTGCCACACACACGAAATAGTCCCCCTGCGGATGTTCGCCATGCCCCGCCATATTGCGAGCACGCATAATGTCAATCGGGTTATAAATGTGGGTGATTTTGTCAGAATATTCTGGATATTTTTCGCACAGCTCTGTCGCCGCATCACGCGTCAGCATAACCAATTTGTCATATATTGATATGTATCTCATGCGGTGCTGGGCATACAGTGCATCAATTGACGAATGCCACCATGTAATTTTTTTGCCCCGAAACTTTTTGAACTCGCGCGCAAATGAAAAATTATAATAATCAACAAACACATCAATATCATCAAAACATCGCGATGACATCATCATGTATTTGCCCAGGCGGTATATATCACGTGCCCAATGTTTGATTATTCGCCACAGAAAAAAATGCGGCATTTTTGTCCCCAACCATTTGCATGGATACAATGTCGTCATTTTTATTTCTGGGTGTGCGGCGAACCAATCACGGTATGCCGGCACAGTAATATCCACATATGTTATCATGTGAATATTTACATCGCCACGCGCCAAGAACGCCGACAGCATCTGAATCAACACAGACTCGACCCCGCCGATCTGCATATCACGCAAACATATCGCGATTGTTGTTTTCTTCATTTTTTAATGCACCCGCATTTGATAAATTCATCTATGTCACATTTGATTTTACGTGCCCACGCATACGGCGGCGTGTCCAGCGCGCCGCACGCACGCAAATCGGAAAAGCATTTTTTTGCGACCGCAATATCATCGGCATTGTCCAGATATTTTATCTTGCGGTATGCCCACTTGATAAAGTACCAGCGGAATTTTTTTGACCACATTTCCATTTGATATGGAGTCGCCTGCTGTTTATACAATTCGTATGCACTTTTAATTCCGGTGCATAAACTCTGCATTATGCGCAGTTGTTTTGCCGACAACACAATTCCACCAAAATTCGGCACATAGAAATACAGCGGCAATGGTGCAACTGTCACACGCGGATTTTTCAGCATAATTGCCGACCACCATGGGAAATCTTCGAACAAAATACCCTTGATAAATGGGGTATCGGCAATCAAATCACGGCGATACAGGTTTTTCCATACCTGGCAATGTTTAATCAGCCATTTGCGACGTGGGTTAAACGCATTGTGTGCGCGTTCGGTTGCATATTCAAAAACATCATCGGTGACCACGGTTTTTATTGCGGCAACATTGTATTTTTTATGCATTGCCCCCGGCACCACGGAATCGGTATCCATTCCCAAAACATGCCGCACCATCAATTGTGGACGATAAATCCGGTCGTATGTAAATGACACAATGTCCGAGCCATCACGCACCGCAAAGTGATATGCAATTTCCATTGTTTGCGGGTGGATAAAATCATCGCTGTCGACATACAAAATATAATCACCGGTTGCAACCGCCATACCAGCATTTCGCGCATCGGACAGACCGCCATTTTTCTTGGTCACAATTTTGATACGCGCATCACGAGCGGCATATTCAGACAAAATGGCGGCAGACCCATCCGGACTGCCGTCATTTACACATATCAATTCCCAATCGTGGAAAGTTTGGTTCAGCACACTGTCGATACATCTGGGCAAATATTTTTCAACATTATACACAGGCATTATGACGGAAATCGCTGGCATATATAATCCTTATTTTTGATACATTCGGTTTATCATTTCGTCGGCCACACTGCCCGGGATGGGATTTTTAGCCCATGGGCTGCTGTATGTGGTTTTCTGGAAAAATGCGTCCGATGTATATTTATCAAATAATTTTTTGCTGTACGGTTCATTCGCAATTGACCACCACAACGCGTGTGTTGGGGCCTGGTCAATATGGGGCATTGCATCAAAATACTTTTTTGCAATTGGATCATTTTCAACCAATGCCTTGAACATCAATTGATGCATAAAATAATCAAACTCGCGTGGTTCATGCGTCCAGAAATCCAAAATCATTTGGCGCCACGCGGCCAGCAAATATGACCCACGACGCGCACGAATGAAACAGTTTTGAATAAAACTGTACGCACTGCCCACCATATTTCCCGCCATATAGACAAAGAAATCCTGGTCTATGATGTTTTTTGGAACGGACGCGGTTGCAAACGCGGTTGAATCCAACCAAATGCCGCCATGTTCATACAACAATTCCACCCGGCAAATATCGGCAAAGTGCGCATGCTTGATTTTACCGGCACGACGTTTTGCAACAATTTCCGGGGGCAATGTAATATAATCCCAAATTGTGTTTTCATCTAACACAACCAATTCTTGTTTGCAATTTGCACGAATACTGCGGAAACATGCCTTGACCAATTCTGGCGCTTTGTCTTCGCCCTGTAACCACAATGTCCAAATTTTTTCGTTTTTGTCATCGTGAACAGTTTTTGTTTCAGGCACCACACCCGGCGCCGCAACATACCGACGCATATATTTTGGTATTGCAATTTGCGCAACATTACAACGATGGTCGCGACGCCGATCGCGCGACCACCACAGCGGATTTAATATATGTGCACGCACAACAATATTTGTCAGCGCCCAAGTTCTGGAAAGTTTCATACATTTTCCTTGTGTTTTTATTCATCAATTGTTGGCAACGCATCATCGTCGTCATCGACAGGTCCCGTTGTCATTTCTTCGGCAATGCCGGACGCACGCGCCATAATTTTATCCAACAATTCTTGCTGCACATCCGCATGATCTTTCAACCACTGGCGGGCATTCGCCTCGCCCTGGCCCATACGTTCGTTGTTGTATGAATAGAAACTGCCCGCCTTTTCAATCAGGTCGTATTTCACACCCATATCCAAGATTTCGCTGATGCGCGAAATTCCTTCGCCATACATAATTTTGAAATCAACCGTGCGGAACGGTGGCGCAACCTTGTTTTTCACAACCTTGACGCGGGTTTCATTACCGATAACATTTTCTTTATCTTTGATTTGCCCCGTGCGGCGAATATCCAAACGGACCGACGCATAGAACTTTAACGCATTACCGCCCGATGTTGTTTCCGGATTACCGAACATAACACCAATTTTCATACGAATCTGGTTGATGAATATCAGCAATGTGTTGCTGCGCGAAACCGAACCCGCTAATTTTTTCAAACTCTGTGACATCAGGCGCGCGGTCGTGCCAACAAATGAATCACCAATATTACCCTCTAATTCTGCCTTGGGCACCAATGCCGCGACCGAGTCGATTACAACAACATCAACCGCACCAGATTTAATCAATGTGTCGGCGATTTCCAACGCCTGTTCACCGGAATCCGGCTGGGATATAATCAGGTTTGCAACATCAACACCCAACTTTTTCGCATAGGACGGATCCAATGCATTTTCGGCATCAATGTATGCGCATGTGCCGCCTTTCTTTTGCGCCTCGGCCACGGCGTGCAATGCCAGTGTTGTTTTACCAGAACTTTCCGGCCCATAAATTTCAACAATGCGCCCACGCGGATACCCGCCAATTCCCAATGCGATATCCAACCCCAATGAACCGGACGAAATCGCCTCGATATTCTGTTGGGAACCGTCGCCCATTTTCATGATGGCTTCTTTGCCAAACTGTTTCTGAATTTGTGCCAACGCAGATTCCAATGCCGGATTTTTTGCCGGCGCGGCGGCATCTTTTGCAACTTCTTTCTTTGCCATAAATTTCCCCTTTTTCTTATACTGAAATCATACACGGAATTACGCGCGCACGCAACGAAAATAATAGGAAGAAAAATATGACAAAAATTACTTTTTGGCGACCAGCACCAATGCCGAAGTCGTGCCGATTACCGCCGTCACAACCCACACGGCCGATGTTCCACCAAATATTGTAATGCACGCCGCACCCAACATTGGCGCAATAACATTGGGCAAATTCACACTGGTGCGAAACACGCCATAGAATCGCGTTTGCTCGGATTTTTTCGTATTATCAAAGAACAACAAATCATGCACCGATTCCATCAATGCGCCCGAAATTTGCCATGCAACAAATATCACCAACAACGGATACCCCGTCACAAATGTTGCCAGTACCGACAACCCCGCAAACGACAACAACCCCGACAGCAACCAAATTTTTTTGCCAAAACGCCGCACCAGGCGGGCCATGGCCTCGGACAATAATAAATACGGAACGATTCCCAATGTTAAAACCCACCCCAGCGCATCATTTGAAAAACCGTTTTCAATCACCACAATTGGCACATACAAATACCGCATTGCACGCAATGAATAATAACCAAAATTCACAATGTATGCGCGGGTCATACCGGGCTTTTTGAAAAATGCCACCGCATTGCGCCACAACACGCGCGCCGTGCGACGCGGGCTGACCGGCTTTATTTGTTTATCTTGCTGGACAATTTTGAAATATTTGAAAAACATCCACCCGGCCAAATATATCACAGCCGATGCAAAGAACGCCGCGCGATGATCCGCCGCATCAGAAATAGCAACCGCAATCATCGGTGCAAAAAACGCGCCAATGTTTAACCACAAATGATACCGCGAATTCAACCGCGCCATACCAATGCCGCGCGAAAAATCCGACATAAACAGTGGTATCAACATTGTTGTCAATGTAATCGCAATGCCGGTTGTATAGTCCAGAATAATAAATGTGCTGGGGCGGATAGAAAAACTCATCATCGCATAGCACACCGCCAACATCAGCATTGAAAAATAAAACACACGAACCTTGGAAAATTGGCGAAACAGTTCGTTGGCAAACAGCCCCACAATCATACAAAACGCCGCATACAGTGCAACATACAGACCAACAATCGCCGACGATTGAAATATTTCCAATATAACCAATGAATATACGGCATTATAAATACCATCGGCAAACCCGGTAAACAACCCCAGGTTTGCGAATGAAAAACCGCTGACGGAATTTCTGACTGATAAATATTTATCCTTGGCCATGGTGGGTAAATTTTATCATAAAAATATAAAACTTCAAAAAACAAAAAGCGCCCCGACCGGGGCGCCACGGAAAGAAAAAATAAATTTCTTTATTTTGCGTTTGCAGCCGCATTTTGCTTTTGTTCATACAATTGCGCAAAATCAACCGGCTGCATCGCGAATGTTGGGAACCCAGATTCCGATGTCAAACGAACAATCAGACTGCGTACCGCCGGGAACAACAGTGTCGGAACATCAATCAACAATGTACGTTTTTTCGCCTCGTCATCTTTTTCTTCTTCCATTTGAACCAGACCAGAATATGTCGATTCAATCAAGAATATTGATTTATCGCCGGCCTCCAATTTCGAATGAACCTTGGTCACCAGGTCAACCATAAACAGGTTGTTTTCCGCGCCCTTGATTTGAATATCAATATTGATTTCCAATTTGGCCTGGCCATTGTCCTGTTTGAAGAACAATTCCGGAACATTTGGGCTTTCGAATGAAATATCTTTCAAAAACTGTGAAATAATCTTAAATTTTGCCATTGTGTTTTACTCCTGTTGTACGCTGGGGGTAAAACCCATCTGGACTTAGCCCCACCTTTTATGATAATATAGCATCATAAATTGATTTTACAAGTGGGGGGATGTATAAAAAATGGCCGAAACGATTATTTCGAAAATGGTACGGGCTTTTGCGGTTATTTGCGGCGTTGTCGCATTGGCGGCGTGCGACCTGTCGGCGCCAACACACAGTGGCGATAATGCGGTTGTGCCAAACAATCTGCGGCGCGTGGGGTATGATGCCCTGCCCGGGTGGCACGATGACGATGTGCGCTATGCATTACAGGCGTTTCGTAATTCATGTCGGGCCAAAATTCAATATACTGGCCGCGTAATTCCAGATCGCGAATTATTTGCCGAAAAGTGTCGTATGTTGCCATCGGCATCGGCCGACACGGCGACCGTACGCGCGTGGTTTGAATCTAATTTCCAACCATACAAGGTATATAATGACAACGGGACCGACCGCGGAACATATACCGGATATTATTCCCCGGTAATACCGGCATGCCGCACAAAAACGGCGCAATGCAACGAACCATTGATGGGCGTTCCAACCGATGGCCGCGCGTACAAGGGCGTTGCGAAAAAAGACATTGTTGAAAAGCAAATTGGTCGTGTTTTGTATTGGGCAAACATTGTTGATGTTCAAAATATTCAAATCCAGGGCAGTGGTATGTTAAAACTGGACGACGGCACAAATGTTAAATTGAACTTTGCCGCCGTAAACGATATGCCATTCAAATCAATTGGCGAAGAATTGCGTCGCCGTGGCATTCGTCCCGATGGCGGATATTCGGCCGATGCGGTGTGGACATATCTGAAACGCAACCCGGATTTGGCGCGCGATGTAATATACAAAAACCCACGATATGTATATTTCTATGAATCAACCCCACCGGATGTAATTGGCAAACTTGGTACGCCATTGTCTAAAATTCGTTCGGTCGCCATGGACGACAGCATATACACCCTGGGGATGCCGGTGTATATCAGCACGAACCTGTCCGATGGTCGCCGTTTCCGCCGCCTGATGATTGCCCAAGACACCGGCAGTGCAATTCGCGGTTGGATTCGCGCAGACATATTCTTTGGCAAGGGGGACGAAGCATACAAATATGCACACGGCCAACATGCCCAGGGCGAAATGTTCATCTTGATGCCCAAGGAATACACCTATGTCAAACCAACCAGATAAATTTTCACACCGCGTTGCGCGCCCGATGACATTGGCGGGCGCAATCGGCGGTCTGTTTCGCCATTTTGGCGGACGCGCGTCCGATGCCGATTTGGCAATGCGGTGGCGTGAAATTATGGGCACCGAAATTGCCGACATTGCGACACTGGTCGCGGTAAAAAAAATGCGTGATGGTCGATACAATGTCACCATTCGCCCGGCAAACCCGGCCATGACATTACAATTGTCATACATGCAAAATGAAATCACGACAAAATTAAATAATTATTTTGGACGCGACGCCGTTGGAAAAATCAGTTTCAGAAAATAAAAAACACCGGTAAACACCGGTGTTTTTTATTTATTATTTCCCATTACAACTGTGACGCTGCCACCATATTGCCAATGCCGGAACCAAGAAAAACAAAATTCCCAACATTTGCCACAGTGCAATTCCGCTGACCACGGAAAAGAACATCATCATTGGCGATATTCCCGTCAACACGACCAATGCAAACAGGAAATACGGCACGAACAACGCCAATGTCCCAACAATTAAACCTAAAATAACATTTATGAAAAATGCCCGAAACAACGCGCGCTGTTTGAATAACATTTTTGCATCCAATGCATCATAAAAATCTGCTTTCATTTTTGTTCTCCTTGATATGAAAATTGTACCATATTATTTAGTAATTCAAAAACTGAATCTTGTCATATTTGCATGCGCCAACGCCATGGCAATCGCATCACTTTCGTCGGGCGATTTTGGATTTGCCGCCGGCAACAATATGCGCACCATTTTATAAATTTGGTCTTTGTCCGCATGCCCCGCCGATGTCAGTGCCTTTTTTATTTTATTAGGTTCATATTCATAAATAGGTATATTCCGACTGGCCACAGCAACCATCGCGGCCGCACGCGCATGCCCCAGCATCAATGTCGTGCGCGGGTTTTGGTTTACAAATGTAATTTCAATACTGCATTCGTCGGGTGAAAATTTATCACACAATTCCGCAACACCATTAAATATATTTGCCAATCGCGTTGGAAATGCATCGCGCGATGGTGGTAAAATTACACCACTGGCAATATATTTCCGTGTCGAACCGTTTGTATCAATTATTGCCCACCCGGTATGCAACAATCCCGGATCAATTCCAATAATTCTGGACATAATCATTCCTTGGCTTTTTCAATTGCGCCCCATAATATCCATTTGACATTTTATATATGTACCAATTAGATTCATCACAATACAAACGCAAATCGCGCGGCAGATATTTTACGGATTTATTTATATCGCATTGCAACGATGCCCCGCCCGATTTGCAGTCAATATTGGCACCAATGCGCGACGCGCAATATGTATCAAATATATAATTGGATAAACTGGTGCGAAATACGCTCTGCAAATTTGACTTCTTTTCCGATGCAAAGATGGCATAAATTTTGCCGTTGTTTGCCATTGCCTCGTCATCCAATGATTTTACACGGTCCTTGAATATTTCGTATGAAACACTTGCGCAATTATCATCATACGTGGTCCCTAACAAATTATATTCCCCAATATATTTACTGCACATTATTCCCAGTTCCATCGCAGATATAAATATCACATTACTTTTTTTATCAAAATACCCCTTGTCTATAATAAAGTGCAAGAATTTATCTGTATCAGCAGAATCCATGAATATTTTTTGCAATTGTGGCGCAATTGTTTTATATGGAAACTGTAATTTTGTCGACATGTCCAAAATTCCATACGATACAACACCAGCGTCCGCCCCAGATGACGCAATAAACATAAATAAAAATGCAAAAAAATACCGTATCATAATTTCCCCCAGGCAATGGTACGAGCCCCCAATCCAGGGTTCAAATATGCACCATATATCTTGGTTCGTTTGTTATACCCAATCAACCATTTTCTCTGGTTACACATCAAATCTAAATCACGTAATAAATATTGTGTGTGTTCTGTTTTTTTGCACATCAACCGCCGTTCAGGTTCGCATTGCACCTGTGCACCTGCAACATCAACACAATATTTATTGGTAATATATCGCCCCAACTTATCAATAAATTCAGATCTAACACCATCAAAACTTTTCGCACGCACATATATATCAAATATATCATGCGGGTCACCAACATTTGTTTGATTGCTGCGCATACGATTTAATGCATCGCCAATTACATTATATGTGGCCGATGCACATGCAACGGAATCGCCACCAACAAATTCGTGGCATGCCATGACCAAATTATATGCCGATATGCTGATTACATTATTTTGTTCATCATAAAAACCGCGTTCTATTAAAAATTGTGTAAAACCATCATCGCGATTATCGAAACTGTATAATTTTGAAAACGGGGTTAAATCGTCGTACACCAAATCAACCGGTGTATACATATCCAATTTGTCCAAGAATATATATTCGGCCCGGGCGATTGGCACCGCAAAAAACATTACCAACAAATATAATAATATTTTTTTCACTTTAATGATTCCTGGCATGCATCCGATACTTCAATTATTTCACGCGCGGTTTTGATTTGAACCGCATTAAACACCGTTGACACCGCCGATGTCACCGTTGTTGCACCGGCCAATACATTCGACGCCGTGTTCAGGTTATCTGCCCGTGCGGCATCCCCGCTGCGTGTGGCGTCACTGTTTGCAACCGCCGATGTTATTGTGCCACTGACGCCGGCGCCCGCACCAATCGCACTGGACACCGTTGCCCCACGCGCCAGGTCGTTTATTTTATCGACATTTACATTTGCATATTTGCCACATGCACTGATTATATTATCCGCACGCACCAATTCATATTCGGTCGCACTGTTGTTCATGCGTGATTGCATTTTGACCGTGGCCAGTGTATTTACCGCCGCAACACAGTTCTGTATTTTATCCTTTAATTCCGCACTGGTCTGATTTTTACCTGCAATCACTGCGCCCGCTATGCTGGTCGCGGTACCGGCCGCCATCAGTCCGGTGCGTGCATTACCCAAATTTTTCGATTTTTCCACCGCCGCGACGCGTGCCATTTCCAATTCTGAAACCTTGGTTTCATTGGCCGGGGCCGCACCACCACCCTTTATTGCCGCCGCCAAATCGGACGCACTGAATCCAATTTCTGAATATTCGCCATCAGATATAATTGATGCACCACTCTTGAATTTTTCCAACGCTGCATCAATATTTGCGATTTCTTGATCCGTATTGTTTTTCATAATACCGGTTGCAACAGCACCCGCACCAACACCGGTGCCAACACCAGTTATGGCCGTATTTATACCCGCCATTTTTTTGATATTTTCAAATTGTTCCGATATGCCGCCACATGCCGCACGCGCATTGTTCATGGCGGTGGTCAATTCATCATCCGCAGCATGCGCGCACAACGGCAACAACAAACCAAATAGTACCAATATTTTTTTCATTCCGTCCCCACAAATATATCCATGTGATTATACCATAAAATGGCGCACCATCCAAACAAAAACCGCCCATCTTGTTTTTGATGGGGCGGCTATTTTGATAAGAAAACGGGGCATTGCCCCGTTTGTTTTATTACGCTGCGGCGGTAAATACTTTCTGGACATCGTCATTGTCGTCCAGCGCATCCACCAATTTTTCCAGCTTTGCATACGCTTCGTCATCCAAATCAACCGGCATATTTGGAATCCATGTCAATTCGGCGTTATCTGGTTCACCCAGTGCATCATTCAATGCCTTTTGCACGGTCATAAAATCATCTGGCTTGGTTGTGATGATGAAACCCTCGTCCGATGTTTCCAGGTTATCCGCGCCAGTATCCATGATGATTTCCATCATTTCATCCTCGCTCTTGCCGATGGATGCCGGATACATAATTTGGCCTGCGCGTGTGAACATAAATACAACGCTGCCCTCTTCGCCCATATTGCCGCCATTTTTCGCAAATATGTTACGAATTTCTGGCACCGTGCGACGTGGGTTATCGGTCAAAGCCTCTACAATCACAGGAACGGCGTTCGGGCCATATCCTTCGTACCGCACGGCAACATAGTTTTCAGTATTGCTGCCCGACGCCTTGTCAATCGCGCGTTTGATGTTATCGTTCGGCATGGAATTCTTGCGTGCCTGTAATATCGCCAGGCGCAAACGCGGATTATTATCCGGATTCTTGTCGCCCAGTTTGGCCGCCATTGTTATTTCACGCGCCAGTTTTGTGAACAAACCGCTGCGCGCGGCGTCCACGGCACCTTTTTTATGCTGAATATTGTGCCATTTGCTGTGTCCACTCATATTTGACCTTTTGATTTAATTAGATTAGAATTACCCCAAAAGGATAACAAATGATTGGCAAATTGCAAGGGGTTGTTGATTATATCGGCGATGGGTTCGTAATTTTAATGGTGGCGGGCGTTGGGTACAAGGTTTTTACCCCAGATGCGATGTCCCCACGCGAAACGGTCGCATTATGGATTGAAACCGTCGTGCGCGAGGATTCTATACGTCTGTACGGGTTCAAAACCCTGGCGGGACAAAACCTGTTTGTGCAATTGACTGGTGTGTCGGGCGTTGGGCCACGTGGGGCGCTGTCCATCCTGAACACATTGCCAACCGATACGTTGATGTCGGCAATCGCAACGGGGGACGCCAAAACAATCACCGCCGCCCCCGGCGTCGGGAAAAAGGTGGCCGAAAAAATTATTCTGGAATTAAAAAACAAAATTGCCGGCAACGCATTTAACTTTGATGCCGCGGCGGACGCGGGTGGATCCGCCCTGCCCGATTTGTTGGCCGCGTTGGAGGCCCTGGGCTATCGCCGATTGGATATTGTTGACATGGCGCAAAAACTGGTTGCCGCAAATCCGGGTGCGGACGTTGCACGCCTGGTCCCATTGGCACTGAAAGAAATATCTGGAAATAAATAATGAATAATAATGATACGATTTTTGCCCTGTCGTCGGGCCATGGGAAAAGTGGCGTTGCCGTTATTCGCATTTCTGGCGACAACCTGCGCGATTTGTTTGCGCGATTGCTGGGGCGCAATGATTTTGAACCGCGCCGTGCATACTTTGCAAATATTCACGACAACGCGGGCGATTTGATTGACCAGGCAATATTGCTGTTCTTTGCCGCGCCGCATTCGTTCACCGGCACGGACGTTATTGAAATCCACTCGCACGGTGCGCCGGCGGTGATAAATAAAATCTTTGAATTCCTGGGCGACGCGGGCGCACGTATGGCAACGCGTGGGGAATTTTCACGCCGCGCATTTCTGAATGGCAAAATGGATTTGGCGGATGTTGATGGACTGGCCGCACTGTTGGATGCCCAGACCGAACGCCAACGCCGCGCGGCACTGCAATCAATGACCGGACGCGACAGTCGTATTTACGACACATGGCGGTCGCAAATGATTGAAATCGCCGCATACGCCGCCGCAATTTTGGACTATGCCGATGATGAATTGCCAACAAATATCGGTGAAAAAATCCACGACAAGACCCAGGTTTTATATAACGAAATTAATAACGCAATTTCGCGCTATGCCGCGTCCCGCGCCATCCGCAGTGGTTTTAACATCGCATTGGTCGGCAACACAAATGCGGGTAAATCATCATTGTTTAATCGCCTGGTTGGGGAAAATCGCGCGATTGTATCTGATATCCCCGGGACCACACGCGATGTTGTGTCATGCACCCTGGATATTGATGGATACATGGTAAATATCGCGGATACCGCCGGTCTGCGCGATACCGATGACACAATTGAACAGATTGGGATTCAGCGCACAAATGACGAAATAAAAAACGCCGATTTGGTTTTGCACGTGATTGATGGCGCCCAGAACGCGCCCACCACCACAACCGCACCAAATGAAATTACGGTTGTAAATAAATCCGACCTGTGTGATTGCAAAAATAAAAATGATGCGATTTATGTATCGGCGAAAACAGGCGATGGTATTGATAACCTGATGATTGCAATACGTCGGCGTATCACCGAATTGGTGGGTACATCCGAATCCCAACTGACGGTTAATGCGCGCACACGCGCATTACTGACGGACGCCCGCACAGAATTACGCGATGCAATCACCGCCGGTGATAATTATGATATATTTTCAGAACATGTTCGCCGCGCCGCCGACGCAATCGGTAAAATCCTGGGCACCATCACCGCGGCCGATGTAATGGACGCCACATTTTCACAACTGTGTTTAGGAAAATAAAACCACCGGCAAACGTCGGTGGTTTTATTATTATCTTAAAATGTATATCTCAATCCAAAATCAATGCTGTATGCACCCTGCAGGTCAAAATCATCATCTGCATTCAAACCGATAAAGTTCAAACTCACATTCCACCCGAGTCCTTCAACGGCGGTTTCACCGTTCAGGCCAAACTTTAATACCCCCACGGCACCATTATCAGACATTGTGTCTTTGCCATATCCATAAATTGTCATAGATTCATTTACCCATGCATGACCCAAGCCGAATGAAATAACAAAATCCAAACGCCGCCCTTCATCACCAGACAAACGAATATAATTATCGTATGTAAAATACAATGTCGTTAAATCTATTTTGCCATCCATATTAACTCTATAGAGATTTCCATAAGAATCTTCCAGAATAAAATTTGGGCCCGCGGTTAAATGACCTACCTGGGGCATATACGATAATGTTGCACTGACACCGCCATTATAAACCCTGCTGCGCTCACCAAAACGCAACCCGAACACCCCAGACATCGCGACCGTACCACTATCAGATTTAAATATATCATCGTTAATATAATCATCCACATCATCTGAAAATACTGGCCCAGCAAAACCGGAATTCGCCCCCAGAAAAAATTTTGTTTCTGCCATTGCTGGCATTGTCAAAACAGACAACAAACCCGTTGTTAAAAACAACTTTTTCATTTCACACCCCTTTTTGTGTTTTGTTAAACAAAAACCACATTGGAATACCAAAGTGGTTGGAGGTTGAATACTATTATTTACGGAATAGTGTCGCTTATTCTAATATATCGCGACCCTCCAACCCTCAAGGATTGGAGGTGTTTTTTGTCCCCGCGGACACGTAAATAAAGGGTATTCACACCCTGCACCATTTTTGTGGTACGTTGTGATTATATTCTATGCAACATTCAAATTCCAGATAAAATTTACGCTGATTTCAAAAACAAAAACCGCCCAGCGGGCGGTCTAAATATAAAATAAATTGTTCATTGTGCCGACTGCGCGGGTTTAGCATGGCGTAGTGTACAAGACGTACATGAGTCATGATAAACCCGCGCAATGCGGACCGATGACGATTTATTCTTTGCGGATTGGGTATTTGCCATCTATCAAATTCTGCCGCACAACATGATGTTTCACTTTCTGTGTGCTGGTCATTGGCAATTCATCGGTCGTCATGGCAAAGTGCGTTACCCATTTATATGACGCAACCTTTTTATTCGCCTGGGCAATCGCGGCGGATAATTTTTCCAGTGTCATATCTTTGTCCACGCTGAACACGCCGTATGTCACGGTTTTATCCTTGACCCGATGTTCAAACACGGCAACGTTTTTAACGCCCGGGATTTTCATAAACAGGCCTTCCAATTCATCTGGATAAACGTTTTTACCACTGTCCAAAACAATCACTTGTTTTTTACGGCCGGCAAAATGCAATTCACCGTTTTTATCCATGGATACCATATCGCCCGTGTTAAAGAACCCGCGTTCATCAAATACCTGTTCATTGACGGTCGGATTGTTCAGATAACCGCCAAACACCTGGTGGCCACGCAGCCACAGAACGCCCACGCCATCTTCGTTTTTATCACGAATTTCACATTCGTTGTTTGATGTTGGCGCACCAAACGCAAACGGGAAACGTTTCTTGGTCGGTTTGGAAATACAGATTGGCCCAACGGTTTCGGTCAAACCATAGCCCTGAATAAATGTCAGGCCCAAACGTTCATAGAACTTTTCCACCTCTGGCTTGGTCGCTGCGCCACCTGCAATCAGCAAACGCGCACGCCCGCCAAAGATTTCCAGAACCGGTTTTTGAACCTTGCGCACCAGGAATCCCAGTCCCAATTTTTCCAATGTTTTTCCGTATTTCAGAACGAACGATGCCATCCACCACATGTGTTTTTCTTTCAGAGTGTCAATGATACGGTTTCTGATAACCTCAAACAATCGGGGGACCGCCGGAATAATCTGGGGTTTATACTTCTTAAAGTCCGCCATGATTTCCTTTGGATTGACGGTTGGTTGTAACAGCATACCCGACCCATAGTGCAATGTTGCCAGGATTTCAACCGCGAAACCAAATATATGATACATCGGCAGGAACCCATACATAATATCGCCCGCATTAATCCACTCGTGCATATCCTCTAATGAATTTGCGCATTCAATCAGGTTAAAGTGTGTCAGTGGCACAACCTTGGGCGTGCCGGTTGAACCGGATGTGAACGACAGCGTTGCAATTTCGGTTGATTCAACCGGTGCCGCGGTCAGTTCTGGATTCGGCTTGCCATCTTTTTTAGTAATGTCATAAAATGTAAATTTGTCTGTTTTATAGAAAAATGATTTTTCAGCGCAAACCATTTTGCAATTTGTAATTTCCGCCATATTGTCATATTCAAACGGCGTCAGATTTGTATCCAGCAGCAGCACGCGTCCACCCAGATACCAAATCGCAAACATTGTAATTGGAAATTGTGGAATATTGTGGGACAAAACACCAACAACATCACCACGTGCAATTCCCGCCGCATGCAGCGACGCCGCACGTGCGCGAACCAAATCCAAGAACGCCGAAAACGTTACTTCTTCACGTACCAGAATCAAATTATCTGGCCACGTTGCGACTGCTCTTTCCAGCAGCTGATACATATTCATTGTACAAAATTCCTTGTTGTTTTAATATTGGACTGCCTGTATTATATATCCAAAGGAAAAGATTGCAAACATGAAAATTCTGACATTAAATATTAATTCAATTCGCGCACATGTGGAAAGTTTTATTGATATTCTGCGTGCCGGCGAATATGACACCATCATGGTTCAAGAGCTGAAGGTTGAAACCGCTGGGTTCCCACACAACCTGTTTGATGAATACGGATATAATGTCAAGGTGTTTGGCCAAAAGAGTTGGAACGGCGTTGCAACATTTTCCAAATATTCCATCGAAGATGTGACAATGGGACTGCCCACATATTCCGATGTAAATGCACGTTTTCTGGAATGCGTGATTGATGGACGTGTGCGCCTGATAAACGTATATATGCCAAATGGCGATACGATTTCGTCGCCAAAGTTTCCGTATAAACTGGAATGGATGGCGGCATTTACAAAATACATTTCGCAATATACCAATTCCCCAGAACCCGTAATTATCGCGGGGGATTTCAATGTTGCACTGGCCGATATTGATGTATGGAAACCGGCAAATTATACAGATATTGCAATTGCCGCACCGGCCGCACGCAGTGCGATGCAGGCATGGATTGATGCAGGCTGGACCGATGTGTGGCGCGCCCTGCATCCATCGGATGTCGGATTTACATGGTTCGGATATCGCGGTGGCGACACCGTTGGTAAAAATATGGGTTTGCGATTGGATTATTTCCTGGCCAATCCGGCGGCGATGAAATTGGTAAAAAATTGCGAAATTGATATCACACCACGCATGGCGGCAAAACCGACCGACCACTGTGGTTTGATGATTACATTAAAATAGAATTTCACAAATCGCGATTGCGGGCAAAATCATCATAGACATGATATTTCGCATCGTTTGTTTCACGGTATTCGTATGGTGCACCGCCCGCCGAATACATATTTACCAATTCTGTGGTTTTTTGAACCGCCGCGTTTATCATTGCCGCGGTTGTGTCGGCGCCATATTCAATTGGGCGCACATTGCCATTTTGCAACTGCAAAAATACCATAATTGGTGCAATTGACACCTTGCCGCGAATGGGGAATCCGCCGGATTGCAACATATATGCCTCCAGCGGTAATTGTGGCATATTGCCCGCCATCAATTGCGATTTGTTTGGTGCCGCACCGGTTTTTATATCCAGCACGCCGCCCGGCCATATTATATCGGCACGCGCGCGAATATTGCGTCCAGCAATGTTTACCATGCCGCCTGTTTCAATCATTGTATTTGGGATACTGCGTAAATATTCAATTGCAATTGGCGCGATTTCCATAAACCGTTTATGCCAGAAATGAAACACAACACTGTCGCCACCAACAACCCCGCGCGCGCGCGAATCCATATCGGCAACCAATGTATCAACCGTTGTATTCGCGTTCATATTTTCCAACGCCGCATGCACCAGGTTTCCAAACGCACGCGCATCAGGCGTCGCCCAGTAATCATCCAAAACGCGCAAACGCAATATATGCCGCACATAGAACGCATACGGATTATGTATCAATGTTTCCAGTTCCGTCACATACACATCGGACCAATCGGCGGGTGGCGTTGGTGCGGTATAGTCCAACAATTGCGGTGCCACAACATCACGCGCACGCACCGCATGCAAAATATCATCGGCCAAATTTCTGTCAAAATTTCCACCACGTACAATCACGCGTGATATAAATCGCGACTCGGTCATTTGGGTGCCACCAGATACGCGACTGCGTGTCCAATAAACATCCGTTCCACACGACAGATTTATAAAATCCAACGATTGTAATGAAACCTTGCGATCCGCAGATGGCAACCCAATTTGCGTTGCAATATTCGTGGGCAACCATGCGTTTTCATAACCGCGCGCTGGGAACATTCCGTCATTCAATCCAGTCAAAATAACGACATCGGCGGTCTGCATACGGGATTCAATTGTACCCAACACAACAACGCGCGCATCATCTGGCGCCATACCGCGAACGGTCACCGATGAAATTGCATCAGACAA
The DNA here is from genome assembly GCA_934232895.1 of uncultured Alphaproteobacteria bacterium. Classification (GTDB taxonomy): domain Bacteria; phylum Pseudomonadota; class Alphaproteobacteria; order Rs-D84; family Rs-D84; genus Enterousia. Next base: position 138,415 of record CAKQGH010000001.1, read on the forward strand.
AAACGCACGCGCATCGCGCAACGATAAATCTATTTTCGCCGCCGTTATACAATCGGACATATTTTTTATTGCGCACCATACCTGGGTTGCGGTGGCATCCGACACATCAAACGCCGGGGCAAACGCATCACACGCCCCATCAACCATACGCGCGACCAATTCAAACAGGTTTCCACCCGCATCCATATACATTTTATCAAAACGCGCCGCGCCATCGGGGGCATCAATTAAATCGTCAAACGCGTTTAATATTGCGCGCCCGACCGCCGTCATTGTGCCGGATACACCGCCTGAAAAATCGGCGGGAATATTGCGCGCATTTAATTCATTTGCAATTCGTTGATTTCCGGCGGCATCGGGCGTTATAACCAAAACCGATTTATTCGCCGCAACGGCGCACGCGGCAATCTCGGCAACGGCGGCGGCCTCTTCGCTTTCGCGTGCACATTCAATTAAATGGCAATGACGCACAGCATCGCCGCCCGATGTCAACGCGGTATCATTTCCAAACGCATAGTTCAAAAAATCAACCGATGATGCACCAACATCAACTGGAATAACATCGTCCGGCGTCAACGATAACGAATTCAAAAATTTGTATTCTGCATTATACGGATTCGTGTTGCGCACGAAATCATCACCCCGCCCCGAAATTTTTCCAGACAAAATTATGCGACCATTTTCACGCGTTGCCACCGCACGCATTAAATCGGCGGTTGCCGGGACACTGGCGGTTGATGCACAAACTACAACCAAATCATATTCGCCCAGCGCATCAATCCACGCGCGAATTCCCGCATTACGCGCCGCGGTTTCGGTGACACGCCCCGGGAAACACGCGGGCAACGCGCGCGTTAAAATATTCAACAAATTCGCCTTGCGCCGAAAATGCGTGGCATACGCATCGCCCACCAATGCATCCCATTCAATGGTACTGGCGTCCACACCCTCGTTTTCCAGGTAATCTGTCATACGCACCAGGTCACGCGCCACCGGCAACGCCGACGACACATCACGAATTGTCGCATCTGCAGACAACAGTTTTGCCAACATAACCACACGCGCCATATTTGACACGGCGTCTTTTATTTCAATATCTGATTGATTGATGTCAATATCATCGGGTCCCTCGCCCAAGGCGACCAAGTGTGGCAAAATCAATGCGCCACCATGTTTATCAACCAACATTTTTTCAACCGTGCGAACGGCACGACGACTGGGCAAAAATATCAATGTACGTGATAAATCGGCCCCGGCATCACACAACAGTTTCCACAACGCGTCGGACATTTTTGCCGGGTTTGTCGCATAAAATATATTTTTATTTAATGCCAATTTGCGCCCTTATTGATTCCAGCCCCGTTTTGCGTTCGGCCGATGTTTCCAGAATTTCCGCCATCATTGCCGGATGATTTTCATGCGACAACGGGTGTTGTTCGGCCTTGCGCACACGTTTGTCTTTCTTGGTCATAACAATTTGGTACCCAATGCCATTTGCGTCACAAAAATCCATCAGTTCTAAATCCGACGGACGCGCCCCAATGCGCGAATCAATCAATATATATAACCGCGCAAGTTTACGCGTCATTAAATATTCTTCCAATCGCGCCAACCACCGCATTGCATCTGCGCGCGACGCACGGGCATAGCCATATCCCGGCAAATCGACAATCATCACGCGGTCGTCCAGATTAAACAGATTTATTGATTGTGTGCGTCCCGGCGTGTTCGATGTACGCGCAACATTTTGCCCAACAATTGCATTTATCAGCGACGATTTACCAACATTGCTGCGCCCAATAAATGCATATTCGGCAAATTGCGTACGTGGCAGTGACGCAACGGTTTCAAAACTGCCCACAAATTTAATCATTTGCATCCCCCTTGGCCAGCATGCGACGATATGCCTCTTTTTTAGAAATACCGGCACGCGCCGCCAAATCGGCCGCCGCCGATTTAGTAGAATTTGCCACAATGTCATTTACAATTTCGGTTATTTCGCTGTCGCTCATTTTATACTCTGGGGCGGGCGCAACAACAATCACAATTTCACCGCGGGGCGGTTCAATGTTCATCAATTCCGCCGGGTATCCGATGATTGTTTCCTCGTGAATCTTGGTAATTTCGCGAACAATGGCAATCTGGCGTTCCGGCATAACACGCGCCAACGCGGAAATTGTCGCCATTATACGGTTCGGACTTTCATAATAAATAATAGTGTGACGAATTTTGTTATCATCGCGTAATTTCTTTTCATCAAAAAATCCACAAAATGTAAATCGGTCGGTCGGAAACCCAGACAGCACCAATGCCGAAACCGCGGCCGTGGGGCCCGGCACAACAAACACCGGCACACCCGCCGCGCGCGCCGCGCGCACCAAACGAAACCCCGGGTCCGATACCGCGGGCATTCCCGCATCAGACACCGCCGCAATTGTCGCGCCAGATTGCAATTTTTCAACCAATTCTGGGACAACATCACGCTCGTTATGGTCATGACATGCAACCCGCGGGGTTTTAATATCAAAATGCGTGGCCAATTTGCCGAACACACGTGTATCCTCGGCCGCGACCAGGTCGGCGTTTTTCAACACATCAATCGCCCGCGGCGACATATCAGATAAATTCCCTATTGGTGTTCCAACAATATAAAGCCCAGATTGCATTTGAAATCCTTTTATAGTAAAATGATACCGAACAAAAACGGGATTTTCAATGTTTATAAACAGATTTTTTGCGTATGTTGCACTTGGTTTTCTGGTCGCCGGATGCGGCGGTTCATCGCGCGATACCGATTGGTCACAAATGTACGGCACCGAAACCGTTGGCGCACCATCGCAATTGCAATATGGCGGTTTTGCGGCGCGTGACGATACCACGCATCGTATTGCGGTGCTGTTGCCGTTGTCGGGCGATACCGCGCCGGTTGGCCAATCAATTCGCACATCGGTCGAAATGGCGGTACTGCAAAGTGCCCCAAAAACATTGTCGGTCGCATTTTATGACGCAAATACGCCGGACGCAATGCAAAGCGCCATTGCCGAAAACCCCGATATATTCATTGGACCAGTATTTTCCGCAAACGCGCGCGCACTGCGTGCGACAAAGCCCGACACAACACCGGCGTTGGCATTTACATCGGATGCACAATCGGTTGGCAATGGTGTTATGACAATGGCATTGATGCCATCTGACAGTATCGAGGCCATATCCACCGAAATGGCGTCGGATGGTGCAAAAAAAATGATTATCATTGCCCCAGACACAGAATCTGGGCGATTGATGGCGGGCGTTGCAACCGAAAGTGGCGACAACAACAATATTGAAACGGTCGGCATATTTTTCTATACCCCCGGCGACACGGAATCTATACGATTGGCGGCAATTGATGCATCGATGAACACCGCGCGCGTTGCGGCAAATAATCGTGCACGCGAAATATTGTCTGATATTTTAACAAATGAAAAATTAAACCAATTGGAAAAATCATCACTGACCGCACAATTGGAAAAAATATCAAAATCGGACACATTGGGCCCGGTGCCGTATGATGCGGTTTTATACCTGGGCGATGCGGCCGACACAACCAGTATGGCCTCATTCTTGCGGTATTATGGCGTATCAAATCGCGATGCGCACTTTTATGGAACGGCCATGTGGGACGGTTCAAACATCGCATCCGACATAACAATGATTGGTGCAAAATACGCGGCATTGCAACCAATATCGCCCACATTTGCCGAAACATACGAACGCATTTCTGGCGCCGCGCCATCACATCTGGCGGCATTTGGATATGATGCCACAAATATGGCCATGGGTATGATTTATTCGGGTGCAACACCCGCGGCATACCTGTTGGACCCCAGTGGTTATGTCGGCACCGACGGGCTGTTTCGGTTGCGTTCAAATGGCGACAGCCAACGCGCACTGAACATATATAAATTAAACGGCTCGGGCGCGCCGTCGATTGCGGGCACTGCACCACGCAATTTTATAAACCCGGTATACAATATTGATGTGCGCCGCATATCGCCGGCAAAAAAAATGGACATAGAATCCGATGGCATAAACCCAATGGATTATATATTGATACCAAATAACCTGCACGGGAAATACAAATCAAAAACATACGGGAAGCACAAAACAGTTGCCCCACAAACACCAGCACAGGTCCAACCCGTTATATTACCCGAAGACGACAGTGAATCCGTCACCACGCCCGATTTTGAATCGGTCCGTCCGGAATCGGTCGCCCGTGAATATATCGACAGTGTGGAAATATCTGAATAAAAAAATCCCACAACACTGTGGGATTTTTTTATTTATCAAATTCATACACAAACAACCGATGCGGATACAACACGCCATTATATCGTGTCATACCATGCCCCACATCAATAATGCGTGCGGGCCGTATTTCTGAAATTTCAAAATCAAGTGTGATTAAAACGCTAAATTTATCTTTGTATTCTGATAACACCGGGGTTAATTTTGGTCCCATATATGCGACCGCTATATCAAAATGTTTATCTGTGTTTTTCATATATTTCAATGCATCACAACGAATTGTGCGTGATTGTCGACAAAACAAATCGCCACACCACGACACAAATGATGAAAACATCATATTTTCCAGCGCAATAACATTGCAATTGCACCGGCGCGCAATGTATCGCGACAAACCACCAAACCCCGAACCTATTTCACATACCAATTTTGTATTTGGGTAATTATTGCATACGACATTGACGGTCGCACGTCGCAGATATTTATTACTGGGCACAAACGGCGGTTGGTGTCGAACAAACGCACAATATGCGTATTCAATATTTTTGAAAAACAAAAAAATATCCAGACCGGCAAACAAAAACACCAACACCCACAGAAATATACGCATACCCCAATCCCCAAAAATCAAATAAACCGCCAAATGAGAATTTGACGGCCGGGTATTTTCAAGGTCATAGAATGAATGACTCTGTGGATTTCGGCAAAAAACCTGTTATATAGCCACAGATACCCGACCATACAGATCAAACACTAACGGTGCGAACGCACCATATATGCAAATGGATAACGATGCAATCGCACCGCATTCTATGGGGCTTGAAAACCCGAACCCAACTCCCATTGGATTCACAGTTAATTTTACATAACAACAGATAAAAAAACGCCATTCGCACGCAAATTTTTAATTCAGGAAAATCATTGCTATCTAATTCTTAATGGACTATTTTTGTACCGATATGGCAAAGATATTTACGATTGGTTTCAGTGGCAAAAGTCCAGACTCGTTTCTGGATGTATTGAATGCCACACGTATAAGTTGCATCTGGGACATTCGCCTTTGGCGAACCAGCACATATGTGCCATATTATAACGGTAATAATCTGGCCATGGTACTTGGCAATCGTTACGAATATCATCCAGAATTCGCACCCACGCCCGATATTTTGGCAGACTACAAAGATAAAAAAATCAGTTGGGCCGAATACGAAAAATTGTATCGCGAATTATTACAAAAACGCGCCCCGTTGCAGAATTGCAACATATCAAAACTTGATAGAATCTGCCTGATGTGCACAGAAAAATCAGCTTTGCAATGCCATCGCAGGTTGACCGCCGAATATATTACGGAAAGAATACCAGACATTGAAATTATTCATTTATAAAGCACTTGAATCTCCAGTTCCCAAATACCGACCACAACGGGTCGGTATTTTTTGGTGGGAGTGGCTGATTCCCTCGCCCACGCGGGGGGGGCGTGGGACTGCGGGACATTCGTATGTTGTGTGCCGCGGCGCGCACACCGCGCCACCCAACAACTCATAGTCGAACCTGCAATCAAATGATTGCGTGATTCAAATTCAATGCCACGTTTCACCAAAATAAAAACACCCGGCACGCGGGTGTTTTTATTTTGGTGGGAGTGGCTGGATTCGAACCAGCTCAGGCTTAAGCCAACAGATTTACAGTCTGCCCC
>CAKQGH010000002.1 GCA_934232895.1 uncultured Alphaproteobacteria bacterium
TGTTCCGGTTGCCATCGTTTGGTTTGTGGTGCGTGGCATTTCGGTTTTGATTGCCGTATTGCGCTGGGCGGTGTTGTACAATCGCATTCGGTATCGCGCGTACAATAAAATTTCGTCGGATTTATACCATTATGTTTTCAAACAAGATATTTCATATTTTTCCAATTCTATGCCCGGAAAAATTGGCAGTCAAATAAACCAAATATCCGACGCGTTTGGTGAAACGATTGATCTGATCCTGGGGGAAATGTTGGCGATACTGTGCGCATTTGCAATTGCGGCGGCGGCATTGACCAATTTGGGCTGGCAATATGTCGCGCTGATTTCGACATGCATAGTATTTCGAATTGGGTGGGGAATGGCAACATACAAAATGGTTGTTCGTGGTGCAACCCGCCGGGCCCAGAAAATCAATACATTACAGGGACACTTGTTGGACGCGTTGTCTAATTTCCCGGTTGTGAAATTATTTGCGCGGGCCGATTGGGAACAACAGGCGGTAATGCCGGCACGCAACGATTTTGAACGCGCGGCGCGCAATTCGCATTTTATGGCGCGCATTTTCTGGGCACCGGGGAATTTTGTGGTTGATGCCATTGGGTTTGGGGTGCTGATATTACTGTGCGGATATATGTATTCAATTGGTGCGTCGTCATTGGCCGATGTGTCATTCGTTTTGGCAATATTTGACAGTCTCAGCAGTATGTCGTTTGGGTTCATTATGCTGTTCAAAAATTTTATTCGTATGTGGGGAAATGCGGTTGGTTCGTATGCCGTTTTGGTCCAGCCTATAAAAATTACCGATGCACCAAACGCACCAAAATTAAATGTGACGGCGGGTAATATTGAAATTAAAAATCTGACATTCCGGTATGGAATGAAAAATGTTCTGCGCAATGTGTCGCTGAATATTAAATCGGGTGAACGAATTGGACTGGTCGGGTTCAGTGGTGCCGGCAAAACTACATTGGTAAATTTGATTATGCGCCTGTATGATGTCACCGGGGGGTGCATCCTGATTGATGGCCAAGATATTCGCACCGTCACCCAGGATTCATTACATGAAAACATTTCATTCATTCCCCAGGAACCAACCATGTTTAACCGCAGTCTGCGCGAAAACATTGAGTACGGCAAAATTGGCGCAACGATGGATGAAATTCGTGGCGCGGCGCATTTGGCATCGGCCGACGCATTTATAAAAAATACACTGGACGGGTACGAAACAATTGTTGGGGACCGCGGAATTAAATTGTCGGGTGGACAACGCCAACGCGTGGCAATTGCGCGTGCATTTTTGAAAAATGCCCCAATTTTGATTTTGGACGAGGCCACCGCCGCCCTGGACAGTGAAACCGAGGCCGCCATTCAAAAAAGTTTCGATAAATTGACGCGCGGTCGCACCACCATAGTTATTGCACACCGGTTGTCGACATTGCGCAATATGGACCGAATTGTCGTTTTGCATCATGGCCAGGTGGCCGAGGTCGGCACCCACATCCAATTACTGCGCCGGGTTGATGGAATCTACAAACACCTGTGGGAAATGCAATCTGGCGGATTTGTGCCGGAAAAATAGCGCCGATATACGCATGAAAGGCATATTTGCACAAATTAGGCGTTGAATTTTTGGTTGTGTGGGATATATTGCATTACATGCAAAAATATATTGATGCACATTGCCATTATATAACAACTGTGCCCGATGGCGCGATTGCGGGTTTTGTGTATAATTCTGCGCGCCCGTGTGATTGGTCGGGTGCGGTTGATGCCACGCGTGTCGGTGGCGGGGCGGGTGCGATTGGTATTCACCCGTGGTATGTGGATGAATTATCGCACGATTGGGCGGGCCAGATGGCGCAATTATTGCGCGCGAATACCAAACTGATGGTTGGGGAAATAGGGCTGGACGCGTCGCGTGGCGATATAGATGCGCAGATGCCCGTATTTATTCGCCAATTGGATTTGGCGCGTGAATTTGACCGCATTGCACATATTCACTGTGTTCGCGCATGGGATAAAATTTTGCACATATTTGCCACGCATAAAATGCCACCGGCGGTGGTACTGCATGGATTTCGGGGCACGCCGGAAATTGTTTCGGCCATAATGCGGCATGCAAATGCATATTTTTCGTTTGGGGCAAATCCTTGGGCGACGGTCCGCGCGATTGAACCGGACCGCATTCTGGTTGAATCAGACGCGGCGTCAATTTCGATCGCACGCGGAATTTTGCCGCGCACGGTTACGCAAATTGCAGATTTGGTTGGCTGTGCCGTGCAAACAATGGCGGAAACAATTTATAACAATACACAACGGATGATAAAAAATGGCTGACAGATTACACAGAATCAGATTATTGTTGGGTGATGAAAATATTGAAAAATTGCGCACCGCGACGGTTATGGTCGTTGGGTGCGGTGCGGTCGGGTCATTCGCGACCGAGGCACTGGCCCGCAGTGGCATTGGCCATATTATCGTTGTCGATTTTGATCGGGTCGAAGAATCTAATATCAATCGCCAGTTGTTTGCACTGACATCAACCATTGGCATGCCAAAGGTTGCGGTTGCCGCCGCGCGAATCCGCGACATAAATCCCGATGCGACGGTTGATGCGTTTGATATGTTTTTTGATGATGCGCATGCGCCCGATGTTCGGCCCGATTTTGTGATTGATGCAATTGATTCTGTGGATTCGAAAATCGCGCTGTATCGTTGGTGTATGGCACGCAATATCCCGTTTATATCCAGTATGGGCGCGGCGCGCAAGACCGACCCCGCGCAAATAAAAATTGGTAAAATATCAAAAACAACGGTGTGCCCATTGGCGGCAAAAATTCGTCGTCTGGTGCGCGCGGCGCGTATGCGCGATTTCCCCGTCGTCTATTCAATCGAACCCGCCAACCCAAATGTTGCGCCAAACCATACATTCGGATCAATGGTGACAATAACCGGAATATTCGGATTGGAATGCGCAAATTTTGCCATCAAACACATAATTTCAAAATAAAAATACGCGGCAATGTGTTCCGGGGCGTAAGTATAAAGTCCTTGAATTCTGGGGCAAAGAACCTTTTCCTAAATTGTGTAATCGCATTGAAACAGAAAACAAAAACGGTTATAATCAATGTGTCTTGACAGACAAAGTCAAACCCTTGAAAAGGAGAAAAAAGATGAGAGGACTGACAAACTATGTGTTGAAACCGTTGACCTTTATTGGTGCCTTGAACTGGGGACTGATTGGAATATTCGGTTTTGATTTGGTTGCATGGATTTTTGGGGCCGGCACATTGGCCAGCAGTATCGTATACAGCATTATCGGTATTGCCGCGCTGATTTGGCTGGTTTGGATTTTCGTCGACCAACCAATGCACAACGACCGATAATCGTTCGCATTTCCACAGTTTTCATGTCATTTTGCGCCCCCAACCCACCGGGGCGTTTTTTATCGCATGTGCTCCAGCGCGGCGGCGACAATTTTTTTATCGGCGCGTTTCATATTCCATTTGTCCAGGGCGTGTTGAAACCGGGCGCGTTTTTCGCGTTCAAAATCGTCGGGCATTGCGTCACCCTTGATGCAATTGCAAATTTGGTGCGCCGGGAACAGGTTTTCAACCGCATCTGTGCCGCCGTGCATACGGGGAATATGGTGGTCAATGGACATTTTTTGATTGCGGCGTATTTCCAGACCGCAAATTTTGCAAAAAACCGGCGCCGCAACCAACAACTCGATTTTCAAGGTGATAGTTATTTTATGTGTTGGTGTGCGTGGCGACATATTTCTTTACCTGTGGTTATATTGGGCACCCTAGCAGGTTGGCCGCGCCTGCGCAAGCGGAAATAAAATCACTCGTCATTTGCGGAGTCGTCATATATGTCGTATACAGTGCCGTCGTCTGTTTGTATGTGCAGTTTGGCGTTTTTTATTCCGGTGCCAATATTTGCATACAGTGTTTGCCCGTTTGGCATCTGGATATTTAATGATGGCGTGGTTTTCTTGTCACTGCGCAGGTAAATTTTTTTATCGTCCACATGTAATATTCGACCGCAGTCCCCGATTTCATCGGCCCCGGCGCCAAATCCAATTGTTGTCAATCCTGCCGGACACGTATTTCGCGAATTTGAATTGCCAAAATTTATGGTCTGGGGGGCGGCCCAATACCCGGCACCGACATATTGGCATGATTTGTTGTTGGTGGATACCGGGCCGGCGATAAAATCGCCGGTGCCCACATTGGCAAAAAATGTGCCGGTGATGGTGTCATACATGCCGGCGGCGCCGGTATCTGTTATAACAACTGGCAAAAAATCGCCAACAATAATATCATCTTGGTATATTTGGGCACGATACATTTTGCCCGAACACGGACCGGCAGTAAATCCCGACAGGTTGAATAAATATACCGGTAAATTATCCAGGCTTTTGCCCCAGGCGCTGGGGCCATCGACCATTTGGTCATTTACATACATTTGCCAAATGTGCCGCGTGCCATCCCATGTTGCCACCGCGGTTGCACGTGTGCCCACCGGCATATATTTCAGGCTGATTTGTGTATATCCATTACCCCCAATCCAACATGTTTTGTTTGATGTTGGTTCATAATCAATCCAAAATTTTGTGTTTTTGTCATACCCGTGTATAAAGCCCGTATTTATGTATTGGGTCCCAGTAGATTCAATGTATTCTAATACGGTATATTTCCCCAATGTGGCGGTTCCTTCTTCGGGTGCTTCTGGTAAAAATGTCCCGCCATCACAATGTATTTGGCATTGGTATATACTGGTTTTCCCAGATGTGGTGTTATAATCATATCCAATTGGACATGCCATACATCGTGTTTGACCATAATTTTCATTGTATGTTGCCCCCGTGCATAATTCACAAGATGATGTTTGCCCATATTTAACATATTGCACAATATTTGAATATGTCCCAGGACCGCAGTCGACCGGCGTATTGTATTCTGTGGCAATATATTGGCCGACCGGAACTGTTGTTTCACACTGTGATTCTGATGTCTTGTTGCCGACGGTGCCATCGGTATATCCGGTTGGACATTTGTTGCGTGTGTCTGTTTGGCCAAATCCCACGGTATGTTCATGCGACCAATATTCCACGCCAACATCGGTGCATTTGCACGAATCCGGTGGTCCTGCGACAAAATCGCCGGTGCCATTGTTGGTAAAAAATTGTCCCGAAATTGTGTCGTACATCCCGCATGCATTGTCTGATGCGCGACACACTGGTATATAAAACGCGGCGATTTCGTCGTTTTCGTCGTATATTTTTGCACTGTACAGTTTGCCGCGCGCGTACCACGTGACATCCAGGCCAAATAAGAATATGTCCCGGTTGTTATATTGTTGCGGCCAACTGGCATGATCGAGCATTTCATCGTTTACATACATTTGCCACAGGTGCTGCGGGCCGTCCCATGTTGCCACAGCGGTCGTGCGCGTACCGACCGGCATATATGTTATGTTTATTTGGGTATATCCGTTGCCGCCCATCCAACCGGTGGCGGTGGTTGCCATAAAATCAATTTCAAATTTTATGCTTTTATCGTAATACTGTTTGTATCCCGTATTTATATATTGTGTGCCGGTGGATTCCAAATATTCAATCGGTGTATATGCGGTTGGTATGTTTGCATATTCCGTATTTTCGCATGCCGTTGTTGCGGCAACATACGTGCCCGCTGGGCACAGTATTTGGCATTGTGAAATATCTGTTTTGCCATCGGATGTATTGTAATCAAATTCGTTCGGACATTGGTGGCAATCATCACTTGATGCATCGTAATATGTGGCGCCGGTACAATTATTTTCAGCGTGCGCAACCAGTGGCACTATCGTCAAAAATATTGCCATAATTATTGATGTTGCATAAAATTTTTGCCGATTTGTGATTGTTTGCCCCCACATTACATACCGGCAAAATACAAACCACCAAAGCAATTTGGTGGTTGGAGTTTGACAACAATCTATTAGAATTGCGCGCGTTATTCAATATATTCCACGCCCTCCAACCAACGGGGTTGGAGTTTTATCGTCTTCCCTGACGCTAATAGATGGGTTGTCATGCCCAACACAGTATTTGCCGTGCACCACAATTATATAAAACGATAGTTGAATTTCAAATAAAAATTGGCAGAAATAAAAAATCCCGCCAGTGGGGCGGGGAATATTGCCGTGAATGCATATCAGCGGGTGTGCTGTTGTGCGTGTGCGGTCTGGGCAAGGCGGTTTTGTTTGATACGTTTGTTTATCGCTATTTTCAACAATACCATTTGGGCATTGCTGAAATTCGTGATGGTATGTACCATATTATCGGTGTAGCGCAATTCCCCAGTGTCATACAGGCGCAATGTGCCAATGTTTGTGCTGCGCGCAACGCCATCGTATTTTTCAACATAAACGGTCGGCGAATTGATTGCCGTTACCAGTGCACGAAACGCATCGCGAGAATCCATCCCTTCGGATGGCCAGGTTAAAAAACTGTGCAGTTCATCGTGTGTCATTTTGAGCCCTTTTTCATTATTGATACTATACATTGTAATACAAAGACTGTATTTGTCAAACGACAAATGGCTGTTTATTTAGAATTTGTGTGATTAAAAACTTGACAGGTATAATTTTTGTCCTATACTTTCGGTGTGAAAGAATAATAGAATAAAGGGTGAATGATTATGCCAAAATATAAACCTAACTTTGTAAAAGAAGCCACTCAATTTGTGCCGAATTGCGATGCGCTGATTCAAGATGTCAGCGATTTTGTCGAGGCCTTCAAATTGGAACGCAATGACGCGATTAAAATTTTGAATATGTTGAAAGAAATAGAAAAACAACGCAAATGTGTCAGCAAGAACACTTTGCGCAACTATCGTGCCATGTTGAATTTGATGCGCCGCAGCTATATTGGGGCGAATTCGCGTGTTTTGGCGCGCAAGTTCAATGATTTTTGCAATGGAAATGCCGGCAAAATTGCATCGATTGAGGAATATAACAACCTGATGGAAATGTTGCGTGTTTTGAATGAACGCGCGGATGAAATAGACATCGCCACGTATATGAATTTCAAAGACACATATAACAAAATGATTCATAACCAGAAAACACGCTAAGGGGACGCGCCCCCGCGACACCGTGTGTGTCGCCTGCGCGCCGCATCATTGTGCCCGGGCCACGCATTTTCTGGTGCACGCGATTATGATACAAAACCGAAAACCGCCATCACGGCGGTTTTTTGTTGTGCCAATGGTGGCGGCGGTGGTGCGTGCTGGCTCCAGCCGTCGGCACATACGACCGCCCGCGTCCAATCAATAAAAAAAGCTCCCTTTGAAACAAAGGGAACTGGGAAATATGCACAGTCAACTCGACCTGCAAATCTTTGGCTCGGGCAACTGGACTCGAACCAGTGACATACGGATTAACAGTCCGTTGTTCTACCGACTGAACTATGCCCGAACAGCCCGCATATCTTATAATCTTTTTTTATCTATTTCAAGTCTTTTTTTCATTTGTTGTAAATTATATAAAAATTGACATTTTTGGGGTGTGTGCTAGAATTGGCATAAATCAAAAGGATAAAAACCAATGCGTATGTAATGTTGTAATTCTTTATAAAACAAACCGTGTGTCGTTATGCGCGCGCGGGCGGTGGCTTTACAATATTCAAGGGTTTTTATCATGTCCACAATTTCTTTATCAAATGTTTCTTTTTTTCATTTTTTTAATGTGTGTTTAGTTTTTTATACAAATAAATGTCAAAATGTGGTATAATGTTCGCCAGAGAGCATCAAAACTACTTTTTCTTTATAGTTTCAACGATATGTGTGTGAGGTTTGTTTTGCGCAACCCTAACTGATACAAAACGTCCCGTCACAGCACTTCTACCAATTTGGTATTTTACCATGTTGATATCCTTTTGTTATTTGATGAGTTCAAGCTCATCGGACTCGGGTACAATGTTATATTGCCTCCCTTTCCAATAGGTATTACGGCAATGCACCAAGCCAAAAAGGAACCTCTCTGGCAAACAATAAAATCGTACACAAAAGTAATAATTTTTTCAAGTGTTATATAATATCAAAGGCTTATATGTTTTTTGATTGTTCGCTTGACATTACCCATTGTTTTGGGCTAAGTTTTTACCAAGGAAAGGAAATGAAAGAGTATATAGATAAAGTTTTCTACAAAAGTTCGGAAAAAATGTTAGAATTGCCAGATAACTCAGTTCAGGTTATTGTGACTTCTCCGCCATATTTTAATATAAAAGATTACAGTAAAGACGGTCATCAAGGTTGTAAGCATTCTGAGAGAAAATGCGATGATATGGGCGCCTATGTTGACTTTGATGATTATATCGCAGGTTTAGTAAAAATTTGGAAAGAATGTGAAAGGGTGTTGAAACCTAATGGTAAGTTGTGCATAAATGTTCCGTTAATGCCGATGTTGAAATCCCAAATGTGCACGCATTATAACAGGGACATATTTGATTTACAGAGTCACATACAACAGTCAATATTAAAAAATACAAAATTATTTTTATTGGATTTGTTTATATGGAACAGAACAAATTCGTCCAAGAAATTGATGTTTGGCAGTTATCCATATCCACGTAATTTTTATGCCCAGAATTCGTGTGAATTTATAGTGGTATTTGTGAAAGAAGGAAATCCTGAAAATGGGTTGCCACAGGATATAAAAGATGCCAGCCAGCTAACACAGCAAGAGTGGGTCGAATATACCAAGCAGATTTGGAACATACCAATCCCTGGAAAAGGCGATCTTGCATTTGGTATACATTCAGCTATCATGCCTGAGGAAATAGCTCGCAGATTGATTAGATTGTATTCTTTTGTTGGTGAATTGATACTTGATCCTTTCGCGGGTAGCGGAACAACACTTAAAGTTGCAAAAGAAAACAAGAGACATTTTGTAGGATATGAATTGTATGATCATTACAAAGATATAATCAATAAAAAGTTAGGTGCTAGCGATGGGTTGTTTGGCAATTAACGAAATTTATAATATGGATTGTATAAACTTCCTGAAACAGGTAAAGAACTTATCTGTTGATTTGGCTGTCATAGATCCACCTTACAATATGGGGAAAGCTGATTGGGACACATTTGCATCGCATGATGATTTTATGAAATTTACAAAAAAATGGATAGACGCACTTATACCAAAACTGAAAGATACAGGAAGTATATATATTTTTAATACACCTTTTAATTGTGCGTTTATTTTGCAGCATTTGTTAAAACGTGGACTAGTGTTCCAAAATTGGATCACTTGGGATAAAAGGGATGGACTCGGTACATCCACAAAAAAATATGCAAATGGACAAGAGAGTATATTGTTTTTTACAAAGTCTAATAAATATACTTTTAATTACAATGATATACGTGTTCCTTATGAATCTACAGACAGAATAGAAGCTGCAAAAACGAAAGGAATATTAAAAAATGGGAAACGTTGGTTTCCAAATCCGAATGGCAGGTTATGTGGTGAAGTATGGCACATAACAAGTCAGCGTCACAAAAATAAAGTTAATGGCAAAGTGCAAAAACAAAAACACATCACACCAAAGCCAGAGGAAATGATTGAACGTATGGTTTTGGCAAGTTCTAATAAAAATGATTTGGTGTTGGATTGTTTCGTTGGCAGTGGGACAACAGCTGTTGTCGCCAAAAAATTACATAGAAACTATATATGTGCAGATTCATCAAAAAATTATGTGAATATCAGCAAAAAGAAATTGGAGGCGATATAATGATTTATGTAAGTAATCTGGGACCACAGAAGGTGTTACAGTTTATAGATGAAAGAATAAACGATAACAGCTATCGTGGCAACGCATCGTCTGAACACAATAGATATGATATGCAAGAAATTTATCAGACGTTGATCATATTGAACAAATATGCCCCAAATGGAACACTGATCAGAATTAGAGACACAGATACAAGTAAAAGGCCAGCGAATACACCAGAAGAGTATCAATATGCTACTTTTTGCGAAGAAGTAAACAAGACTGTTGGTAAGGGCACACAAGATTCCATAAGAAAAAATATATTTGTTGATGTTAATAGAATGGGACTCATAAATAGATATGACAAGAATAAAGAGCTTATTCCACCACATAAAAGAAGTTCAGTAAAATACGTTTCGTTGAGTGATGAAGGGTTAAAATTTATTAACGAGAAAAGTTTATTAAATAGATCTTTTATTTTTACAAAAGCTGTGGATGTGCTCTTGGAAGGACATGTGGAAGTAGCATTACAGTTGTTGCAGGATCCAGAATACGGCATAAAGCAAATAACAAAATATGATTTTATATTATTCGTATCTGCTGTCGATGTAAATGCCGATTTCCGTATTGATTTGCATACTTGTGCAGAATATATAAAATCCTTTAATGGCCTCGGCCTAAAACTCAAAACTGCCGTTATCGATACACTGAAAGAGAAATTGATGCCGGACAATTTTAAAGGGGATAAAACTGTAAAAAGAGATTGGCATAACTGGAAAAATAAGATAGATCAAATTTATTGTTTATTAAAAGATAGCCCACATTTTAACGTAGATGGGGATAATTTACTATTATCAACACGTGAAATAACAACAAAATCTGGTGAAGTTGTTAACATTATGGCTCGGTCTATAGAAGAAAAAAGAGCATATTTTGATAACCATAAAGTTAAAAGAACCGCTGGTTTTGAATTGCACCATG
Source organism: uncultured Alphaproteobacteria bacterium (assembly GCA_934232895.1). GTDB lineage: Bacteria > Pseudomonadota > Alphaproteobacteria > Rs-D84 > Rs-D84 > Enterousia. Next base: position 10,742 of record CAKQGH010000002.1, read on the forward strand.
TCGTTCCTTTGTCCTGGGCGGAAAGTCCAGAACAGTATAAGTTATTCGATAAATGGGAAAATATGGTTTACATAGATGCCTATAGACATGCAATAATAACTCAAAACCGTAACAGAAACATTGAAATGCGGTCTAGAGGCAATGATGTTTTGTTGATTGATCATCATGGTAATGCTGTAGAATTAATTTTTGATCAAAAAAACATATTGTACGATCCTGCCAATCAACCAACAATGTTACGATATAATAAAGAGTTAAGAGATTGTTTGTAATAAGAATCTTGTTGGAGTAATTCATACTAGAATTATTAAAACATGGGTGCTATATTGGACAGGTCCAATATAAATAACAAAAGGAAGCATTATGTTATTAAAAGGAAAAAAGATTCTGATTACTGGCGTTGCAAACGATTGGTCTATGGCGTGGGCAATCGCACGGCGTGCACATGAAATGGGGGCGGAAATCGCGATGCCTTACGCGATGCCGGCACTGGAACGTCGCGTGCGTCCGTTGGCCGAATCGATTGGTGCCAAATTTGTCCAGGAATGCAATGTTCAAAATGATGAACAGATGGATTCGCTGTTTGCGAACATTGAACGCGAGTGGGGGCATCTGGATGGTATGCTGCACGCGATTGCGTTTTCTGATAAAAATGAATTGACCGGTCGCTATGTCGACACAACCCGCGCGAATTTCAAGAACACGATGGATATTTCCGTATATTCACTGGTTGATTTGACCCGTCGTGCATCCAAATTGATGACCGATGGCGGCAGCATTGTCGCCCTGACATACTTTGGCGGGGAAAAATCCGTGCCGAATTATAATGTGATGGGTGTTGCAAAATCCGCCCTGGACAGCAGTGTTCGCTATCTGGCGTCCGACCTGGGGCGTGACAAGATTCGCGTCAATGCGATTTCGGCGGGGCCGATTATGACACTGGCGTCGTCGGGTGTTGGCGGTTTCAAGGCGATGTTGCGCCTGAACGCGGAACAGACACCATTGCGTCGCAATATGACCCTGGACGATGTGTCGGGTGCGGCCGTGTATTTGTTCAGTGACCTGTCGTCGGCCGTCACGGGCGAGGTTCACCATGTTGATTGTGGATATTCCACAACGGGTATGATGCCGAACGAATTGAAAGACATTTTGCTGCGTGGGTTGGATGAAAAATAGTCCGCAAAACGCGAAATAATGGGCATCCCGGTTTGGGGTGCCCTAATTTTTTTGAAGCACAGCAAAAAAGTAATTGATTTATAATAGGAATTCAATCATAATTAGAATATAGCACAAGAAAAATAGGAAATATAACCAATATCCGAAAATGGAGAGATTATGATTACGAATGCAATGTTTTGGAGTGCAATTGATGGTCTGGCCGCATCGCGCAAGATTTCGTGTTCGCGTATGGCGCGCATCAGTGGCATTGATGTGACCGCACTGAACAAAAGCAAACGTACGGGGCATGATGGTCGCCAATATTGGATGTCGGTTGGAACATTGGTCAAAATTCTGGACGCGACACACACCGAATGGGACGAGTTCGCAAAATTTTTCCCACAGAATTCTAAATAAATCCGCCGCCCCCTGTGGCGGATTTTTATTGCACGAAATTGGCGATTTTTCTATAATCAGGGGCATGAGCAAGACACCTGATTTATTTACATTGGCCGAACACGCCGATTTACTGAAAAAACTGAACGAATGGGACATCGCGTATCACCAAAATGATGCCCCGGTGGTTGACGATGCCACATACGATGCGGCCAAATCGCGCGCATTGGCAATTGAATCTGAATTCCCAGAATTGGCGAAAAATGGTGCGTCCACGCATGTTGGTGCGGCGGTCGCGGCGGGTTTCAAATCGTATCCGCATACCGTGCCTATGTTGTCTATTTCGGACGTCTTTAATTCGGGCGAGGTTGCCGATTGGTTCGACAAATTGGCGGATAAAAATCTGTTTATTGAATTAAAGGTCGACGGTGTGTCGTTTGCTGCGCGGTATGAACACGGGCACCTGGTGCGCGGCCTGACACGGGGCAGTGGCGTTTTGGGCGAAGATATAACAGAAAACCTGCGCACGATTGCGGACATACCGCAAAACCTGACGGGTGATTTCCCCGATGTGATAGAGGTTCGGGGCGAGGTTTATATGCGTCGCGCGGATTTTATCGCACTGAATGCGGCGGCAATGGAAAATGGCGACAAAGTATTTGCCAACCCGCGCAATGCGGCGGCGGGGTCGTTGCGGCAATTGAATCCGGCGGTGACGGCGACGCGGCGTCTGTCGGCGTTTGGGTATACGTATGGTGACCTGTCGGCGCGCACCTGGCAGACCCAGAGTGAGTATTTCGACAAACTGGAATCGTGGGGGTTCAAAACCACGCGGCCATGGGCGCATCATGCGCACACGTTGGATGAAATCCAGGATGTATACAATCAAACCATGCTGATACGCGACGAAATCCCGTTTGATATTGATGGTCTGGTGATAAAGGTCAACGATGTCGCCCTGCAAGAAAAAATGGGCGCGCGTGCCAACAGTCCCCGGTGGGAGGTGGCCTATAAATTCCCCGCCGCGCGTGCGATAACCGCATTGCGTGACATTACAGTCCAGGTTGGGCGCACGGGCGTTCTGACCCCGGTGGCGGAATTAGAGCCAATCAATATTGGTGGCGTTCTGGTGTCGCGCGCGACGTTGCACAATGCGGATGAAATCGCGCGACTGGGCGTCAAGATTGGGGACAAGATTATCGTCCAACGTGCGGGCGATGTTATCCCGCAAATTGTTGGCGTGGCGGAAACATTCCCCACATCACGCGAATTTGAATTCCCCGATGTTTGTCCCGTCTGTGGCGCGGCGGTGGTCCAAGAATCGGGCCAGGTCGCGCGTCGCTGTGTCAACGCATTGGGATGCCCGGCACAGCGCATTGGCGAATTAGAACACTTTGTTTCGCGCAAGGGGTTTGATATTGACGGCCTGGGTACGCGCCAGTTGGAACTGTTTATTTCGCGCGGATGGATTTCGTCGCCCGCCGATATATTCACATTGATTGCGTTGCATGGTGATGCAATAAAGAATATGGATGGTTTTGGCGATAAGTCGGTTGCGAATTTGAACGCGGCAATTGAGCGCGCCCGCGATATTGATTTGCATCGTTTCCTGTTTGCCATTGGTGTGCCCGAGGTAGGCGAGGTCACATCCAAAATCCTGGCGCGGGCATTTGGTAATTTGGACGCAATCCGTAATGCCCCCGCGTGGAAATTAAAACAGATTGATGGTATTGGCGATGTGATGGCGGACGAAATCGTGTCGTTCTTTGCCGATTCCCATAACGCGCGCGTGCTGGATGATTTGCTGGCGCATGTTCGTGTGCGTGAAACGGTTGTGGACGTCGCCCCTGTGGACAGTCCCGTTGCCGGTAAAAAAATCGTCCTGACTGGGACATTGGCGAATTACACCCGTGACGCGGCGCGTGAAATTCTGGAACGCATGGGCGCGCGTGTCCAGGGCAGTGTTTCCGCCAAAACAGACATTGTTCTGGCCGGGGCGGATGCCGGGTCTAAATTGACGCGCGCAAATGAATTGGGCATTACCGTTTGGGGCGAAGAAGATTTTGAAAAATTGATTTCTGAAAATAAATAACAATTACCGCGACAATTGACGTTCCAGGTTTTGGAATTTGACCATTTGTTCGCGCATAAACGCAATTTTTTCGGCGTTGTTGTTTATGCTTTTCTGGTTTTGTGGATTTTTGCGCAGGTCGTCGGCCGCCTTGATAAAGCGTTTCAGCCACACAACCATGGTGCGATATTTCATAATTTCGCGCAATTTATCGTTTTTAATGCTGGGCATTTGCCATAAATGTTTGTTGTGCATTTTGCAATATACCTCGTACACGGGTTTGCAAATATCCAATTCAATTTGCAGCGGTGCAAAAATATCACGGTATATGAAACGGTATCCGGCCTCGGCAAAATCAATGAACGAAATTTTGCTGGTGGCTGGGTCATACAGCACATTCCCAGAATTCAAATCGCAATGTGACCATGCCATACGCGTGGTGTATTCAAATGTGCCAATTTCATCGCGAATGCGCGACATTTGGCGAACTTCGTTTTTTGTGAACCAATTTGACATTTTGTTTTCAACAAAATTGTCCAGTCTGTCAAATTTTAATTCTGATGCAATTTTGTGCATTTCTGGTTGGCCAATTGGTTGCGATTCATTCATATCGACCAGGAAACTGCCCAAACTGTTGGTGATTTCAAATTGCTGGCGGCGGGACAGACCGCGATATATTTCGCGTGTCAATGGGACGCCGGGGGCGCGCTCTTCCAAAATTTGGTATTCGTCATCGTTGATGAATATCATAGATGGAACATTATAAACGGGGTTGCCGACCGCGCGAATGCGATCGATGGCCTGTTTCGTGCGATGCTGTTTGGCCAGCCATGCATTTTGCGCGTCCACGCCCATCGTTGGCAGGGGGCGTTTCAATACATATCCATCGCCGTAATATACAGCGTATGTTTCGCGTCCATGATTCAGTGCTCTGATTTTCACCATTTTACAGAATCCGTGATTTTTTTAACAGGTTTATAATTTCGTTTTGTGTACGCAACATGCATGCCGACATGTATCGTGTGTATGTTTTGTGGTCGCCGTTAGCATTGGCGGTGATGGCCTCGCGATATTTTGCCTTGTCCGTTGAATGATTGAATACGATTGGGCGGTATCCATTTTGAATCAGTACCCAATTCATTATCAATCTGGCCGTGCGTTTGTTAAAGTCATCAAATGGTTGCAACGCAATCAAATCATAATGTATATTGAACGCGCGTGACAAGGTGCATTCGTTGCTGTTGTTTAATTTGAATAAAATTTGATTTAATTGAAATGGTATTTCTGGGGCGTCTGGCGCATGCATGCGCTGGCCATTTACCGTGATTTCCAGTACTTTTCCGGTTTGCCTGTACCCCCCCCCATGGACGAATGTATCCGCGCACAGGATGCTGTGAATACGGCATATTTCCAATGCATCAATGGTGGTGTTTGGGTTGCTGATTATATAGTCGTACGCCAGCCCCAAATTTTTCATACAATTGTAATCCAAATACGGTTCTTGGTCGCGGGCAGGTACATAAAACAATGTGCGTGGTTCGGTGTATGACAATTCATGGCGCAGCCAATTTACATTGTTCAGACGTTTGTGCGTGTCGGCCCCCGACAACATACAAGATATTGTCTGGCGATTTTGTTCAATATGCGTCTTTAATTTTGGCGTCTTTGTCATTTATTCTCGTCCCTGTGTTTGTATAAACATAATACATAAAATAAATTTGTCAAGTATTTTGGGGCGTGTTGTATGGTGCAAAATATATTGGTTGAACCAAAAAATCGTGTTGCGGGGGACGGCTTTTTGTTCTATGGTTTGTGGTATAAAAAATCGTGTAATTATACAAAGGAAAAGGAATGTTAAAAAAACTGTTGATTTTGGTTGTGCTGGCATCACCAATGGCGGCCACGGCGGCGAACAAGCCAAAGAAAGAAGAACCCGTTGTACATCTGACCGATGAACAAATTTATGAACAGTTGAAAAAACTGGCACTGGTGTTTGAAACGGCGCGTTCGTCTTTTGTAGAAGAAGCCGACGAAAAGAAAATGTTAGAGGCGGCAATGAACGGGATGTTATCGGCATTGGACCCACATTCGTCGTATCTGTCGGCCGATGATTTCAAAGAATTTAACGATAAATCGTATGGCGAATTTGGTGGGCTGGGCATTCAAATTACCAGTGACCGCGGCGCGGTGCGTGTAATTTCGCCAATTGACGATACGCCGGCCGCACGTGCCGGGATAAAGGCGGGCGATTACATTACCCATATTGATGGCGAACAGGTTTTTGATTTAACATTAAACCAGGCGGTTAAAAAAATGAAAGGCCGCCCGGGGACCAAGGTTAAATTGACCGTTGTGTCCGATGGCGCCGAACCACGCAACATCACACTGAAACGCGCAATTATCAAGGTTAAATCGGTAAAATTCGAAGAAAAAACAATTGCCGATGCTGACGATGCGTCATCTGAAAAAATAGGATATATTCGTATATCTGATTTTGGTGCAACCACGGCCAAGGAATTAAAGAACGCAATTGAAAAATTGGAAAAGAAAAATGTAATTGGATATGTGTTGGATGTTCGCAACAATCCCGGTGGGTATCTGACCGCCGCGATAGAGGTTGCCGACGCGTTCCTGGACAGTGGTGAAATCGTGTCCACACGCGGCAAGGCGAAAACGGACATTGAACGCAGTTTCGCGCATCCTGGCGATATGACAAATGGCAAACCGGTTGTTGTGCTGATAAACCATGGGTCGGCGTCGGCATCGGAAATTGTCGCGGGCGCATTACAGGATAACGGTCGTGGTCTGGTTATGGGATCGCAAAGTTTTGGCAAGGGCAGTGTGCAACAGCAAAAGCCCCTGGGCGATGGCACTGCAATTCATATTACAATCGCGCGCTATTACACCCCCAGTGGTCGTTCGATTCAGAACGAGGGCATCACCCCCGATGTCGAGGTTCTGCAAAGCAAAATCGAAACAATAGAACGCAAAGAAAGCCTGTATTCCGAGGCATCATTCAAAAATGCACTGAAAAACGAAAGTGCCAAGAAAAAAGCCGATAAGAAATCAGACGATGACGATGCGCCGGAATTGACCGATGCGGAAAAAGATGCATTGGATTATCAATTGCAACGCGGTATGGATATGGTGCGCGCAATGTCTAAATTGCAATCGCGCACGCCGGCGTGCGGTATCACCCCGGAACAAGAGGCCGAAGTTGCTGTCGTTATGGCAGATGACGCCCCAGCGGCCAAACCCGAAAAATCCAAGAAATCAGATTCAAAGAAAAAGAAATAATACACAGTACAAGGGACATGGAATTATGGCAAATTTAATTGTTGATGGAAACTGGGCAGCGGCGGATGTCGCATACAGATGTGTTGATTTCGCGGCGATTTATCCCATTACCCCCAGCAGCACCATGGGCGAATTGGCGGATGAATGGTCGTTCCAGCATAAGAAAAATATCTGGGGCGCAATTCCGCAAATAATTGAAATGCAATCCGAAGGCGGCGCGGCCGGTGCAATGCACGGTGCGCTGCAAATGGGGGCATTGGCCACAACATTTACCGCATCCCAGGGTTTGTTGCTGATGATTCCGAATATGTACAAAATTGCCGGTGAACAAACGCCGTTTGTTATGCATGTGGCGGCACGTGCGTTGGCCACGCATGCGTTGTCAATCTTTGGTGATCACAGCGATGTTATGTCCGTACGCAGCACGGGTTTTGCATTATTGGCCAGTCATAATGTACAACAGGCGTCTGATATGGCGGCGATTGCGCATGCGGCAACATTGCGGTCGCGCGTGCCGTTCTTGCATTTCTTTGATGGGTTCCGCACCAGCCACGAAGAATCGCGTCTGGACAGAATCAGCGACGATGTTTTGCGTGAAATGTTGCCGGATGATTTGGTGTTGAAAAATCATGCGCGCGGAATGTCACCGGAGCACCCAACAATTCGCGGTACCGCACAAAACCCCGATGTATATTTCCAGGGACGCGAGGCCGCTAACCCACTGTACGTCGCAACCCCCGGTATAGTCCAGGAATGTATGGATAAATTTGCCAAACTGACGGGGCGGCAATATCACCTGGTCGACTATGTCGGTGACCCGGCGGCCGAAAATGTTATTGTTGCCATGGGCAGTGCATGCGAAACAATCGAAGAAACATTGGAATTTTTGCCCCGTGGTTTGGGCCTGATAAAAATCCATTTGTACCGTCCATTCCCGGTTGATGCATTTCGTGCGGCGTTGCCAAAAACGGTTCGGCGCATTGCGGTTTTGGACCGAACCAAGGAACCAGGTGCCATTGGTGAACCGTTGTACCAAGATGTTAAAACCGTTGTTGGTGATACGGCGGCGGTGTTCGGTGGCCGATATGGTTTGGGGTCCAAGGAATTCAAACCCCGCGATGTCAAGGCCGTGTATGAAAACCTGATGCGTGATACATTGCATCACAATTTCACCGTTGGCATTGACGATGATTTGTCGGGGCTGTCGCTGAAAACGGACCCGGCGTTCGCGGTCCAGGCGGAAAATTTCAAGACCGCAATTTTGTACGGTATTGGTTCGGACGGAACGGTTGGCGCGGTTAAAAACATTGTAAAAATTGTTGGTGAAAATTCTGATTTATACCCGCAATCGTATGCGGTATATGATTCAAAAAAATCTGGGGGACTGACCGCGTCGCACATTCGTTTTTCGGATGCCCCGATTAAAAGCCAATATTTGATAGAGGTTGCCGATTTCATCAGCGTATCGAATTTTATGATAGCCCAGCGTTTTGATGTATTCCGTGGCCTGCGTGCCGGCGGAACGGTTATGATAAATACATCTATGGCACCCGATGTGGCATTTGCGAATCTGCCGCGGGAAACCCAGGAACATTTGATTCGTATGCGTGCGAATGTATATTTCTTGGATGCAAATGGCGCCGCCGCCGAATTGGGTTTGGGAAACCGCATCAACACATTTATTATGCTGAATTTCTTTAACCTGACCCAAATTATTGATCCGGCGGTTGCGGCAGAGGCAGCCAAGGTTGCAATTGAAAAAACATACAAGAAAAAAGGTATGGATGTTGTCCAGGCGAATTGGACCGCGGTTGATCGGGCGGCTGAATATTTACACCGGTACACATTGCCGTCGTCTGTATCGAATTTTGCACCTGATTTTGTGCCATCTATGACGGCGGATGCGCCGGCGAAAATTGCGGGCACATTGGGTGAAATGGCCGCCCAACGCGGCGATGCAATACCTGTGTCGCGTTTCCGTGTTGATGGTGAATTTGGTGGCGGTCAATACCCGGTTGGTACATCAAAATATGAAAAACGTTCCATTTCCGAACGCGTTGCAACATGCGATTTGGAAAAATGTGTCCAGTGTGGGCGGTGTTCTATGCTGTGCCCACATGCGGCCATTCGTATTCGCGCATTGACCGCGGACCAGGTGGACGCCGCGCGCGCGTCTGGCGTTACGGTTGTGCCGATGAAAACACCAGAACTGGGCCCCAATATGTATTACACATTGGCCATATCCCCGGCCGATTGCACGGGGTGTGGCGTGTGTGTGAAAAATTGTCCGGTGGCGGCATTGGCAATGAAAAACGCGCGTGATGCGGCGGCGGAAAATCAACGCGCATTTGATGCGGTTGTGAAATTGCCGGACACACCACGCGAAAAACTGAACCTGAATATTCCAAAGCACGTTGAATTATTGCCGCATTATTTTGAATTCCCGGGCGCATGCGCGGGGTGTGGCGAAACACCATACATTAAATTGATGTCGCATTTATTTGGCGACCGTATGGTGGTGGCGAACGCAACGGGGTGCTCGTCAATCTATGGGGCGAATTTGCCGACAACGCCATGGACGCGCGACGCGAATGGTCGCGGGCCGGCGTGGTCTAATTCGCTGTTCGAAGACAACGCGGAATATGGGTTGGGTATGCGTTTGGCATTGAACCAGCAACGCGACACCTTGCGTGGAATGCTGTTTGAATTAAATGTTCCAAATGTTGATGCATTGTTTGCCGAAACAGATGTCGCGGCCCAGCGGAAGAATGTTGAAATGTTGCGCGCGCGCCTGGCAAACGATAAAAATCCGCGTGCCCGTATGGCGGAACCGTTGTTGGATGCGTTGGTTGATAAATCTGTATGGATTGTCGGCGGTGATGGTTGGGCATACGATATTGGTTATGGGGGGCTGGACCACATTTTGCACAGTGGTGAAAATGTAAACATATTGGTTCTGGATACCGAGGGATATTCCAACACCGGTGGCCAGCAATCAAAATCAACACCTTTCGGCGCCAGTATGAAATTTGCCATTGGTGGCAAAGAGCACGCGAAGAAAGACCTGGGAATGATTGCAATGATGTCGGGCGCGTATGTCGCGCAGATTGCGTTGGGGGCCAACCCGGCCCAGGCCATACGCGCTTTTCGCGAGGCCGAAAGTTTCCCGGGCCCATCAATTATATTGGCGTATGCGCCGTGTATCGCACATGGTTTTGCATTACAAAATGGCGTGCAACACCAAACACAATTGGTGCAGACGGGCGCGTGGCCACTGTATCGGTTTAACCCAACATTAATCGAGCAGGGGCAAAACCCACTGTCGTTGGATTCCAGTATTGACAATCCAACCCCGTTGGAAGATTTCTTGAAAACCGAAAGTCGTTTTGGTGCGGCGCGTGCGGCGAACCCGAATTTTGACCGTCTGGTCGAATTTGCCAAGGAAAACAACCGCTATAAAAGCGAGCTGAAAAAATACATTGCGCATTTTGCGCTGATGAATGCCAAAAACGGTGTCAAAGAAAATGGCGAGGGATAAAACCATGAAAAAAATTATACTAACCATATTGTCCTGTGCGGCGTTGGCCGCGTGCACATTCCAGACGAAACATCGCGGATATGTTTTCCCCGATGATTTGGATGCGCGAATTGCAAATGTGAAAACAACCAAACAATTACAGGATGAAATTGGCGCGCCGTTGACCAAGACTATCCATGGGGACACCGTGTGGATTTATTACGGGGCCGATGAAAACTATCGTGGGCCGTTGCCAAAAACATACGATAATAAAACGGTGTTGTTGGCGTGGGTGAACGGAAATCGGGTGACAAAAACGCAAATATTGCGCGATGACGATTTGCCAAATGTATTTGTTGCCGATGGCGAAACGGAAATTCCGGCGGCGATTGAATTGAACGCAATCCAAGAATTGTTTAACAATATTGGGCGGTTTACGCCGGCCGGATTGGGACAATAAAAAGCATTTGGATTTTTTGCATAAATTGTGTACAATATAGACCAAGAGAGAAACAATATGAAAAAACTGATAAGTTCTTTGGTTATTTGTATGTGTGCGTTTGGTGCGGCGAATGCGGCCGAATTTACATCGTGTGGCGCGGGCTATGTGTTGGCGCCCCATGCCCAGATTGATGGTATAAACGCGGCCGAATGTCAAAAATTGTGGTGCCGTGATTTGGAAACGGGCAAAACGATGGGCAATGGAAATACCGCGAATACCGGGTATGTTGATACACCAATTCCGAATCAGATATGCGATGCATCGGGCGCATGTATTGATTGTTTCGGCGCACGCAAATGGTGCGCGGGCGAACCGTCGGGCGAATGGAACGCAGAATATGGCGCGTATACGCGTGGTGGTGCCGATAATGCAACATTCCAATCGTATCAAAAGGGCACTTGTTTCGCATGGCGCTTGGAAAAGCCTGATTGTCCGAATGGCCAGTCCGCCATATTGCAAAACGACGAATGGGTATGCGTCACCGCCGCCGACACCACCACGGGCAGTCGCGCGTCTGGCGTGCGCCGCACCAGTGGAATGCGTCGTTTGAACTAGGATAAAATATCGCCCCCGGGTTCCGGGGGATTTTTTTTAGTCAACTATTTGTTTTTTATGTTTTTTGTGCTATAATATGTGTGTTGAGAGAATGGCAACCGCAAAGGGTAAAGTAATTATGCCAAGCAAAAAATTAGATTTTAAGACCGGACAATATGTTGTTTATCCAACCCAGGGCGTTGGTAAACTGGTCCGCACCGAAGAGCAAACAATCGGTGACCAGAAAATAAAGATGCTGGTAATTGATTTTGAGCGAAACCACATGACATTGCGTGTGCCGGTTGAACGTGCCGAGATTTCTGGGCTGCGCCCACTGACCACCGCCAAAAAAATGGACGAGGCAATCGCATCGGCCAAGGGCAAGGCCGGCGCAAAGCGTATGATTTGGGCGCGTCGTGCGGCACAGTACGAGGAAAACATAAATTCCGGCGACCCCATGAAATTGGCCGAGGTTGTACGCGACCTGCAACGGCGCAGTGCGGCGGACACAATGACATTTTCGGCGCGTCAATTGTATCTGCGCGCGTTGGAACGTATGGCCCAGGAATTTGCCGTTCTGCATAAAATCGATTTGGATGCCGCGTCCGATAAAATAGAAGACATCTTGGGCATTCCCAAGGAAATAGACCTGAACGCCGCCGGTGTTGATGACGACGACGAAATGGATGACGAAGATTCCGAATAAAAACCGCCCCACGGGGCGGTTTTTAATTAGAGAGCAAAGAGCAATGAGCAGAGAGCAATGAAATCCTCTTCACTGGGCGAAGGGGTGTCCGCGCAAGCGGACGGGGTAGTGGTAAATATGTCCCCGCAGGGCAATGGTGACCCTCCTGCGCGGGGATGACAATTCTTTTTATGTGCTGTGTTCTGTATCTTCGTCGCTGACTAAGTTCTCCTCCTGTGGAGGAGTACCGCGTAGCGGGGTGGTCTTGAGAGTGCGCAAAGTTGTACAAAGTTTCAAAAAACGACTACCCCGCCGGGCATATGCCCGGCACCCCTTCTGGCCATAAGGGGATTTAATTGCGTATCCCTGTTGTGGTCTAAATTCCCCTTCGCTGGCGAAGGGGTGGACGCGTAGCGGACGGGGTAGTGGTAAACAAGTCCCCGCAGGGACAAATAAAAAAACTCCATAAAAATCCCCGCAATGCCGCGGTGGGTGTGGCGCGGCGTAAAAAAAGAAGTGCCGAAAAAAACGGTGGGTTTTTTACGGCACTTTTATACGGAAATTATACCCAGAAATCCGCCAGTTGGTCAAGTGGTATTTATTGCGCAAAAAACCACCGTTTTTTTCGGCAAAGAACATAGCACCCACAGGGGGAATGAAATGAATATGCTGCGTAAAATTTTTCTGGTTATGATTTGTGCATTGGTTATATACCCAGTCCACGCGGAGTTCTATGCCGGATACCGTAATGAATGTTGGGTTGATGACAAAGGCAGCGATGAATACTGGTTTTGTGGATATCAGGCGGAATCGTGTCGAAGCAATGGGGCAACAAAGAAAAATAAAAAAAATTGGATATACGATGGCAAGGGTTTTGTACATGCTGGTCGAACATTTTGGTGTTGTGGTGGAACCGGCGAAAAGGAAGGCAAATTTGTCGAAGGACTAACATGGATAAAAAGTAGCGCGACGAAAACAAAGTCTGTTGGTGGTGGCACATGTGAATACACAGAAAGGACAACTGTGTGCGACACAACCGAGGCCGATGATTGCACGGTGCCAACCAAGTGTCCCAGCGGTAAAATACTGCGTAATAAAGAATGCGCGACATTATGTTCCAGTGGCCAGGGATTTCAAAGTGCAACATCCAACACATGCATAGCGTGCAGTGGCACTGACCGTGGTGTGGACACTAACAAAATATGCGTTGTATGTACCGGTGGGCAAAAATGGAATGGCACGCGGTGCGAGGCCCCCAAAGAGGAAACATGCACATCCGGCCAGGGCAAAGACAGCAACGGTAAATGCGTTGCGTGTTCTGGCGAAGACAAGGGGGTTGATGACAAGGGCAGTTGTGTTGTCTGTGCTCCTGGGCGGATTTGGGACAGTGGTACCAAGGCTTGCAAGGACAAGCCCCAGGAAACCCCAAAGGAAGAACCGAAACAAGAAGAACCTGCACCTGAAGAAGCGGAATCATCTGATGAATCAGAACCCGAGACGCCAAAATGCCAAAGTTCTGAATATTTATCACCCAAAAGTGGCAAGTGTGTCAGCAAATCGGCATCAAAACAATACTCGCGCGATATGTTTGATTCGTGCTATGCGTGCCCAACCGATACGCGGTTCAAACGTTGTCTAGATTTCTTTCGCAACCCGCCAACCACACTAAAAGAATCGGACAAGAAGGTTTTGGTTTCATGTAATATTGACCCATCGGAATATGATTCTGATGCGGCCGGCAAAAGCAAGTTCCGGTTGATTGATAAGTTGGGTAAATTGGGTGGCAAGGGCAAAACCGGCAGCGTCCCAACCAAGGGCAATCCGGGAAATTTGTTGCAAGAATCAGCATACCGAGACAATGTTGCCACTGCTGGGGACTATGAATTCTAGTACCAGATTTAGGTTATAGAGTTTTAAGAATGTGGTTCGCGTGTTGGCCTCTCTACGCAATCGCCCACGAAATAAAAAATTTCGTGGGTGGTTCCCGGAGGGGAATTTGTTTTTCACGTCGCGGGATGAATTCCCCTTCGCTGGCGAAAGGGTGTCCGCATACGCGGACGGGGTAGTGGTAAAACGACACCCCGGCACTCCGTGTCACCCCTCTGGCCAGAGGGGAACAAAGCAAGTGCGCCGAATGGCGCACACATTATTTGAACTTTGCACTTTGGTATTTGAACTTTGAAAAAACGCCCCGGATGGGGCGTTTTTTTACATCATGCCTGGCATGCCGCCACCCATCGCAGGGGCCGCCGGTTTTTCTTCGGGTATTTCGGACATTACGCATCCCGTGGTCAGGATTGCGCCCGCGGTTGATGCCGCCGCCTGGATTGCGGTTTTCACAACCTTGGCCGGGTCAATAATGCCCGCCGCCATCATATCAACATATTCGCCGGTCTGGGCATTGTATCCGAAATTATAGTCGGTCGATTCCGAAACCTTGCCCACGACGATTTCGCCCGATACGCCCGCGTTTTCGGCAATCTGGGCACATGGGGCAACGATTGCACGGCGAACGATATCAATACCGACATTCTGGTCAGTGTTCGCGCCATGAACATTTGCCAATGCCGCCGCCGCACGAACCAGCGCAATGCCGCCACCGGCCACGATACCATCGGCAACCGCCGCACGTGTCGCCGCCAACGCATCGTCAACACGGTCTTTCTTTTCTTTAACTTCGACCTCGGTCATGCCGCCAACCTTGATAACAGCGACGCCACCGACCAATTTCGCCAGACGTTCTGACAATTTTTCACGATCGTATTCCGATGTCGTTGTGGACAACAATTTGCGAATTTCGTCCGCACGCGCGTCAATGGCCGATTTGTCACCCGCGCCCTGGGCAATCAGGGTTGAATCCTTGCTGACGACGACCTTTTTCGCACTGCCCAAAACCGCCGGGGTAATGTTTTCAAATGTCATACCCATATCGTCCGAAATAACGGTTGCACCGGTCACCGCCGCGATATCTTTCAGCATTTCCTTGCGGCGATCGCCAAAGCCCGGGGCCTTGACCGCGCAAACTTTCAAACCACCGCGCAGACGGTTCAGCACCAATGTCGCCAACGCTTCGGATTCAACATCTTCGGCAATAATCAACAGTGGGCGTCCCGATTGTGCAATTGGTTCCAGAATTGGCAGCAATGCCTGTAATCCCGTGATTTTCTTTTCAGAAACCAGGATTTGCGCGCCGTCCAATTCCGCCAACATTTTTTCGCTGTTGGTGACGAAATATGGCGACATGAATCCCTGGTCAAATTGCATCCCCTCGACCACGTCGATTTCTGTTTCCAGACCTTTGGCCTCTTCAACGGTGATTACGCCTTCGCGACCAACCTTTTCCATTGCACCGGCGATTTTTTCGCCAATATCACGGTCGGAATTCGCAGAAATTGTCGCAACCTGGGCGATTTCCGCGCTGTCTTTGACCGGGCGGGCATGTGCGTCAATATCGGCAACAACCGCCGACACCGCCATATCAATGCCGCGCTTTACATCCATTGGGTTCATACCCGCGGCGATAACACGGCGACCCTCGCGTATAATCTTTTGCGCCAGGACGGTTGCGGTTGTTGTGCCGTCACCCGCGTCATCACCGGCCTTTTTCGCCACTTCTTGGACCATGCGGGCACCAATGTTTTCCGCCGGGTCTTTCAGTGATACGGCCTTGGCCACGGTTACGCCGTCCTTGGTTGCGACCGGCGTGCCATACGATTTTTCAATGATTACCGTGCGACCCTTGGGCCCCATGGTGATTTTAACGGCATCGGCCAATTTATCAACGCCCGCCGCCAGTTTATCTGTATCGAAAACAATATTTTTTGCCATAATTTTGTCCTTTGATTATTCCAGAATTCCCAAAATGTCGGATTCTTTGATTAAAACATAATCGGTGCCGTCAATTTTAACCTCGTTCGCGGACGACGCCCATTTCGCAAACAGGACGGTATCGCCAACTTTGACACTCATCGGCACGCGCGCACCGTGTTCATACGCACCATCGCCCACCGCAACCACGCGACCGCGTGATGGTTTTTCCTTGGCATTATCGGGGATAATAATTCCGCCGGCGGTCTTGGATTCTTCGTTCAGACGCGTCAGCAAAACATAATTGTGTAAAGGTTTCATCATTGTTAAATTCTCCTTGTGTACCCTATATATAATACGCCGATGCGCGATTTCAAGGCTTGATTTTGCGTTTTGTGTATAATATCCTGGGGGTGACAATTCAGGGGGAAAATATGTATAATTCTGATAATGTATTTGCAAAAATCATCGCCGGACAAATTCCGTGCAAACAGGTATACAGCGACGAATACGCACTGGCATTTTTTGATGTGAACCCGCGCGCAAAAACGCATGTTTTGGTCATTCCGCGTGGCGAATATACCGACATTTACGATTTTACCGCAAATGCCCCGGCAGAATTACAGCGTGGATTCTGGGCGGCGGTACGCAAGACCGTTGATACATTGGGATTAAATGGAAATTTTCGTGTTGTCGCCAATACTGGCGCGGGTGCCGGCCAATCGGTGTTCCATTTTCATTTGCATATTATGAGTGATGAACGATTCAAAACAGACTTTTAATATTCGCGTTATTCCGCGGGCGCGACAAAACAGTATTGAAACCGCGCCCGACGGCACAATTCGCGTGCATACAACTGCCGCACCCGCCGACGGTGCGGCAAATGCGGCCGTAATAAAAATGCTGGCCCGGCATTTTGATGTGCCGAAAACCAGCATTAAAATCATCCGGGGGGAAACCACCCGGGACAAGGTTATTCAGATTTAATATTCTTTAATCTCGCGTTCCAAATCCGCCGGCGTCGCCGCAATGCGAATATCGTAATCCTTGACATCTTCGATAAATCCACAGTTTTGCATGTGGACAAACAGGCGCGCAAACGGTGCCCAGAAATCATCAGTGTTCAAAAAGAACAGCGGCTTTTTCGTTTCGCCAATTTGCTGCATCGTCATAATATCGGTCAATTCGTTCAGGGTGCCAATGCCGCCCGGCAAAATTATAAACGCGTCGGACAGTTCATACATACGCTGTTTGCGTTCGTTGACGCCGTCGACAACCTGGACATGAACGCCGGTGTGCACCGGTTCCTGTTTTGCAACAACATTATGGGTGGAAACACCAATAACCTCGCCCCCGGCGTCCAGTGCGCCATTGGCAACCGTACCCATCAGACCCACATCGCCACCACCAAACACCATACGAATATGATTACGCGCCAACATTTCGCCAACCAACGCCGCATCGCGCGCAAACGCGGTTTCGGTACCGAATTCGTGCCCACAATAAACCGCAATAGAATTCAAATGATTTGCCATTTCTTTTTTCCCTTTATTTTTGCGAATTATAGCATAAAATATCCCGGTAATGAATCAGAAATTTATTAAATTTATGAATGAATTCGCCGGGCAAAAACTGGCCGTTGCGGTCAGTGGCGGTGTTGATTCGGTGTGCTTGCTGTGTTGGTTGGATGAAATCGGTGCGCACCCAATTGCGTTGCATGTGAACCATGGTTTGCGCCCCGCCGCCGGGACCGAGGCCGCGTATGTTCGTGACCTGTGTGCGGCGCGTGGGATTGAGTGCCATATATTAAATTGGACGGGCGAAAAGCCCGCCACGGGGATAGAGGCCGCTGCCCGCACCGCCCGATACAAATTGATGACCGATTTTTGTCGTGAAAACGGGGTCGATGCATTATTGGTTGCACACCAGGTCGACGACCAAATCGAAACATTTTTAATGAATCTGGGGCGGGGCAGTGGACTGACCGGGCTGGCCGCAATGCGTCCCGTGACCATGCGTGATGGCGTTAAAATTGTGCGGCCACTGTTGGGTGTGTGGCGGCGCGAATTGCGTGAATATTGCGATAGGAATAGAATCAAATATTTTTCTGATGAAATGAACGACGATGAACGTTATACTCGCGTCCGCATTCGTAAAAACCGGTATTTGATGGCGGACAAACTGGGCATTTCGGACGAGCGTATTTTGTTGGCAATACAAAACTTGGGGCGGGTGCGCGATGCAATTGAAACCAATGTTGCGGACATGGTGGCACGCGTCACACAGAACAATCGTGCGGTGTTTCCAGATTCTTTTCTGTTTGACCAAGACGACGACATTAGGCTAAAATTTATCGGGACATTGATTCAGAAAATCGGGGGGGATAATTATCAGCCGCGCTTGAATTCGCTGGAACGTGCACTAGATAATCTGGGACATGATTGCCAATTTACATTGGGACATTGCACAATTCGGCGGTTAAATAACAACATTCTGGTTGTGCCCGAGGGATCAAAAACAAGTTTTAGGACAAGACATGGAAAAACAACAAAATCAAAATAACAGAAAAACGCGTCGCGACAGTGCGTTCATATATGTGGTGGTATTTGGACTGCTGTTGATTTTCACTGGCGCCCAACGTTTTTGGACGGGTGGCGTTGCGAAACAGACCCCAAATATGATAACCGATGCGGTGCCCGCGGCATCGCGGCCGGTGGAACTGTCGTTTTCCGATGTTTTGCGTCGCGAGAGCGATATTAAAACCATGAAAATTCGCGGGGCGGATGCAACCGGCACATTGCGTGACGGCACAAAATATCGTGCGACGATTACATACGACCCGGAATTGTTGGCCAAATTGGCTCAAAATGGCACAACCATATCAATTGATTCATCCAAGGGCGCGATGGAATACCTGGGGATGTGGTTCCCAATTATATTGGGCCTGTTCTTTATGTGGTGGATTTTCCGTGGTATGCGCGGCGGTGCGGGCGGAATAACGCGCGGTCTGGCACAACAAAATCCGACAAAAATCACAACTGGTAAACCCAAAACAACATTTGCCGATGTCGCCGGCATCGATTCTGAAAAGCAAGAATTGATGGAGGTTGTAGATTTCCTGAAAAACAAGGAAAAATTCATTGCCGTTGGTGCACGTGTGCCACGCGGGGTTTTATTGTCTGGGGAACCCGGAACCGGTAAAACATTGTTGGCGCGTGCCATCGCGGGCGAGGCTAATGTTCCGTTTTTTGCCGCATCGGGCAGTGATTTTTCTGGTATTATCGTCGGTCTGGGCGTGGCCAAGATTAAAGAGATTTTTGAAATGGCGCGTCGCAATGCCCCGTGCATTTTGTTCATTGATGAAATCGATGCCATTGGTCAACGGCGCAGCACTGGTTCATATAATGACCAGGATCGCGAGCAAACATTGAATCAATTGCTGATTGAAATGGATGGTTTTGCAAACGATACGGGCATCATTGTAATTGGTGCGACCAATCGTCCAGATATGCTGGATGCGGCGCTGTTGCGTCCGGGCCGCTTTGACCGCCAGGTGTACATTGAATTGCCTGACTTGGCGGGGCGTCGTGCGATTTTGGATTTATATGCAAAAAAAATAAAGGTCGGTGCCGATGTTGATTTGCAAAATGTTGCCCGTGGCACGACCGGTTTTTCTGGTGCCGATTTGGAAAACCTGTTAAATGAATCAGCCCTGCACGCGGTGCGTAATGGTCGCACAGAAATCGCGCCCAGTGACATTGACGAGGCTCGCGATAAAATCTTGATGGGCCCGCGCAAGGCACGCAAAATGCGCCCACAGGATATAAAATTGACCGCCTATCACGAGGCCGGCCATGCGTTCGTCAGTCAAATGTACGCCGACATTACCGACCCAATTCACAAGGCAACAATCATCCCGCGTGGTCGTGCGCTGGGTATGGTTCAACATTTGCCGGTTGATGACAAAGTTTCCATGACCATTGCCGAGGTGCGCGCCAACCTGTCCATTGCGTTGGCCGGGCGCAGTGCCGAAGAGGTGTTTTTCGGTGCGGATAAAATCACCACTGGCGCGGAGAGTGATATTGCCATGGCAACGCGTCTGGCGCGCTATTCAATTACGACGGCGGGGCTGTCGCCGCGTGTCGGGTTGGCGGCCATAAACCAGATTACGAATTTTGGTAATCGCACGGCGTTGGAAAACGCGTCTGAAAAGACCGCCGAACTGGTCGATGCCGAGGTTAAATCGTGGTTGGATACCGCACACGCAGATGCGAAAAAATTGCTGACCAAAAACAAGAAAACCGTCGAGAAATTGGCCAACGAATTGCTGGCGCGCGAAACATTGACGGGCGACGAAATCCGCGAAATTATTTATGGTAAACCAAAAAAATCAACCACCAAACCCCGCATGAAAAAGAATGCAAAATAACAACGAAGTGCGTTTTGAAATTATCCACATGCCGCCCGAAAATACTAATTCGGTGCTGGTCACGCGTGGCACGGACGCCATTGTTTTTGACCCGTGGGGGCGTGCGGCCGATTGGATAAAATTGTTGGATGGGCGCGGTCTGCATTTGCGCGCCATGTATGCAACGCATGGGCACAGTGACCACATTTCGGCGGCGCCGGATTTGGCGGCGCACTATGACACCCCATGGTATATGAATCACCGTGATTTGGAATTGATTACATGGGGCAACGCATTGCTGGATTTTTTCGAAATGCCACACATCAATGCGGATTTTCGTCGCCCAGATGATTTGACGCCGGGTATGCGTGAAATTTTGCCGGGCATAAAAATGGATGTAATTGCATCGCCCGGACATTCGGCGGGTGGCATGATGTTTTTGTTTCCCGAATACGGAATTTTATTGTCGGGCGATACCATATTTCGCGATGGGGTCGGACGAACCGACCTGCCCACGGGCAATGCCGACGATTTACGGGTGTCTGTTGCCGCACTGCACAATATGAATTTGCCGAACGAAACATACATAGTTCACGGTCACGGCATCGATTCAACCATTGAAAGCTTGGCGCGGACCAATCCGTATTTTGGTGGCTGCCATCATTGTCACGATTGCGATGGTGGTTGCGATTGCCATTGCGGCTGTAAATAATCTAATCAGTTTTTTTGAAATACCAACACGCGTTCAATTCCGCCCAGGTCGTGCACGCCCCGCACAAATTCCCAACCGGCATGCGTAAATATTTCGCGCACCGCGTCCGTTTGACCCGCGCCAATTTCCAGATATATTTTCCCGCCACGCGTAATCCATTCACGCGCGTTTTCGGCAATCGCATCGTATGCCGCCAATCCACCGCGCGCCGCGTATAATGCCATTTTGGGGTCATGCATTGCGCCCGCATCAACACGCGCATCGCCCACCGCAATGTATGGCGGGTTTGACACGATTATATCAAATTCCCCGGGACGCAATGCGCGCGGATTATCAAATCGGGCGTGCAATATTTGTACGCGCGCGCCCAATTCCAAATTGCGTATGTTGCGGCGCGCCACATGCACCGCGCCACGCGACCGGTCAATGCCAACGCCCGTTGCGCCGGGTATATTCTTGGCAATTGCACCAATGATGCACCCCGTGCCGGTCCCCAGGTCTAAAATTCGTGGGGCGCCATTATCCGCACCGCAATCGGCAATAACCGCCGCAACCAGTGTTTCGGTATCTGGGCGTGGGTCCAGTGTGTGTTTGTTCGTATAAAAACGCAGTCCATAAAACCATTTTTGCCCAATAATTTTTGCCACCGGCACCCCGCGCCGCAATTGACGTGAAATTTTCCAAACGCGAAATCGTGATAATTTTTTCGTATTTTCAGTAATAACGCGCGCCGCGCGCACGCCACCGGCATTTTGCAAAATTGTGAACGCTTGATTTATTTCCATAAGTCCATTATAATCGGGAGCATGAAAAAAGCAAAAGATATTATAAAATCCATCCCAGTGGAAAAATTAGTTTGTGCCATGGCGGCGGTATTGGCCGTTGTTGCAATTATTGTTGTTGTGTCGTCGCACAGCGGCGGCCACCATGCAATGCATGACTCGCATGACGATTGTCGTGCGGTGGTGAATGTTGCACCGGGCGATACATTGTCCAAATTGTTGTTGGAACGGGGGCTGTCGCATAACGATGTTGATGCGATTGCGCGTATTTTGAAATCTGAGGCGTCCATTACAACATTGCGTGCCGATAACGATAAAATCGAATTCGTTCGCGCAAATGACGATGCGCCGGTATCGAAAATTATTATCATTCCATCCCCCTGGCGCCAGGTTGAATTGACCACGGGTGCGGGCGGCGGTTGGTCTTGCCGCACGGTGGATATTCAACGCGACACGCGCGCGGTGTATAAATCGGGCGAAATTATGGATGGCGACAGTTTTTACCTGGCGGGAATGCGCGCGGGTATTCCGGCGGGCATTTTGGCCGATGTTTACGATTTGTTAGCATTTGAAATGGATTTTGAGCGCGATGTTCGTGCCGGCCAGAAATTTTCCGTTTTATACGAAGAAAACTTTTCCGATGGTCAAAAAATAGATAACGGCCATGTGTTGGCGGTGGAATTCCAGGCATTGCGTGGCGATGTAAAAATGTACCGTTTTCGCAAATCTGATGGCACAATTGGGTACTATGACGCCGACGGCAATGGCGCAATTAAATCATTAAAGCGCACACCAATAAACAACGCCAAAATAACCAGCAGTTTTTCTGGTCGCCGTAAACACCCCGTGTTGGGATTTACCCGTGCGCACAAAGGTGTTGATTTCCGTGCATCAACCGGCACACCAATTCCGGCCGCGGGTGCGGGGCGCGTGGTTGCGCGTGGATATAACCGCGGGCATGGAAACTATGTGAAATTGCGTCACAACGGTTCGTATGAAACATTGTATGCGCACATGTCCAAATTTGCCAAGGGCGTAAATGTTGGTACCACCGTACGCCAGGGCCAAACAATTGGCTATGTTGGTTCAACCGGGTTATCAACGGGGCCGCATTTGCATTACGAAATTATTAAAAACGGCGTGCATGTAAACCCAATGACGGTGAAATTGCCGGCAATCAGCAACCTGGACGCGGCGAATAAAAAGAAATTCATCGAGTATCGCAAGACATTGGAATCGGGCATTGAACGCCTGCGCGATAATCCAAAATTGTTTATCCAGCTGTAATAGTGTAAAAAAGAGCAATGAGCAGAGAGCAGAGAGCAATGAAGCGCGCCATTCGGCGTCTTATATTCTTGTCATTCCTGCGTAGGCAGGAATAGGGCCTTGGAAATTACTCTCACTTGGTGTTGTACAATATTTGGTAAAAAAGTGAATATCAATATCACTGTACACCGCAACATTCTGGGTTTGGCTCGTTGACACTCGCACTGTATAGTCCCTATTCCTGCCTGCGCAGGAATGACAATCTTTGGGTTCTGTCATTGCGAGCGGAGCGTGGCAATCCAGTAAACGACACCCCGTCGCGTTGCGCCACCCCGGCTTTCCAGAGGGGAACAAAGCTCATCATCGTCGCGGAGCAAAATCCCCTTCGCTAAGCGAAGGGGTGACCACGAAGTGGGCGGGGTAGTGGTAAATACACCCCCGCGGGGCAATGGTGACCCTCCTGCGCCGGCATGACGTTTTTTTGTGCTGTGTCCCTGTATCCCCATCGCGGAGCAAGTTCCCCACCGGTGGAGGGGTGGCCGCCAGGCCGGGGTGGTCTTGAGAGTGCAATGTGGAATAAATGTAAGACAAAAGACCACCACTCCGCTGCGCGGTACTCCTCCACAGGAGGAGAACTTGGTATGCTCCCGTTGCGGACTTCTCCGCTGGCAGAACCCCGGGTCGGGGTGATAATTCTTTTTTTGGGGGGGCGCATCCCTAGCGTGGACTCTCACTTGCCGTCATACCGGCGCAGGCCGGTATCTATTGCCCCGCAGGGACAAAAAGACCACCCCGGCACTCCGTGCCACCCCTCCACCGGAGGGGAACTTAGTATGTACCGAGAATAAACAAAATTCCCCGTCGCTTGGCCCCCCACGCAAAAAAAAATTTCAATTTCGTGGGACCAGTGTCGTGGTGGCACGAAGTGCCGGGGTAGTGGTGATTGCGTGTTGCCGGCATCCAAAATAATTCCTGGTGCGGGCGGGGCGGGTGTGATATGGTGTGCACAAACAACAGGGGTGGGACATGCGAAAGATTATTATTACATCATTGTTATTCACATTGCCATCGGCGGCAATGGCGGGCATTTACAGCACGGGCGGATGGACGCCATATTTAACATCTGATTTCGGTTTAACATACACCGATGCAAAATTGCATGGGTACGATATGGGTGGATTTACCGGTGTGCTGAACATTGGCGCGGGTGTGCGCAATGACCGCACGCGGTTGGCATTGATATATCAAAAACGCGACACAATCAGTGAACTGTTTTCGTCGGCAATAACACGTACCGATGCATCATTGGATGAGCAAGCGTTGATGCTGCGCGCGTATTACGATGTTATATCTGCGCGTTTTATTTCGGTATATGTTGGCGCGGGTGCGGGCGTGAACCAATACGATTTCAAATTATCGTATGCGGATGCGCGACCCGATTACATCGAAAGTGGGTATGGTTTTATCGGCGGGGCATCGGCGGGAATTACAATTCATATTGCACACATTGGGTTTACAATTGGCGCAGATTATAATTACACCACGCGCCCGCGTTCCGAAACAATAACGCCACGGATTGGTCTGTCCATGGCGTTTTGAATCAATAAAATGTAAATTTATATTACATCGCCTGCATTTTGCTGACGGAGAAATCCAATTTCTTCGTCTTGCCCGAAACAACATTCGTCGGCAATGCAATGTCTTTGAGAGCATCCTCAATCGATGTCGTGCCCGTGGCAACACTGGTTCCGGTTGTGGCCGTGGTTCCGGTGGTTTTGGTCACGGTCGATATGTCATCCGCCATCACCTGGTCTGCAACTACCACATCGGCAACCTGCATCTGTTGCTCGAGGGCTTTTTTCAACTCATCATTGTCTAGTTTTATTGCTGCGGTTTCTGACAATTTTTTATTGATTATACTGTTCGGCAAATCCAATTTTGCAAACACGGGCAATTTCCCAACCAATTCTGATTTCATTGTTTGTGCGTCTGCCTCTGCGTATTGGGCTTTCGTGACATTGCACGCCTTTAATGTTCCCTCTTGCGTTGATGTCAGCTTGTTGGCATCGGGGGCTGCACGGTATATATTCAGACAGTTTTTGAACCGCACATCGGACGAACACCCATAGCATTCATGCATCATATCGCTTGAGTATTGAACATTTTTGGATTTGCTGACGCACTTATTGCTCAGTGGCGATTTGTATTCGGTGCTTTTGCATTCGTCACTGGCTGTGATTTTTTTCCCTGAGTCTGCAGTTTTTGTGGTTTCTGTCTTTGGTTTCTCGGGCTCTGTGGCTTGCTTTTTCGGTGTATCGTCTTTCTTCGTCTCTGTGGTTTTAGGCGTTTCCTGTTTCACGGCGGCGCATTTGCCACCACTAACAACCTGGCCACTGGGGCATGATGTTGGAACCGTACAGGGTTTGTCCGATTCAACGCTGCCGCAAACATTGGTTGTCTTTTGATATGTGCACGTACCGCCGCCAACATCTATGGTCACATCTTCACTTTTTTTAATCCATTTTGCGCCAGCAACGAATTTACCCTGGTCAGTTTTGTTTCCATCGCAACACCAGTATTTGGTACCGTCTATGTCAACATCATCCCCGTGGTAATACCACAGCGATGGTTTATGACTTGATATATGTTTCAAACCAGCACAAGATTCTTTCTGGTTCCCACAAAAGTAGTATTGAACAGTGCTCTGTTTGGCGCCGTTTATATACCGAAAACATTCGGTACTAAAACCTGTTTTCCACCCAGCCTCTGCGGTGTTGGCGGTCAAAGCACAAATCAATAAAGGCAGAAAAATCTTTCTCATCTCGTATCACCCGTTGATATTTATTTCCCAGTAATTTTACTACATTTTGCATATTTTTACAATACAAAAATAAACGCGCGTGATTCATGGGAAATATTTATTTGCGTTTTGTCGCGACCTTTTTCAATTTTGGTTTGGGTTGGGGCAGCGCGCGCGTCAATTCCCGCACCATATCAATGGCCAGTTCGGAATTTTCAATATCCATAATATAGTGTGGCCGTGCACCACCGTATGGAATACCCACGTCCGGTGTAATGCCATGTGCGGTGAATACGGCCAGGCTTTCCGGAATTTGTTTAACATAGACCGTGTCGTCGCAAATCAGCAAAACGGGTTTATCGCACGAGAACAACATATAGTCCCCGAACATTTTACGGTACCGAATGTCGGGCGTTGCATCGCGTACCACATCATAAACAAACTCTATAAATCCAACACTTGATGACATACGGATATTGTACCACAAACAAAAAACGCTGACAAGCGCCCAGAAGGATACACTCGCACGCCGGATTAAAATCCGCCGTGTCTGCGTGGCATTCGTGACGGCTCGCCCACGCTATCGCTTGGCTTGCCTACTCATTGTCGAACCCTCTGGTCGGGTTCGAACCCTTGGGTGCACAACATAAATTAAACCGCCGACAAGCGGCGGTTGAATTTATGGCGCGCCCAGAAGGATTCGAACCCTCAACCTTCTGATCCGTAGTCAGATGCTCTATCCAATTGAGCCATGGGCGCAACGGTCTTATATTCTATACATTTTTATTCCGATTGCAAGAAAAAATAATACTTTTTTATCGGCCCCCGCGTTCTTGCGTCGCCGCCGCGTGGTACAGGGCGTTAAAATGTTGGCGACATACGGATTTATAGTTGCTGTCCCCGACCGCAATTTGCTCGCCCGCGCGTACAACATTGCCGACCGCGTCAAACCGCAAATGATGCGTCGCCAGGTGCATGCACCCCGGAATCTGGCATGTTGATTCCATACGGTGTAATTTGGCGCCAACCTCTATCAATCGCTGGGACGCCGGGAACAGGTGTTCGTTGCTGTCCACCATCAGGCCATAACACATTATAATAATCGGGCGACTGTCCGCAATTTTGACCAGGTGGTCAATATCGGCGGGGGTAAAAAACTGAACCTCGTCCACCAGAACCATTTTAGTGTTTGCATTTGGCGCATAATCGACCAGGCTTTCGCGCACAATTGCATCAACCGATATGCCAATGCGCGAATCAACGCGGTTTGCACTGAAACGGTTGTCGGTTTTGGGTTTTATAACCTCGGTCTGGTTGCCATTTTTGTTCTGGTTATATGCGTTGATAATCAGTTGCGCCGATTTGGAACATCCCATTGTTCCATAATGAAAATGCAGGTTTGCCATCACATACTCCTTTTATGCCATTGATTCCAGTCTTTCAATACGTTTTTCCACCGGCGGGTGCGTTGCCAGTAAACTGGACGCAAATTCACGCAGGCCCCGTGGGTCGGCAATACACACGGCCGCCATAGACGCCGTTTTATCCAAACATTCAACGCGCGCATCGGTTGTAATTTTGCGCAATGCCGACGCCAATGCCAGCGGGTTGCGCGTAATCAAGGCGCCCGTCGCATCGGCGGCATATTCGCGATTGCGCGATACCGCCATTCGCAACAGTGGTGTAATAATCCAATTGAATACCATAAACGCCAGCCACACCATAACCAGTACGGCCGCGCCGCCATTCTTGTTGTCATTGTCGCTGCGCGTGCCGCCATACATAATTGTGCGGCCAATCATATCGGCGGCAAACACCGTGACGCCAACGCCCGTAATCAGCAACATATCCAACCGAATGTCGCGGTTGCCAATGTGCGCCATTTCGTGGGCAATGACCCCCTCTAGTTCTGGGCGGGTCAGACGGGCCACTATGCCACGTGTCAATGCGACCGATGCGTCGCGGGGTGACCGCCCGGTGGCAAACGCGTTCATGGACGCGTCGTCAATAATATATACGCGGGGCCGCGGCAGGCCGGCCGCAATTGCAACATTTTCAACCGCACGGAAAATTTCGCGATTCTGTTTATCGTTGTCGTGAATTTCGGTGGCGCGCGCCGCGTTCAGCATCATCGAATCGCCAAACGCCCATGATATTATCATCCACACGGCGCACGCGATAAATGTGGGTATTGCGACATTGGCGGTGGTGTGCACGGCGGTTTCAATTGGCGCGACGCACCACACAAACAAAAACACCAATGCGATAAAAATCATCGGAAAAGCCGCAACCAATATTGCGGTTTTTATGTTGTTGCTGCGAATATGGTCATACACGGTTTTGGTCATAAATCCCCCCGTAATTTGTGAAATTTTACATCAAAACTGCCATTGTTTATCGGGGTGCATTCTGCAATGTATGGGGCCAGAACACTGGCGCGAACCCATTGCTGAAACTTGATTTTCAATATGCCGCTGGCGCCCGTAATGATTTTTGCGTGCCGCACGCCCGATGTGGCCATTGCCATAATTAAATCCCACGATTCTTGTTCGGTGCGGTTGTGTAAATCCAGTGTTGCATGTGTTGGAACCGGCGCCGCGGCGGGCGGTATCAATTGCCCCAGACGCAGTTTTTCGCGTACACTGCGCCGCACCGCGCGGACATCGGGCACGAATGGCGCGCGTGCCATGGTTTCAATATCAATGTCACTCAGATGTTTAATCATATCGCGTATGGTACATACAATTCTTGACACGCGCAAGCAAAACAAGGTATAATCCCAGCAGTAATTTGGATATATTTTATGACAAGAAAAACAGTATTATTTTTTTGTTGTTTTGCGGCACTGACCACCGCCCCGGCATGGGGGGATAATATTAATGTGATATATAAATGCCCCGACGGACAGTATGCCAAGGGGGGGAGTGCCGCAACGTGCCAGACCGGGTATACTGGCAACACAAAAAGTCCCGCAGTGTATACAAGTAACGCCACATGCGCCGTATGCCCAAACACAAGTATGTTTTCAAATGCAATGTATAAAACGAGTGACAGACGGCCTGCTGCGGTCTCGGATTGCTATGCTATGAGCGACAATGGTAAGTTAGAAGGCGAGGACGAAATGGGCAGCTATAAGATAGAGGGTAATTGCTATTACACAGGACACAGATACAAATAATTGACCAAAAGATGTACAAGATATACAGATTTTTTATACGATTTGTGGTGTTTGCGTTAACAATGTATTTGTTGCCGTTGTCAGACTATGTGGCATCGTGGTTTGGCGACATTGCATCGGGCGCACACGCCGCTGGCATCAAATGCAAGGTTAGTGAGATGTGTGATGGGTTGGTGAACGCCTATAAGGATCCCATTAAAAAAGAAAACATCAAAGGTGACATCGACCCGGGAACAATTATTACGTGTGATTATGGTAATGACCAGTTCCAAGATACGATGTGTGCGTCCGAGGGGAAGGGTATGGCGGTGACCGCATTTTATCTTGGGAAGAGTGCAGCGAGCTGCACAGAAAATGCCAGGTGTATGGTTAATTTGTTTGGCACAAGATATGCTGACACACAAGCGGGCTGGAGCAATATGTCCTCCGATTTTACTATTTGTAATTAAATGCATTTGTTATGTTACACGGACGCGCAAAGTTTGTTTATAATACACATTTGGAACCGCATTTGTTCGATGCAGAGGGCCAGATGCGTCCATTGGTTGTTGATGCGTTGATATTGTTTGCAAATAATTATTTATCATTTTTGTCGCGGTTGGGAATCCCCGTGTCGGCGGACGATGTGCGTGACATTTTGGCATACGGCAGCACCACAAACTATTACTATGATGACGCCAGCGATATTGATGTTGTAATATTTGTTGATTGGACCAAAATTTCTAAAAATTTACCGGGCCTGGATATGAGCGCAATGGGGCGCGCATTGATGAGTGCATGGAAACGTGGGTATAACTTGCGCATTTTGGGGCGCCGTGTTGATATGCACATTGAAAACATAGACGCCCCCAGCGAAGGGCCCGATGTCATAAAACCGGGCAGTATATATTCGCTGATGCGGCGTTGTTGGATTCGACGGCCCGAAATGTTATCAAACGATGCTGTTAAACAAATTCGACGCGATGCGATGGCGCGATATCGTAAAATTCGCCAAACGTATTATGAAATTCGCCTGAATAAAATGGGACCGAAATACATAACATCATTCATAAAAACATTGCGTGAAGAGAAAAATAAAAGTGTACATGAAAATGCACTGTGCCCCATTACACCGACAATTATGGCATATCGTATGGCGCGCAAGGTTGGCATTCTGGATGACCTGAATGCCCGAATTGCCCAGCAGAGTGTTAAAAACTTTGATTTGTCATTTTTGGAATAGGGGGCGGAATATGTTTGGTATTACGCGCCGTCGGCCGGTGTTTATTTATCATAACCATTTGGATGAAACCGTTTGGAATCGCGATGCAACTATGCGCGCGGTTGTTAAAAATGCCCTGAATACCATGGTTGGGTCATATATTTCATATATGCATCGTGCGGGGTTGCCGATAACGCACGATATGATTTCGGATATTTTAATTCATGGTTCGGTGGCCGATTATTATTGGGACAGTACCAGTGACATTGATATTTGCATCATAATGGACTGGGCGCCATTGCGTGAAAAATTTCCCGATGTCGATGTGTATACATTGATGAAATCGCTGTTGCTGTCGTGGTATCGCAGTTATCGCATTCGTATCGTCGGGCACGGCGTTGATGTCGAGGTTGCCGATTTGAACGCACCAGCGTATGGTGAAAACCTGTGGAAAATTGGCAGTCGTTATTCATTGATGCACGATGCGTGGATTGTTCGCCCAAATTTGCTGTCGCCGGATGCGGTGCGCGATATTCGTCGCGCGGCATTGGAAAAATATCGCGAAATCGAACGCGAATATAAAAACATTTGTCGCAATAAAATGTCGGCGGGTTTTGTCGATGCGTTTTTGGCGCGACTGTGGGCCGAACGTGGTGCGGCATTACATGAAAATACCAATTCATGTGTGTGCCCGGGTGCAATGGCGTTTCGTATGGCGCGTCGCACGGGCATATTGCGCGATTTGTCCGAACGCGCCGCACAAAATCGTTCCAGGAATTTTAATGTTAAATATTAAACATCAAAAAAAACGCCCCAACGGGGCGTTTTTATTTGTGTTTCGCGCGCCATTAAATGCTGGCGGCGTTGACCCAACGACCGTTTTTCAACAGACCTGGGGCCATACCCTCGTTATTACGCAGGGAATCCAACACATTGCGTGCACGCGCCGCATCCAGATTTATGATGCGAACCTTGTACATATCGCCTTCTTTGACAACCATGGCGTCGCCGTATGTGCGCATACGCGCGGCCAGATTCTCGGCGCTGTCTTCGGCATAGAATGCGGCGACCTGGACACTGTATTCACCCGCGGCAACAGGTGCCGGTTGTACAGTTTCAGTTGTCGTAATAACGGTTGTTTCGGATGCGACCGGTGCCACCGATACGGCCGGCGTGTTTACACCAATTGTTGCGTTTTTAACCGCAATTGATTGGTCGGACAAAACCTGGACCTGGACCTTGGACTGGCCGGTCATACCAATTTTTGCCGCGGCGGCCGGTGATAAATCCATAATACGGGTATTTACAAATGGACCACGATTATTCACACGAACAACAACCGATTGACCATTATCCAAATTGGTCACGCGTGCAATTGTCGGCAGGGGCAAAGTCTTGCTGGTGGCGACCATTTGGGTCATGTCAAAAACCTCGCCATTGCTGGTTTTTGCGCCGTTCAATTCGGTCGGAATAATGCCCGCAACACCGGTCTGGTTGTATGTTAAATCCTCGGCCGGGATGTATTGAACATTTTCAACCTTGTACGCGCTGCCAATATAATATTTTGGTGCCGCCGCCATCAAGTATGCATCGTTCAGCGATTGTCCATCGGTTGTCGTTGCCAATGTTTCTTCGCCAAAGCCATCGGTGCCATATCCGGCCGGTTGGGTCGCCGTATTATTCAAATCCGCGCAACCCGCCAACAAAGCGGTTAAAACCGCCAATGAAACTATTTTTTTTGTCATGATTGGGACTCCTTACATTCTTATAATTAAGATTTTATCATATAAAAGTCCCAGTTTCAACTTTATATTTTCCGGTCAATAATATACGCAATCGGCAGGTATATTGCCCCATATACCGCAATGGCCACAAACATGGTCCAGATACTGGTAATTGGCACAAACCACAGCGCCACGCCCAATGCGCCGGCCAACAATGCAAATGCCGCAATTGCGCGAACCGTGCGGCCATCGTGATGCACCAGTGCACCCCGCCGGCACGCACGCCCCAACAGGTAATTTTTCAAATATCCACTGGCCACGACGCCAATTGGAATTGCCAAATATCCAACAAATGGGAACAATGCCAAATACAACACCGCTGCCACGCCCAGCGAAATCATACTGGTGCGAACAGGCGTTTTTACATCCTGGGATGCATACAGGGTTTTGCTGTAAATCTGGCTGGCCATCATCGCGGGCAGGGCGAAAACCTGAATCATAATTGCCAACGCCACCGCGTGGGTCGATGCCGCCGTCCATGCGCCATATTGAAACAGATATTTGATAATAGGCTCGGCCAATACGAACAGACCCGCCACGCATGGCATAATCAGCATCATTGATTTGCGCAGGGACGAATTTTGCTGGATATAAACACTGCGCATATTTTTATCGGCCAATGCGTTTGATATAGACGACATCAAAACCGTGCCCACCGCCAGGCCAATCATTGCAAACGGCAATTGTACAATTCGGTCGGAATAATACAGCCACGATACCGCCCCCGATTGAAAACTGGCAACCAATGTACCGACGATGATGGTGATTTGATAAAAACCGTTGCCAACAATGCTGATGCCCAGGCGCCCGAACATACTTTTGATGCCGGGTGTCCATTTTGGACGCACCAGGCGCAGACCAAAATGCCGCTGGCGTATGCGCGACCACAGAACAATAAACTGGATAATGCCCGATGCGACAACCGTGCCCGCCATCAAATACAAAACGCCATCCGATATATTAAAATACGCCGCCGCCAACAATGCGGCAATCAACATTATGTTCAGCATAACCGGCATAAAC
Organism: uncultured Alphaproteobacteria bacterium; assembly: GCA_934232895.1. Classification (GTDB taxonomy): domain Bacteria; phylum Pseudomonadota; class Alphaproteobacteria; order Rs-D84; family Rs-D84; genus Enterousia. The sequence goes on from CAKQGH010000002.1 coordinate 43,863, forward strand.
GCCGCCAATAAAAATCGTGAACAAGCGTTTAATATCGCCGATAAAAACGCCGACCCGCATACAAAGATGACATACACGAACATTATGCGCGAAATCAGAACCGTCAATTCCATTTTCCCGGGTGTTGCGGCAAAGCCCGGTGCCAATACCCATACGACCAACGGCATAAATATTTCAAACACTATCGTTATGCCCAACAGCACGACCATCAGCCACGAAAACACATTTTTTGCAAAATTGTCGTCTTTCTTGCAATCGGTGTACATTGGAATGAATATGGCGGACAGTGCGCCTTCGCCCAACAGGTCGCGAAACAAATTCGGTAATTTGAATGCCGCCAGAAATATGTCGGACAGACGTCCCGCGCCCAACACGCGCGCAATCAACATATCACGCACAAATCCAAATATACGGCTGATACCGGTCATGGCGCCAACGCCGAATATTTTCCTGCCCAGATTCATGTTTCGCCCCTTGATAAAAAAATGCTTTTATTTTTCTGTGCTTATAACTATACTCAAACCAAACAAGAGAATTCAAGTATGAAAAAAATATTTATGCTGTTTTGTGTGGCGGCGATATTGGCGTCGTGTGGCGGCAAATCGGAAATAGACCAGCAATTGCCGTTGGCGGAAATTTATGCCAATGCATACGCCGAATTTAACGATGAAAATTACGAGGCGGCGGCCGCTGAATTTCTGAAGGCCGAAACCCAGTACCCGTCCAGTCCGTGGGCGGCCGATGCGCTGGTTATGGCGGCATATTCACAGTACTTGGATGATGATTTTGCCGGGGCCATTTTGGCAATAGACCGTTTTATGCGGTTCCATCCGGGACACAGTGATGTGCCATATATGCTGTATCTGCGCGGGATGTGTTATTATCGCCAGGTCAGTGATGTTCGCCGCGAACCCGGAATGTCGGCGTATGCGTTGCAGCAATTCCAACAATTGGTTCAACGGTTCCCTAATTCGCCGTACGCCAAGAATGCCGAAAATAAAATTCTGATTTTGAAAAACTATCTGGCGGGCAAGGTTATGTACGCTGCGCGCAGTGATATGAAAAAGCAAAATTGGACCAGTGCCATTTCGCGTCTGCAATCGGTTGTGGCCGGTGCCCAAGAAACCGTTATGACGCCCGAGGCGTTATTCCGTCTGACCGAATGCTATACGGCGATTGGTTTGCCGGACCAGACCGCGGGTTATGCGCAAATGTTGCGTATGAATTTCCCAGACAATGAATGGACGAAAAAGTTAAAATAACAATATTTTTATTCACTTTTGTTTTTGCTGTGGTATTCTGCACGGTATGAATACGAAAAACGAAAAAACATATTCTGGGTTTGTTGCCATTGTGGGGCCAACAAACGCCGGAAAAAGCACATTACTCAATCAAATTATGGGGCGCAAGGTATCCATTGTTTCGCACAAGGTGCAAACCACGCGAACCAATCTGCGCGCGGTCAAAATGGTCGGTAATCGCCAGGTTATCCTGGTCGACACCCCGGGCGTTTTTGTGCCAAAACGACGCCTGGACCGGGCGATGGTTGGTGCGGCAATGACCGCGATTTCTGACGCGGATGCGGTATTGCTGATTATGGATGCACAAAAGGGAATAACCCCGACCATTCGTGGTCTGGTTCAAAAAATTTGCGACCATAAAAATCTGTTCGTTGCATTGAACAAGGTTGACGCGATAAGAAAGCAAGACCTGTTGCCGATTGTGGCCGAATTGTCGGAATTGGCACCGTGGCGCGAAATATTTATGATTTCGGCACTGAAAAACGACGGCGTGGATGGAATGCTGAAATCGCTGGCGGCGGTAATGCCGGCATCGCCATATCTGTTTGACGCGGCCGACGCGGTGGATGTGCCGGATAATTTGTATCTGGCGGAATTGACCCGGGAAAAGATTTATAAATACATTCACCAGGAATTGCCATATCACATAAACGTTCTGACCGAACGGGTTGATGTTGACCCGGACGGCGTCTTGGATATATACCAGAAAATCGCCGTGCAAAATGATGCACATAAAAAGATTGTAATTGGTCGTGGTGGCGAACAATTGAAACAAATCGGCACCGCCGCCCGCCATGATATTCAAGACCAATGGGGCGTGAACGCGCGGTTGCATTTGTTCGTGCGCGTGGAACCCGATTGGGAAGACAAGGCGGAAAATTACGCAGACCAGGGATTAGAGTTCAAGAAATAAAATGTTGCACACATCTGATTTTGATTTTGAATTGCCATCTGAATTGATTGCATCGCACCCGCTGGCGCGCCGTGACGCATCCCGTATGCTGGTGGTGAAAAGTTCCCCTCCGTTGGGGGGGTGTCGCGAATGCGACGGGGTGGTCAGAGATTCCGTAAATTACAGAACATTGCCATTTAACAGTAAATTAAAAGAAAAAGCACGCGCTTTGCGTCGCGCTGGCAGTTTGCCAGAAGTACTGTTATGGAAAGAAATCAAAAATCATCAATTGAACGGGTTGGATTTTGACAGACAGAAAGTCATAGGCGATTATATAGTGGACTTTTTCTGTGCGTCCAGATTCGTCGTTCTGGAAATAGACGACAAAGCGACGCATGCTTTAAAAGCAGAATCCGATGCGGCGCGCGACGAGTATATGCGTGGCCTGAATCTCACTGTTATACGAATCCCGGCGGCGGATGTGTTGAAAGATGCACATGCGGTTTATCTGTGGCTCTCTAACCACCCCGCCTTGCAGGCGCCCCTCCAACGGAGGGGAACTTGTGTCGAATTATCTGACCGGCATATTCGGGATTTTTTGGATTATATTCGCCCGGGCGATGTTGTGGTGTTTAATAATTCGCGTGTTATTCCGGCGCGTTTTGATGCGACCGATGCCGCGGGGCATGCGTATGAAATCACACTGCACACCGCGGCGGGCGGCAAACTGTGGTGGGGCCTGTGCAAGAAATTCACCCGCATTGCGGTTGGCGACACATTGACCATGACCGATGGCACGCAAATCCGCGTGGTTGCAACCGACCCCGACAGTGGGTTAAAACTGGAATTTTTATGCGATGATGTGTTTGCGGTTCTGAATAAAATTGGCAAAATGCCATTGCCACCATATATGCATCGCGACCAGGAATATTCCGACCGTGAACGGTATCAGACCGTGTATGCCGACCCAATTGGTTCAATGGCGGCGCCAACCGCGGGGCTGCATTTTACCCCAGAACTGATGGATGAAATCACGCGTCGTGGTGCAACGATTGTAAAGGTCACACTGCACGTTGGTGCGGGCACATGGATGCCGGTCAAGACCGAGGATTTATCCCAACACAAAATGCACAGCGAGTGGTGCCAGATTACCCCCGCCCAGGCGGATATTATAAACAATGCAAATCGCGTTATTGCGGTGGGTACGACATCAATGCGAACGTTGGAAAGTGCGGCAATGCGTAATCGTGAATTGCCGGAATCAGAGCGTGGCCACCGTGTTGTGCCGTTTTGTGATACGACCGATATATTTATTACACCGGGGTACACATTTGGTGCGGTGGACGTGTTGCTGACGAATTTCCATTTGCCAAAATCTACATTATTTATGTTGGTTTCCGCGTTCGCTGGATTGGATGAAATGAAGGCCGCGTACGCGCATGCGGTCGCCGAAAAATACAGATTCTTTTCATACGGCGATTGTTGTTTGTTATTTAAAAAGGATGGGGAATAAATGTCATTAAAATTTAATTTAATCGCAACAGATGGTATGGCGCGACGCGGGTCGGTTGAAACCGCGCACGGCACATTTCAAACACCGGCATTTATGGCGGTGGGCACAGCCGCCACGGTCAAGGCCCTGACCATGGACCAGGTTGCCGCCACCGGGACCCAGGTTATCTTGGGCAACACATACCACCTGATGATGCGCCCAGGTGGCGATTTGGTGGAAAAAATGGGCGGTTTGCACAAATTTGGTGGCTGGCATGGACCAATTTTGACCGACAGTGGTGGGTTCCAGGTTATGTCGTTGTCCAACCTGGTCAAAATGACCGAAGAGGGCGTCCAGTTCACATCGCACATTGACGGCGGTATTAAACACTTTTTACGCCCCGAAGATTCCGTTCATATCCAGCATCAATTGGATTCAAATATCACGATGGCGCTGGACGAATGCCTGCATTTGCCGGCACCACGCGACCGGGTCGAGAAAAATGTTGAAATGGTTGCCCGCTGGGCACGGCGCAGTCGCGATGCATTTATTGACCGCCCGGGATACGGCATATTCGGCATTGTCCAGGGGGCAGATTTCCCAGATTTGCGTAAAAAATCGGCGAAGCAACTGACCGAAATTGGCTTTGATGGATATGCGGTTGGCGGCCTGGCCGTGGGTGAGCCCCAGGATGTTATGTTTGATATGATTGCAACCACAACACCGCTGTTGCCGGCAGACAAGCCGCGGTATCTGATGGGGGTGGGTACGCCACTGGATATTCTGGGCGCGGTTGAACGCGGAATTGATATGTTTGACTGTGTTATGCCGACGCGCGCCGGTCGCACGGCCCAGGCATTTACCCGCCACGGCACAATGAATATGAAAAACGCGCGCTTTCGTGATGATGCGGCACCATTGGACGACAAATGTGGATGTCCGGCGTGCAAACTGTCGCGCGCGTATATTCACCATTTGGTAAAATGCAATGAAATCCTGGGGGCGACATTGTTGACCCAACATAATTTATGGTTTTACCAGGATTTAATGCGCGGCATTCGTGAGTCGATTGAACAAGGTCGCTTTGCGCAATTCAAGGCAGATTTTATAGAAAAATATACAGGTGAAAAATAATGAGTGAAGATATAAAAAATCAAAAACAAATTGCGGCACCAAAATTGGTGCTGAATGACCGCGATAAATTCTATCTGGCGGTGTCGGAACCACGCGTGGTTGGCAAAACCAGCATTGTGTACACATTGGTGTGTTTGGGTACCGGTGGTTCTTATTATGAAATGATTCCGCGCACCGAAATGGCGTCGTTTGATAATCCGGGCGATGCGAATATGTTTTATAATGCGGTTTCTGAAATGGGGCGGTATCAACACAAACAGCCGAACTGGGAATCGTTTCGTCGTATAATTGATGCCGACAAATATATCAGCATATTTCAACAGAATACCAGATAACACTTGCGCGGGCGCGCAACAAAATATTAAAATCGTACCATAATTAACAGGGGGATGAAATGGCCAAGAAAGAAATAGAAGTTATTGATCGCGGTGGGGCAAAGACCGTTGCCAAAAAAACATCGTATATCACATGGGTTAAACGTGGGTTCGCGGTTGTGTCTGTGATGTGGGTTGCACTGGTTGTGTGGGCGCCACTGCATGTAAAGAACACATATTCTGGACCAATTAAAAAATCAATTGTTGTGTCGATGTTCTTTGACCTGCAACGCAATATCGCGACCCAATATGAAAAATTATTGGACGGGATAAAAAAATCTATTGATTTGGAAAAGCCTGTATCGTTCGCCATTGACAGGGTCAAGGTTGCCGAAAACGCCGTGAACAAGGTTGGTGACGCCACCGCCAGCGCTAAAAAGGTCACGGGCGAGGCCGCCAAAACAACATCTGATGCGAAAAAAGTCACGGGGCTGATGGGCAAATTGGGCGTTAAAACAAGCGGCCTGGACAAGGCTATTGACAGCGTCGACAAAAACATAGACCAGGCAAATCGTGGTGTTGCGCGTGTTGATGAAACGGCCGCATTGGTCAACAAACAACTGGATCGTGCGGAACGCGAATTGACCACCGTTTTGCAAACCCAAATTGACCAGATGATTGACGAGGCAATCAAAACCCAACTGGATAAAAGCACGGGCGGTCTGGGCACGACATTTTTGAAAAATTACGGTATTGAACATGTGTACCCATGGCGTCCGTCGTCGTGGCCGGTGGCAACCAAGATTTATGACGATTTGTCTAAATCCAGCCTCAGCACCATTCAAATTATCACTGGCACGGTCGATAAGTATTTCGGCTATGTCGCATGGGGATTGGTTATTGCCGCGTGGGCGATTGGCGCACTGGTGTGGTTGATGCTGTTCAAGAAAGTCAAGGCAATGATTTCGCCGTTTATCGTGTGCCCACGCTGTGGCAACACATTTGCCGATAAACGCACCGCGTACGGTATTTTGAAGGCCTTGCAACCATGGAAATGGCTGTAATGCGCGGGCGGGGCGGCGCGTATTATCTGGTGTGTGTTGCGCTGGCGGATGCGGCATTTGCCGATGTGGCGCGGTTGCAATGCTATTACCATGATTTGTTGCGATATGACGACGCACGCCGCTGTGATTTGGCATTTTACAATCGGCGTCGTATGGGGGCGCGTATGTTTACATCGCGCCGTCGCGGCATTCTGTATAAACATATCCCCCAGAAAAAGCGGTAATTTTAACAAACAGGAGAAAATATGGCGGACAAAACAATTAAAATAGACCAGGGAATGACAGAAACCCCGGTGCCCGTGCAGCCATCTGGGTGCGGGTGGTTTTTGTTGACGGCATCGGCGGCCACAATTGCATTTATGACGATGGGAATTGCGGGCGCAGCGTTCCAATCAAACGATTTGAAAAGCCAAGAATTGGACATTCGTCGCCAAGAATTGGACTTGCAACAGCGTCAACATGCGTTGGATTCCGTGCGGTTCGAGTATATTCGTCAAAATATGCATGAACATAAAAAATAATACTTGCATTCTGATAAATACTGTGTCAGAATATGCCACGCAGTGCGAGCGTAGCTCAGTTGGCTAGAGCGCAACCTTGCCAAGGTTGAGGTCGAGGGTTCGAGCCCCTTTGCTCGCACCAGAGTTTTATGAAACCACCCGAATGGGTGGTTTTTTGTGTAATAAATTTTTTCCTGTACATTTTATTGTGGCGCCCGTATAATTACCATCGGATTTCAACGGTGATTGAAGTTCGGGACTTAGAAACTCCCAGACAACTGCTCGGTGCGAAAGCATCGTGAACACATTATGTTGGTGCATTTCGCACCGAATTATCCCGACACATTTGGTCGGGAAGCCGCTGGCTATACCACAGGGGCAACCCAAAGGCCAATGGGGTCATCAAGCAGTTTATGACGTTTCTAACTTCCCGACCGCTCAATAAAATTGGCGGTTTTTCTTTTACCCGCGATGTCTGACCTTATTCCCAAAAATGGGCGGGTGCGTGCGTTATATATCGAAGGCGCATGGGGCCGTTTACCGGTTGTTTGAACCCCGCCCCCAGAATAACAGGAGGCCCCCGTGCCACGTGTTTCGGTATTGATGCCTGCATATAATTCGGCAAAGTATATTGCAGAGGCTATTGAAAGTATTCTGAACCAGACATTTACGGATTTTGAATTTATCATTATAAACGATGGGTCAACCGATGATACACCCAAAATTGTGCGCAAATACGCCGCGCGTGATCCACGCATAAAATTTATTGATAACAGGCGGAACCAGGGTTTAATCGCCGTCCTGAACCAGGGGTTGGATTTATGCACCGGTGAATATATCGCCCGCATGGACAGTGACGATATATCCCGCCCAGAACGTTTCAAATTACAGGTTGATTACATGGACTCGCACCCAAATGTCAGCGTTGTTGGTGGAAAAATAAAGGTGTTTGGTTCCCTGACATGTATCCCAGAATATTCGCCAACCATCAAATTGTTCGACTTGCTGATATACGGCAGCCGCGTTTCGCATCCAACTGCAATGATACGCACATCGGTTTTGCGGAATAATAAAATATATTATGATCCCAAATATCCCCATGCCGAGGATTATGGATTTTGGGTTTCTATCGCGCGCGCGTCCGAAATCCATAATTTGCAAACGGTGTTACTGGACTATCGCTGGCATGATACAAATGTGTCGGTTTTACATCATAAAACCCAGACGGAAAGTGCGGAACGCGTTCGTCACGATTTGTTGGAAACGGTTTTAACAAATGACAAAGATGTAAAAAAATTACTGAATCTGACACGCGAATTGCACCAACATTTTTGGCTGTTTGGATTTTTACCCATTATTCGTCGCAAACAATATTCAATTACCAAGACGAAGTATTATCTGTTTGAAAAAATCCCGTTATTACGTATTCAGGACGGAAAAATATACCTGTTTGAATTTATAAAAATAGGAAGCCTGCGATGAACCCGATAAATATTGCATTTTGTATCAATGATGGGTACACACCCCAACTGGCGGTGGTTTTAACCTCAATCATGAAAAACACCACGCGCAATGTCGTGGCGTATGTTTTTTCATCTGATATGTCGGATGCGTCCAAACAGAAATTAAATAAACTGAAATTATTTTTCAAAAAACTGACCATAAATTTTGTTGCCGTATCTGATGCGAAATTACGGGCGTTGCCCCGCACAATTGATTACATATCGGTTGAAACATATTACCGGTATTTAATCCCAGAATTGTTGCCAGAATTGGACAAGATTTTATATCTGGACGCCGACATCGTCGTTCGTGGCGATATTGCGCCACTGTATGACTTTGATATATCGGGTTATTATATCGCCGGCGCAAATGATTTATGGGTGTGTGACACAAAGTACAAGGAAAAAATCAGATTTGCCCAAAATGAATTGTATGTAAATGCCGGCGTTTTGCTGATGAATTTGAAAAAAATGCGTGCCGACAAAATGGCCCAGACATTGATTCAAGAAACCACCAAATTGGCTGGCAAAATTCAGTATCAGGATCAAGATGTCTTGAACATCGTATGCCGAGGTCATGTCGCAGAATTTGACAGCATTTATAACTATACATCGCACAACATATACGATGAACGTGCGAAATTAAATTCGGCGGTAATCATTCACTATACGGGTTCCAAAAAGCCGTGGCTGAAAGATAAACGCCACCCGATGAAGAAATTTTGGATGAAATACGCAAAGGAGTATAAAAAAATGGCACATAAAAAATTACGTGTTGCATTACTGATTGATGAATTTTTTGGCGGGGCAGGTACTGCTTTCGGCGGATATGGGGCATTGGCGCGTAAGTATATTGCGAAATATATACCATGTGACGATATTAAAATGGATGTTTTATTGGGCGGTCGTGGGCATCGGTTCACATCACGTAAATACCATGTTGATAACGTCAATTTGTATAATTTACCGCGCAAACATTGGGCGTCGCGTTTATTCTTGCGTCGCAAAAACTATGATGTGTATTTGTCCATTGAATTGACCGATGATTGGGTTTTGCGTCATGAAACAAATAAAAACAAGAAACTGATTTTGTGGATTCAAGACCCCCGGCCAAAATCAGCGTGGGAGAACACAATTGACACAATGCAATCAATCAAGGACCCTTGTTTTTATACAGAACATATATATAAAACTGTAAATGCGTGGAATGCGGCTGGTCGAGTAAAATTTATATCACAGGGATATTGTTTGAATCCATTAGCATTTGAATTGTATAGTTTGCCGGCTAATACACCTGTACAGTATTTGCCTAATCCAATTGAAATGGATATGCAATTCAAATTTGATATAAACAAGAAAAAGAAACAAATTATTTTCCTTGGACGGCTAGAGGCACAAAAACGGTGTTGGATGTTTTGCGAAATAGCAAGGCGCATGCCAGAGTATGAATTTTATGTATTAGGCCAATTTTTCCGATACAAGGAAGACAATATTCGGATGATGGAACCATATATGCATAACGATATTTCGAATTTGCATTTTGTTGGGCATGTTGATGGCGAAACCAAAGCAAAACTGATACGAGAATCGCGTATGTTGGTCAGTACTGCAATATGGGAGGGTATACCAATTTCATGGCTAGAAGTATTGTCGTACGGTACGGTGATAGTGTCAGATTTGGAACGTGAGAATTTAGTAAAACAGTTCGGTAAAATGGTTGGTGAAATCCCGGGCGACGGATTTGACGGAGTGGATAAGTTTATACCTGCCATACGTGAATTGATGGAAAACGATGCTTTGTACATCAAGAAGGCGGCAGGAGCAATAAAATACGTTCGTAAAATTCACAACATTCCAAAATTTATCAACGACATGCGAAATGTCATATACCAAGAGGCAGGAAAATGATTTTAATGTATCATAAAATTGATAAAGAAGCGAAAACAAGATTTTATGTATCTGTTGACGATTTTAAACGTCAAATGCAGGAATTGTCAGATAAAAAGGTTGTTACGCTTGATAAATACGATAAAAATAACCCTGAACATATAGTAATCACATTTGATGGTGTTTATGAAAATGTATATAAATATGCATTTCCTGTATTAAAAAAATATGGTTATCCTTTTCATCTTTTTATAACATCTGATTTTATCGGCAAAGACAATGCGTTTGATACAGCAGAACCTTTGACGACATTTGCTACATTTGATCAGTTAAAGGAAATGGCTGCCAATGGTGCAATTCTAGAATGGCATACTAAAACGCATCGGCAATTCACAGAACAAATGACAGATGATGAAATAATATCAGAGCTGACCATTCCGGCGGATGTTAAATCTTTACAACCAAATGGATTTAAATATTTTGCGTTCCCTTTCGGATTGCTATCAAAAGATAAATTACACTTAGTTAAAACGCGTTTTGCTGGTGCACTCTCCGTTTGGCAGGGAAATAATCATGATGACTATAAACTGAATAGATTGGAAGTTCACACTGGACATACATTTGATAAAAATAGTGTGTTTTTTAGAAATCCATTGGATAGAGGCCTGATAAGCGTTGTTGTTCCAACATATAACGTAGAGGCACATGTTGAGGATTTTTTCAAAAGCATTTTATCTCAAACATACAAGAATCTTGAAATTATAATGGTTATGGATGCGCCGACAGATAATACATTGGAGATTGTGCGTTCATATGCCAAAGAGGACAAAAGAATTAAAATAATAGAAAATGAACAAAATATGGGGGTTGCCAAGACACTGTGCCGTGGATATATGGCGGCTACGGGTGATTTTTGTGCAACTATGTCGCCTGATGATACAATAGACATGTTCTATTTTGAAAACCTGATTGAGAAATACAAGCAAACTAACAGTGATGTTGTTTGTGCAAGGATGTTGGCGTCCCAAGACAATTATATGTTTTCAGATGGAACAGATTTTACCTTTTATCCGTTTGCCGCAAAAATCGGTGCATTGTTCTATTTTTATCCTGCAATGGTAAGGCGAAAGATAATTGTTGAAAATAATATCTGGAACGAAACAATGGTTGAAAGACATTGGGAAGATATAATTATTAGATGCAAGTATGCTTATTATGCCAATCGAGTATCAGTTGCCACAAAGGCAATAAGATATTATACCATCAGAAAAACGTCATTGTCACATGCGCCGACGCCACAACAGTTGGAATATCAACAAATTGCGGAACGTCGTTCAACTGATTTTTTGCATTGCTGTGGAATAGACGATGTACGTATCAATATAGTTGGCGGGTTCCGTGTTATCGGTGGTTGGAATATCAAAGCGTTTTTTATGGAAAATCGTGTTGATAACCATAACGAGACAAAGAAAAAACATCATTCTTTTTGGTGGCACTTGGTGCGTATGAAATTCTAGCATTGTCCCCTGGGGTATCCAGGGGATTTTTATTATTTTATGCATGGCACAATCTTGCCGATGATTGTGCTGTTGCCACCGTATTGCAATTGATATTTATATCCACATGGAACCGGAATTGAAAACGACATATATCGTGTGGTATTCAGGTCGTCATCTTGGAACATATAGGTCATGACAATTTGGTCGTTGGCGTCCAGTATTTTTATACTGGCGGTTGCGTTCCATATTAATTTTATGTATCCCTGTAAAAACAGGTTTTCATTGGCGGTATATGTGCCGATGCCTGTAATGGCCGATGATCTTGCATAATCGGGCATTAAATTAAACACCGCATCGGCGCGTGCCAGCATTGTGCCGCCGGCGGTCACGCCATCGTGCACGCGAATGGTCTTGTTGGTGGTGTCAACGGTAATCTCGCCATCGGCCCCGGTAAAGTTTGCGTGCTCGTCGGCGGTCCCACGCCGAAACTGAATTTGTCTTGCCATGTATTGGTCTCCTTGTGATTATATGGCAAGATGTTTGAAGGACCCGCCAAATGTTATTTTCTGTATGTGTGTTTTGGAAAACCGCATAACCGGCAAGATAAGTGCAACGAAATAAAAAAAAACGACCAAAATGGTCGCGGTCCTTATCTGGTTGCTTGGTGTGCATTATACCACAAATGCCCCCAAAAATCAATTGAAATTTGTTTTGAATTTATTCGTGGCATGGCGTATGATTGACGCAATGAAATGTTTTATATCTGCTTTTTTGTTGGGGGCGTTTATGCCGGCCGTCGCCGCCGCGGTGGACGCGGCCCCGGCCGCCGGCACAACTGAAATTACCATGACCACGACCCAGGCCATGCAACTGGCGGGAAAATTGGTACAATCGGGCGATATTGAACACGCAACCCAAATTTTAACTATGACGCCCAACACCGGAAACGGCGAACTGGAAACCGAGCGGTGGTTTTTGCTGGCGCAAATTGCATCGCGGCGGGGCGATATTGATGAGGCAATTCGCATTTATCAAAAAATACTGGATGCACGCCCCAATGCGGCCCGCGTGCGGTTTGAATTGGCATTGTGCTATATGCACCAGGGCCGGTGGTCGCGTGCGGATTATCATCTGCGCCTGGCCATGGCGGGGGACGATTTGTCCGACGATGTAAAACGGATGATGAATTACTATCGCTATGTCGTGCGCCAGAACAAAAATTGGAACGTGTATTTTAATTTTGGTGCCGCCCCCGACAATAACATAAACAACGCGACCGGCGGTGCAGAGTGTGTTATGACCATCTGGGGGGCGTTCTGTCGCGATTTGCCCGCGCCGGAATCGGCGGTTGGCACCAATTTCCAGCTGGGTGGTGATTACGAATTCAAATTATCAGACCGGTGGCGCTGGAAATCAGATGCGGGCATATACACAAATATTTATAACAAACACCAATACGACGATTTGTATTTGTCCGCCGGGACCGGCCCGCGGTATGTATGGTCGCGTGGCGATGTGTGGTTGGCGGGAACGGTTGCGCGGCGCTGGTACGATTGGCGCCGGTATAATTGGTCGGCTGGGGCCAAGCTGAATGCTAATTATGATTTCACGCGCAAAATGTCGGGCGGGTTGACATTGTCGGCAATGAATAATCGCTATGATGAATATGGCGATTTCCTGGATGGAAAAACATACGGCGCGTCCGCCCGCATAGTGTATTCGTTTAACGCGGGGGTGTATACGGTGCTGCGTGGTGGTTTTTCGCGTGAATTGGCGGCCAGCCCGACATATTCGTATCGCCAACCGAGCCTGTCCGTGGGCATAGGTGCGGAATTGCCATGGGGATTTGGCATTTATGCCGAGCCCAGCATTTATTGGACACGATATGACGGCGCGCGTTGGGCGGTCCGTGACGGCCAAATCAGCGAGATTACCGAACGCGATTTCACGCATCGGTATGCGGTGTCGGTGTCAAATAATAAACTGGATGTACTGGGGTTTGTGCCGACCATCACGGTCAGTTATACCCGTCGCGATTCCAATATGTGGCAGCGCGAGTTTAGCAAAACCGCCATTGAATTCACCATGATGCAACGGTTCTAAACAGAGAGCAGAGTGTAGAGAGCAGAGAGCAATGAAAAGTGAGCAAGTGACAGAGCGATAAAGTGATACAGTTTTTTCTACGAACATAATTCATTTTCTGCGGAATATTATTTTTAAGTCGTCATACCGACGAAGGTCGGTATCCATTGCCCCGCAGGGACTGATAATACCACTACCCCGTCCGCCCAGGGCGTCCACCCCTTCGCCAGCGAAGGGGAATTTGATAGAGTCACCCTCTTGTCATTGCGAGCGCAGCGTGGCAATCCATAAAACGACACCCCGGCACTGCGTGCCACCCCTCTCGCCAGAGGGGAACTTTCATTGCTCTCTATGAAAAAACCGCCCGGTGGGGCGGTTTCGAAAGGATAAAAAACAAACTGTCAATTAAAACAATTTGAATTTATAGTTCGTGCCGGCACGGAACGCAACATCTGCGTCAGAGATACCAGCGCCAACATTGACAGACCAGTTATTGGTCAGACCCATCGCGGCACCAAATGCCACCGCGGATTGGCTGTTATAGTTGCCAAAACCGGCGCCAACGGACACTTCGCCGCGTTCAACACCAGATACGGCGACCGACGACAATGCGACCGAGCTGGCAATACCCGCAGACAGGTTTTTGTCCAGTTTATCGATTCTTTGGTCGGTGTATGCATTTGCAGCCGCCAGCGAGAATGCCGCGCGTTCATCCGCGTATGCTTTCGCGCTGTTCAATGTCATCGCATCTTGGGCAACCGCATATTCTTTTGCGGTGTTCAGTGTTGCTTCGTCAGCCAAGGCAAACGCTTCACGAACGGCGGTATCTTTTTCATCTGTGTATGTTTTTGCAGATGCCAAAGTTGCCTGGTCCCCAGCGGTCATATCAGAACGAATTTGATCATCAGCTGCGGCAAATTCACTGCGAACTGCGTCGTCCCCAGCGGTCATATCAGAACGAATTTGATCATCAGCTGCGGCAAATTCACTGCGAACTGCGTCGTCCCCGGCGGTCATATCAGAACGAATTTGATCATCAGCTGCGGCAAATTCACTGCGAACTGCATCGTCCCCGGCGGTCAAAGCATCATTGATTACGCCACCGTCGGCAACCGATGCGGAAATAGCGTCGTTTGCACGATTGTCAATTGTATCGGTAATCGGCGCATCAAAGATTTCGCGCGCGGCCGCCTGGCGTTCATTGTCCGCGGTCCATGCATTGGACGTGGTTTCCTGGTTCGCCAATGCGGCGTTCCATTGTTCGCCCGCGTTTGCAATTGTTGCATAACGTTCGTTCAGTTCGTTGACCGTATTTGTGTCGTTTTCAAACACTGTATTGGCGGCATTGAATAATGGTGCTTCTGCGGCATATTCCGCACCTGTTTCGGTCTTGGCGGCATCAACACTTGCCGTGTCGGTTGTGAACGCCGTCTGCATTTCGTTGAATGCGTTTTCCAATGCCGAACCCGGTTCTGGATCAACCAGTCCGCCACGGTCGTCGACCAATCTGCTGCCATCCGCATTCAGACGAAATTCACGACCTTCTGCATCTGTGTATTTATAGCGTGTGCCATCAAATGTCGGGGCGTCACCGTTTTTCACGGTGATGGTTGCATCGTCTCCAGATACGTATGTGCTGTTCAGTGTAACATCCTGGGAAAAATCAGGTACAGATTCGCCCAATGTCACATCTTCGCCCGCGCTGTTTTTGTATTTGTAATTTGCGCGATCCATTGTTGCGCCTGCAACAATGTCCTGGGTCGTGGTGATGTCACCAGTTGCGCCGGATGTGCCGATATAATCGGACTGTTGCGGCAGGCTGTCCGTATTTTCTGGGTCGTATGCCTGCCAGTTGCCAGCGGTGTCTTTGTATTTAAAGTCGTCCGCGTTTGGTCCATCGGCATAGTTTTTGGTAACCGTACTGCCATTATAATCAGTATATGTGTAATTATAATTTGCAGAATCCAGGTCTGTGCCAGCATTCTGTTCTGTGCCGTTTGCGGTCGTATATTTACCAGCAAATGTCACATCAGTAGTTGCCGCGTGTGCGCCGGCGAACGCCAAAATGCCCGCCAGTGAAAACGCAGTCAAAACCAAAGGTTTTTTCATGTTTTTTCCTCTTATTTAAATTAATTTAAACCGTGATGCGTGGTGCACCACGCATCTACTCTTACACAAACGAACGTTTGTGTAAGTGCCAGTGGTCAGTATTCTTACGGCAACGGCCAAATGTCTGGAATCCGTTATAATCCAGACATTTTTTGTTGTGGAATAATATGATTTGAATATAGAAAAAAACAGTTGATTTAATCGTTCGTTTAAAATGACAGAAATAGGAGGAAAAAATATCATTCATAGGATATATTCGTGTCAGTTCAAATAAACAAACTGTGGCACATCAACGTTTTGAAATTAGCCAGTTTGCTGCTGCACACAAAATCACAATAGACCGGTGGGTCCAAGAAACGGTATCGTCGCGCCAACCGTTGGATAAACGACAGTTGGGCGAATTATTGCATGAATTGAAACATGAAGATGTTTTGATTTCGTGTGAAATATCGCGCCTGGGGCGTTCGTTGCTGGAGGTAATGCGAATCTTGGAAACATGTATGAACAGTGGCGCCCAAGTTTGGACAATCAAAGAAAATTACCGATTGGGCGATGATATACAAAGCAAAGTTATGGCGTTTGCGTTCGGACTGGCCGCAGAAATTGAGCGAAATTTAATATCGCAACGCACTCGGGCGTCGTTGAACAATATTCGCGCCGCAGGCAAAAAGTTGGGGCGCCCATTTTCGGCACAATCAAAAAAACTGAAACTGACGCGCAATGCACATAAAATAAAGCAATTACTGGATGCGGGGGTATCACGATATAAAATTGCCCAAGTTATGCATGTCCAGCCTATAACGGTGAATCGTTTTACCAAGCGCATGGGGTGGGATAAATTTATTAGAGAGCAGGGTGCATCCGTCTCCGCTGACGCTCCGCCGCGATAAAGAGAGCAGAGAGCAATGACGCGCGCCGGTGGCGCGCCTGTTTTTTATCGTCGCGGACCAAGTTCCCCTCCGGTGGAGGGGTGGTGCGAAGCACCGGGCGGACGGGGTAGTGGTATTATCAGCCCCTGCGGGGCAATGGTGGCCCTCCTTCGTCGGTATGACGACTTAAAAATAATATTCCGCAGAAAATGAAATATGTTCGTAGAAAAAAACTGTATCACTTTATCACTCTGTCACTTACTCACTTTCATTGCTCTTTGCTCTCTGATCTTTGCTCTCTGAATAAGAAACGCGCCGGTGGCGCGTTTCTTATTCCTGTTGTGTTGTTGTCAGCCCCAGATTTTCCGGTGTCAACAGGCCCGTGGCCGACATAACTGCAAAGAATGCCGATATGCGCCCAAATTTTGCGTTGGCCAATGATACATTGGTGTTCAACAATTCTTGTTCCGCATTCAGCACATCCAACACCGTACGGCGCCCGCGTTTTTGTTCGTCACGCGTTCCGTTCAATGCCATTTTGGCGGCCGCAACGCCAGATTCGGCGGCGCTGATTGCCGCCGCCTGGGCGTCGTACATATTCCATGCCTGGTGCAATTTTTCAGATATAACGCGGCGAGCGTTTACGATTTGCGCCTGAATTCCATCAACGGTATATCGCACCTTGTCCACATTGGCAAAGGCGTTGCCCTTGTCATACAGTGGCATTTTCAAATACACACCAATGCGGCTGTCGCGGGCGCGGTCAATGTATGGAATATCATCCACCTGCATTACGGCACCGCGTACATCAACCGATGGCAACATAGAATGACGTGCGACAACAATTTGTTCACGCGCGGCGCGTTCGTGTGATTCCAGCGCGCGCAGGGCGGGGTGATTTTTCAGTGCATATTCATTTGCCGCATCAACCGATTCTGGGAATAATTTTTCCATGCGTTCCAAATCAATTTCTGTAAATTCGGTGGGCGCATCACCCGCAATACGGCGGAATGTTTCAACGGCGTTGTCGTATTTTGCCTGGGCATCGGCCAATGCATATCGTGCCATTTCCACACGCGCAGATGCCTGGGCGGTGTCGGTTTTGGTTAAACGGCCAACACGCGCATTATCGGCGCAATAGTTATAATATTCTTGTAATACGCGCTGATTATTTTGGTTCAGTTTCAAAACCTCGGCCGCGCGCAGAACATCGACATAGGCATTTATTGCGTTCAAAAATACATCAGATTCGGTTGCATACAATGATGCGGTTTCGGCATCGCGTGCGGCGCGCGCACCCTTGTATTGGGCAATGGTTGAAAAGCCCTGGAATATATTTTGTTGAAATTCAACACCAATGCCGGTTGGGTTATAATCAAATGTGTAATCGCCAATTTTGGTACGCGCCGCGCCCGCATTTGCCGACAGTCCCAAATACGGTTTGAACCCCGCACTGGACGCCGATACATTGGCATCGGCGGCGTTCACATTTGCTCGTCCACTGTTTATTATTGGGTTGGTTTCGTATATGGTTTGCAGTTCCGAATACATATCGGCATTTGCCGATGTTGCAATCGTTGCCAACATCATACCAGCCAAAAAATAATTGTTTTTCATCAAAGTATCCTTTCCATTTTTTACAGTGTTGTTTTGAATTTTTTAATTGCAAATACCCATATTATTGCCCCCACACCCAGCATATACATACATTGGCGCGCGAAATATGCCATATTAGAGCCCTTTAATATAATATTTCGAACCATATATGCATAGTGCGACAATGGGTTCACAGAACTGACATATTGCAGAACGGCTGGCATATTTTCGGTTGGAATAATTGCGCCCGACAACATCAGCGACATAAACGCCACAATCACCACACCCAGTAACGCCTGTTGCTGTGTATGTGTGTAATTAGACAGCAATACCGCAATTCCAGATGCCGGCACGCAAAACACCAAGAACCCCAACACGAACATTAAACCAGAACCCACAAACGGTATTTTGAACACAACCAACCCAATCAGCAATATTGACATCATAATCAAAAAAGACACGGCGATATATGGGAACACTTTGCCAAAAATAATATCATATTTTGATATTGGGGCGGATACCAGTGTTTCAATTGTTCCGGTTTCTTTTTCTTTGGTAATAGAAATAGTTATCAGAATCAGCAATGCCAAAAACACCAAGACCGCAATCAGTGACGGCACCATAAACCATTTTGTATTCAATTCCGGGTTAAACAAAACGCGCATACTGAATGTGATGGGTGATGCGGGTAATTGATAATTCATTTCACGCACGGTCGACAACACGACCCCGGCCAGATATCCCTCGATACTTTGTGCCTTTAAAATATTCATTGAATCAATCAGAATTTGAATTTCGCCATCCCCGCGCATCAATGCCCGCGTCAATCCACCCGATGGCGCCACAATCGCAACATCGGCATCGCCCGATTGCACCACCGACACGGCGTCGCGCGTGGTATCATTTGCGCGCACAAACCAACCCGAGCCAATGGCGTGATTGTAAACCTTTTCCATAACGACATCGCCGGGTGCCATATCAACCGCCAGACGCAGATTTTTTGCCTCGAGTGTGATTGCGCCGCTGTAAATAATCAATTGAACCGCCGGCATAACCATAACCGCAACCAACAACACCGGGTCACGCAACAGTGCAATAATTTCTTTCTTGAAAAATCCCCACAGGTGGCGTCTGTTCATTCCAGTGTCCTTTTGAATCGGGTCAAACACGCAACCAGTAATGCCGCCGCAATTATCGACATTGCCGTAAATTGGTGCCACAATTGGGCGATGGAACTGCCCTTTAAAAATTGGTCGCGGGCAATTTCAATATAGAATCGTGCCGGGAATATATCGGATACGGCCTGGTATATTTTCCCCATATATTCAACCGGAAATACAAAACCCGATAACACAACCGCCGGCAATAATCCAACAATCAACGCGAATTGAATGGCAACCTCTTGTTTATGTGTGGAAACCGATATGAACAGTCCCATGGCCAGATATCCCAAAATAAATATTATTGTCGCCAGTGTCAGGGTTAAATAACTGCCCACAAATGGAACGCCGAACACGGCGCGTGCAACTATGAATACCAAAATAAAGCCGATGAACGACAAAATGGCGTATGGCAAAACCTTGCCTACAATAATTTCCAGTGTGGTTGCCGGTGTTGATAACAACATTTCCATTGAACCTTTTTCCCATTCGCGGCATATCGTCAGTGTGGTCAGCATAATTGCCACCAATGCAATAATTACCGCCGACAAACCCGGCACCGAAAACCATCGCGAATTTAATTCTGGGTTAAATAAATACCGCGATTTGAATGTCAATGGCGATGCCGACATAAATTGTGGAATGTCCAGAATCTTTTTATATGCGTTTGTATTTATCGTGTTCATATAATTTGTCACGGCGATAATCGACGAATTGTCGGCCCCGTCGACCATAACCTGGACATTGCCGGTGCGGCCGGCAAAAATTTCGCGTTCAAAATCCGGTGGTACAACCAAAACCGCCCGCGCGCGTTCTGACAGAATTTCATCAAATCCATTTTCCGGATTATCGATTGGGAAAGTCTTGAAATAATCAGAACTGCCGAATGTGTCAATCAATTCACGTGAACTTTCCGTGCGGTCGGCATCATAATATGCGGTTTTAATTGACCGAATGTTGAATTCAATTGAATTGCCCAAAATCAGAACTATGGCCAATGGCAACAGCAACGCGATAATCAATGTGAACGGGTCACGCAAAATGTGTTTACATTCTTTGGAAAAAATGGCCGCGGCGCGTTCGCGTGAAAATATTTTCATCGGTTTTGACCCTCTACCAATCTGATAAAGACATCTTCCAGTGATGGGGAAATCTTTTTAATATCGAAATATTTTTTATACTTTTGCACCTGGACGGCGGCATCAACACCGTCGCGAAAACGAATATGCCAATGGCGTCCGTATGGTTCGCAAATGTCCAATATTTTTTCGGGTGGAAATACTGGATTGTCAACGCGCGGTGTAAAGTTATACAAGGTGTCACCGAATGTTTGCTTTTTCAGATTTTGTGGCGAATCAATCGCAATCAATTCGCCCGCGCGCATCAACGCAATGCGATTGCAATTTTCTGCCTCGTCCATATAATGGGTGGTGACAAAAATCGTTTTTCCGTCTGCCGCCAGTTTTTTTATCAGCGACCAAAAACGCATACGCGACACCGGTGCAACACCCGCCGTTGGTTCATCCAGAAATATAATTTTGGGGTCATGCAACAACGCAACGCACAGTGCAATTTCCTGTTTAATTCCCCCGGGCAGGTCGCGCACAACCATCGATAATTTTTCATCAAAACCGATAAATTTTAATAACTCGCGCCGGCGACGCAGGTACACACCGCGTGGAATATCACGCAACGCCGCGGCAAAATCGAAATTTTCCTTGATAGACAGACCATCATACAATGTAAACCGTTGGGACATATATCCAACGCGCTGTTTTATTATGTTTGCGGTGTCGCTGGTAAATGTGTGGCCATCAATAACGACGCGACCGCTGGATGCCGGCAACAGACCGCACAACACGCGTATGGTTGTTGTTTTCCCTGCACCGTTGGCACCCAAAAATCCAAATATTTCGCCCGGTGCAACATGAAACGATACATCACGCACCGCACAGAAATCGCCAAAGCGCACATACAAATTTGACACATCAACAATGCATTTCGTCATTTTGCGCCCCCGCGTTTCAAGAAATATTCATCAAAGTTTGCCGCGTGCGATGTACGCAACAATTCGCGTGGTTCGCCCGCGCCCAAAACATGCCCGCGTTCCATCAATACAACCGCGCCGCAACGTTCGGCCTCGTCCATATATGCGGTGGTCATAATAACCAAAATTCCCTGTTGTTGGGCACTGTGCAATAAATCCCAGAATTCGCGTCGACTGATTGGGTCAACACCATTTGTCGGTTCGTCCAGCAACATTACGCGCGGGCTGCGCAACAATGCACAAATCAGCCCCAATTTTTTATACATTCCGCCCGACAAATTTCCCGCCGGTCGGTCCAAAAACTTTTCCAATCGCGCCATCCGCAATAATTCGGATTTTTTGCGTTTGTATTCGGCATCTGGAATTCCGTACAGCCGCCGGAAAAAATCCAAATGCTCTTCAACCGACAAATCGGCATATAAACTTTGACTTTGGGGCATATATGCAATCAGTGCGCGCGCATCTTCGAAATCAATGGGCGCGCCATTTGATGTATATGTTATTGTGCCAGAATTTTGCTTCATCAGATGCAACATCAAACGGAACAGGGTGGTTTTTCCCGCGCCCGCCGGCCCAATTACGCCGTACAATGTTCCCGCATTAAATTGCATAGAAACATCATCCAGTGCGACAATACTGCCGAACCGTTTTGATATGTGCGAAATATCTATGTCGATGCTTTTATTCATTTAACAATGTGCTTTCGATTGTCATACCAGATTTCAGTGTTAAATCAGAATTGTCGAACTTTACCTTGACACCATATACCAACCGGGTGCGCTCGGCACGGGTTTGAACATTTTTAGGGGTAAATTCGGCCTGTTCATTTATTTTGATAATGCGGCCAGAAAATGTTTTTCCGGGGGCCTCGGGCAATATGCCGGTGACGGTATCGCCAACATTTATTTTGTGCAACATATCGTATGGAACATAGAAATATGCCCAAATGTCATACGGATTGGCCAATGATACCAGTGTTGTGCCCGGGGCAACAACTTCGCCAACCTCGCGGAATTTGGTGATGACCATACCATCAATCGGGGATACAACATTGCACCATGATAATTTCAGGTCGTTATCCTGTTTATTGCGGGCAATAACATCATATTCGGCCTGGGACATGTGCCCCTTGGCAATCAGTGCATCGGCGCGTTCATAATCATTATCCAATTGTTTTGCCAAAATTTTATACGCATCGCATGACATAGACATCAATGGTTGGTCGCGGGTAATTGTGTCGCCCTCGGCCACATAGAATTCAGAAATATCCGATGCCACACGCGACGAAATTATAACCTTGGTCGTTTCCAGTGTTCCGGCATACGAAAAAGGCCGATGACCAATAATATATTTTGCCGTACCAAATGCCACGACCAGTATTGCAGCCACAATTATCGCCATACGCAGAACTTTTCGCTGTTGTGTTTTCATTGTATTTATCCCCCCCTGGATTATTCCATTATCGCAAATTTACCATGGTGTGCCCCCAAGTATAAATTCCGATTTATTTTGCGTTGAAATTATCATTTACAAAAAGTTATTACAAGAAAATTATTATGATTTATAATAATTTTTTTCTTGCAATGTATCAGGCGGGCGCAAATGGGCAATTTGTACTTTACTTTTACGAAAAAATTGTCATAATAATGACGCTTGGTAAAAAGCAAATCCGGTCAAACAAAAATATGAAAGTAATGAATTTGAAAAAATTTTTATAAAGACGCGTGCGACCATCAAATTTAACGACGGACGCACCATTTTGCGTCCGTTTTTTATAAAAAAGCATGAAAAGGAAAACAAGAAATGGCAGATAACACGAATATGTCGACCAATGAATTACAGGCGCGCCTGCAAAAGGCGGAAAACATCCGTGCCCGCGATGGTGTTGTATGGAAAGACAAATTTGATCGCACACACACAATTTCAGATGCACGCGAATTGGCGGATGGCACACCGGTTAAATTGGCGGGGCGCGTGACGGCACTGCGTTGGTTGGGTAAATTGATGTTTGGCCGCATTTATGATATTGCCGGTGAAATTCAGTTTTCTATGTCCCGCGAAGAATTGGGCGAAGAACAATATAAATTTATGAAGGCGAACGTTGACCTGGGTGATTTTATCGGAATTGATGGCGAATTGTATCACACAACCGCGGGTGAATTGACCGTGCGCGTTGCAAAATATACCATTTTATCCAAGGCATTGCGTCCGTTGCCGGAAAAATTCCATGGTCTGACTGATACCGAAACCCGTTATCGCCAGCGCTATTTGGATATTATTTCCAACCCAGAAACCCGTAAAACATTGCTGGGCCGGTTCAAGATGACGCAATATTGGCGTGAATTTATGAACAATAACGGATTTTTGGAAATTGAAACCCCGGTTATGCAAAATGTTGCATCTGGTGCGGCGGCGCGTCCGTTCTTGACGCATCACAACGCGTTGGATGCGGATTTTCAGTTGCGTATTTCCCCGGAATTGTTCTTGAAATTGGCAAATTGTGCCGGGTTTGACCGTGTGTACGAGGTTGCCAAGGATTTCCGTAACGAGGGTATGGATGCCATGCACCTGCAAGAATTCACAATGGTGGAATGGTATGCGGCGTATTGGGATTGGAAACGCAATTTGAAATTCACATGGGATTTGATTCAGAATCTGATTCAGCGTTGCCGTGGCACATTGCAAATTTCGTACCAGGGCACTGAACTGGATTTCAGCAAATATGAAATGGTAGATTACACCGCGAAAATGAACGAATTGTTTGGTTGCAACATTTTGGATTTTGATGATGTTGATGCATTGCGCAAACAGTTGGTTGACCAGGGTATGTTCCCGGCGGGCGAACTGGATGACCTGAAATCCGTACCGACATTGGTTGATTATGTATATAAACGCAAGATTCGCGACAGCATTGTCCAGCCTACATTCCTATACAATTATCCGACATACATGGTACCATTGGCGCGTCACAGCGATGCGGACGACCGTTGTCTGGATATGTTCCAATTGTTGGTATGTGGCGCCGAATTATGCAAGGGTTATTCCGAATTGGTCAACCCGATACAGCAATTGGCGGCATTTGAACAACAGGCGAAAAACATTGCCGGTGGTGACGAAGAGGCATTTAACCCCGACAACGATTATGTTCGCGCGATGGAACACGGATTCCCGCCGATTTCGGGCGTTGGCGTTGGTGTTGACCGTTTGGCCAGCATCATATTCGACCAGCCAACCCTGCGCGATGTTATTCTGTTCCCGATTATGAAATAATACAGCCCAAGGAAAATAAATTATGTCTGAACCCGACTCCGA
Source organism: uncultured Alphaproteobacteria bacterium (assembly GCA_934232895.1). Classification (GTDB taxonomy): domain Bacteria; phylum Pseudomonadota; class Alphaproteobacteria; order Rs-D84; family Rs-D84; genus Enterousia. Next base: position 68,623 of record CAKQGH010000002.1, read on the forward strand.
TATATTTAACATTGTTGCCGCCCGCGACCGCAAAAATTTGGCAACTATCGAGGCCGCACGCGCATCTGGTCGTATAAATGATGCCGCCGCCCAATATTTATCGGTATTGTATTCAGACAGTATGAAATGGTGTCGCGAGGTTTTCTATTTCCTGGGCAAATGTTTTGGTGCGCCCAAGGCACCCGTTATGCAATACGACTATGCCACCGACAGTGCGATTGATGCGCCAATGAAAATTCACGACATCAACCCATTGTCGCCGTACATTGTGCATCATCGTTTGGATGCCGACCCAATGCGTAATCAGTTTTTTACCAGTGGGGCGGGGCACAAAATTGACCTGGCGGTGTCGTCAATTGTGACGGTCATTGTCGGTGCCCAGAAAAACATTGATCGTGCGCTGGATAAAATCACGGGGAAATATTATGCATCGTATGTGAACGAGGTTGCATCCACCGTATATCGCGTTATTGCCAGCCACGAACGCGAGGCATCGGCCCGCGCCATTGCGGATAAAATTCGCGACAAATTGAACGAGAAATATATTTCCACCCCATCGGAAACGGTGCTGTCCATTATCGGGTCGGGGCACGAACAAATTGCGGTGGAATTGGTACGTGCGCTGGATAAAATTCGCCCGCCGCGCCATCGTTTACAGGATGTATGGCGTGTGAAATGCCTGTTCGATTTGATTCCCCAGGCGCGAACATTCATTGAACGCGTGCGCGAAATGATGCCGGAACGCGTCTTGTCGGTGCGTGATAATTTCTATGATATGGAAAACCCGCGTAATTATCGCGATGCCAAATTGATAATCGACATTGGCACCGGCGGTATGGTTGTGCCCATGGAAATTATATGCCAGGTTCGTACATTCTTTGAATACGAACGCAAAACGCACGCGCACTATGAAATCTCGCGCAAAAGTGGCGGCGCAAAAAGTAAAAGCATTGAACGCCGCTTGGCCGATTTTATGGAAGACGGGGCAAAAGAATACAATCTGTTGATATGCCAGTGTTTGGCCGAATTGTTCGACCGCGTTGGATGGAACATTTTGTACGGCCAGGGTGACGCATCGCTTTTGTTCGAAGGTTTCCCGAAAAAATGCACACTGTATTACCCGCCGCATGTTGTTGAACGCATAATTTCAAAATTGCAAGACGCCATTGAGAACGAGGTTTTTCACATTACCGATTCCCCGGCCAAATTGACCCCGGTCCAGGAATATGACATTTTCCGTTTTATGGCGACATTTGTTTTGGTTGCGGCAATGCCGTATGCATATCGTGATTGGTCGGTTCCGTCGGATACATTGGCGGGTCGTCTGTTTAACTTTGTTATGACCGAGGTCCAGCGTTATTATAAAAAATCCGAGTAATTTTGCGGGTGCGAACAAATAAAAATGCGGGCATTTTGCCCGCATTTATTTTTTTACCGGGCGCAATTATATCATAAATCGCGATAAAATCCTAGGAAAGTTATTTCCTTGCAAAAAAATCTCATTTCAGTCAAAATTATACCAGGTTCTTGAAAGGGTTGCAGAACCATAACAAGCATAACAAAGGACAACGATTATGCGTCAAGGTAAAGTAAAATGGTATAACGGTAAAAAATGCTTTGGTTTCATCACACCAGATGCGCCAAATGCGGATGGTAATACGGATGATGTATTTGTTCATTCCAGTGCACTGAAAGCAGCAGGTATCAGATTCCTGAACGAAAACGACATTGTCGAATTTGACGAAGAAGTTCGCAACGGCAAATTGTCGGTGACCGAATTGAAATTGATTCAACGTGACGAAGAATCCGCCCGCCGGTTCCACGAACGCCGTGCGGAACACCGTCGTGCAATCGAAGACAGAAAGCAGCGCGAGGAAAAATCAACGCGTCGCGGATTTGCATTCTGGAAAAAATCATAAAAAACGGGGCCCCGCCCCGTTTTTTTATTCCCCACCAGGAACCACCCACAAAATCTGACGATTTCGCGGGGCCCGGGTCGGGGTGGCACGGAGTGCCGGGGGAGGGTTATTGTTAAAGAGCAATGATTGTGCTCGCATTTGCTCGCAACACCATATACCTGGATTCCGGGGTCAAGCCCCGGAATGACAAGGTCTGGGTACTTCTTTCCTTTTACGGATATTATTAAAATTTTGGTTGTGGACTTTCACGTATGTGTCATCCCGGTGCTTGACACCGGGATCCAGGTGAATATATGTGCGCGGAACGCGCCTATCTTATTGTCATTCCTGCGTAGGCAGGAATAGGGACTATACAGTGCGAGTGTCAACGAGCCAAACACAGAATATTGCGGAATACGGTAATATTGGTATACGCCACCTTTTACCAAATATTGTACAACAATGAACGAGAGCAATTTTCAAGACCCTATTCCTGCCTACGCAGGAATGACAATAGCAAGCGCGCCGAATGGCGCGCAACATTGCGCTCTGCTCTCCTGGTCGCGGCGGAGCGTCAGCGGAGACGGATGCTCTTTGCTCTCCCGCCCCTGTGGGGCGGGCGGATTAGTCGCCGGCATAGAATATTGGTACGCCGGTTGGTAAATTAAAGCATCCGTGTTTGTCGCAAAACAATGTGCCGTCCTTGCCTCCCTTCATATAACATTGTTTTATATCAGTTGAACCAGCATCGCTGGTCGAGCCCGCCGGACACGCGCCGCAAGATTTACCATCACCCTTCTTGTAATAACCAGCATCGCACCCCAGGGTATAGGTACATTTTGCCTTGGTGGTGGCATCATAATTAACCCTGGATGCACCGGCCGTAAACTTACCATTATCGGTCGTTGGTTTCTTGTCGCTGTCGTTGCACAGGGCATAGCACGATGTTTCATCACCTGTTCCACCATCCGATTTGTTCCAATAATCCGTTTTGCTATCACTGTCCGTTAACTCGCTGCACGATTTGCACTTTTGGGCCTCAACGCTCATATCCAACCGGGCATAACGATAATACTGTGCTTTACACGATAATTCTACCTGGCATAAACTGCCAATCTTTCTGGTGACAGTTGTGGCCGCACCAGATTGCAATCGCCACGTACCATTGTTGCCAGATTTTGCATTCAAATCCGCAACGCGCTCCGAACATTTAGCATAACAATTGTCGGCGCTCTCGCGTGGTAAATTAGAATGCTTATAATAATTCGTCACAGGGTTGGAACAAACGCCCCCATTCTGTAAACAAACCTCTACATTGGAACATTCGTGCGCCACAGGGTCATTGTCCGCACTATACTGTCCATCCTTAACCGGCTTGCATGTGCCATCCTGGGCGGCATATCCCAAGATACAACGCGTGACATTTATCTCGGCATCGTTCCATTTTGTGTTGCCATTGTTCTTGTCACCAGACGCGTATGTTTTGGTTATGGTTGCTGTTCCAATTTCATTGCCTGTACCATTATAAAGCGTCACGCCAGTTGACACACACTTGCACCCAGTATTTGCATTCCAGTCCTCTTTGTCCGCGTTCCATGTAATATTGGTGCCACTGATTGTGTTCGTACTGCCCCCTGTGCAGTCCAACAGGTCCGCATTGCATTTTCCAGTATCCGATATACATGTACCATATTTACGGCCGGTACAGTGGTCATTATCTGTCTTTACTGGTGTTTGCAGGTGGTATCCCGCCGAGCATTCGTATACGCGCAATGAGGATGAAGGATATGTTCCACTGGTTTCATTCAAAATCGTGTATCCCTTGGTCGCGTTCGTCCCCTCTGGGAACCCAGTTGTCTGTTCTTGGGTATAACGAAAACAACCTGTTTTACCCTCGGTAGCATCTATGGAAGAAGTGCGACACTCGTCAAAAGACAGTGCCGAGTTGACACAACGATAAAAGGTTGTCGACGGGCCACCAGTGGGACTTCTCAAAGTATATGAGCATACGTGTTTTCCACTTGGGCATGAATGCGGCGTGACCAGTTTATACCCCTCGCACTTGTTCGTTGAATTCTGACATGTTTTCGGAATGCATTCCTTGGGATAGGTTACGGTAGATTCCTCGTATGTCGCAACACCAACCAATTTGGCACTGTCAGAACCACATGTTGCAACACAACTATTACTATCAAACGTACCGCCCTGTCCACTGGTCCAATAATTGGTATATGTTTTTCCATCTATGGTTATTTGTAAACTCGAACATGCCGGGCAAGTATATCCTGAGCCATTGTATACCATGTAATGATTGCTATCACAGCGCAAACTGTACGAACATTTACTTTTCGTTGTGGCGTTATAGTATACTTTCTCCTCACTGCTCACCTTACAATACCCGCCGTCTACTTTGCCATAGTACGGGCAATCGGTTGTATTTTTCTTGGCATTACAATCCGCATAACACACACTGGCTATTTTTGGCGTGTCGTCGCCATCCGACTTATTCCAATAGCCTTTATTGTTTTTATCATCCACCAGCGTATCACACGATAGGCAAGTTCCACCAGTTCCATAGCTATTTGCATCACAGCCGATACATGTCCCCAACGTTGACCACCCACACCCCATGCCCTTACAAATATAGTCTTTTTCAATATCCTCACATCTTTGTTCTGCAACCGCCAACTTTATGTGACCAACAAATATTGCGAATATCGCTAGCAATAATATCTTTTTCATCCCTGGGGCTCCCTGCTATATTGCCGAAAAAAACGGTGGTTTATTTTCGACACAAAATAAAATTGACATCAGGCGGGAAACTGGGCAAAATTTTGGCATAAAAGTGCCGAATCGAAACCACCGTTTTTTTCGGCACTTTTTTATTCACATTTTCGCCCGGATTTCTGCGCCACTGCGCCGTTTTTTTAGGCAATTTTGTTTTCGCCTCAAACCCGCAGAAATCCGGGGGCCAAAATATTGACAAAATCATTGTGTTGTATTACAATTTAGTGTGTAAAACCAACCAAGGGGTACAATTATGAATTTTAATAAAACCGTTAAATATAACCTGAAACGCGTGTTGCCTATTTTGGGGATTGCGGGCGCAACATTGTTGCCGGCATGCCGTGGGGGGCAAAACGAACCAGAGCAAAAAACAGAGCCGGTTGTACAAAAACACGATACGACATTGTGGTTTTATTTTGAAAACTATGATGCAATTACCCCAGAAAAAGTAAACGAAAAATTATCCGATCCAGCTGTTGCAAATGTTTATCTAACGGTAGAAGGCACGGGATTTACACGTGGCGGTCCAGTATATATGGCGGCATTGCGGAATAAAAAATTAGAACCTGCTATCAATGTTGACTCTACCCGCGTTTTTGGGCGGGGCGATTTTATACTTTATCCAGGCCAGATACACCCCGAAGACAGTCTTTGGTTGGTATCCAAGGGTTGGACTATAAAACATAAACAACGGTAATAAAAACGCCCCACGGGGCGTTTTTATTAGAGCATAGATAACAGAGCATAGAGAATAGATAGTGCGCCATCCGGCGCACTTGCCATGTTGTCATTCCTGCGTAGGCAGGAATAGGGGCTTGAAAATTGCTCTCGTTCGTTGTTGTACAATATTCAATAAAAATAGGTTGATACCAATATTACCGTATTCCGCAATAGTCTGTGTTTGGCTCGTTGTCACTCGCATTGTATGGTCCCTATTCCTGCCTACGCAGGAATGACAATTTTTTGGGAATTAGTGTTTCCTGTCATTACGAGCAGAACGTGGCAATCCAGAAAACGACACCCCGGCACTTCGTGCCACCCCGGCTTCCCGGCGGAAAACCTGGATTGTGCTTGTCGCGGTAAAATTTTTATTGTATTTTCTGGTGTGCGCACTACAATGGCAATGAATAATAACCCAGGGGGGCAAATATGTGGACAGCAATTGCGGTTGCATCGGTTTTAATTCTGTATTTCATTGCGGTATATAATGGTTTGGTCGCACGCAAAAACCAGGTGCGCGAGGCGTTTGCCACAATCGACACACAATTAAAACGCCGGTATGATTTAATTCCAAACCTGGTGGAAACCGTGCGTGGGGCGGCGGCGCATGAACGCAAAACACTGGATGCCGTGGTGGCGGCACGCGCGTCGGCAATGAGTGCCACGGGTGATGCACGTGCGGCGGCTGAAAATCAATTGTCGGCCACATTGAAAAGCATTTTTGCGTTGTCTGAAAATTATCCGACACTGCGCGCGAATGAAAATTTCTTGGAATTACAGCGCGAAATTACCGATACCGAAACGAAAATTCAGGCTGCGCGCCAATTCTATAATACTGTGGTTATGGGGTTGAACACACAAATCGACCAATTCCCATCAAATATGGTCGCTCGCGCGTTTGGAATAACGCACGAAAAACTGTGTGAAATAGATGACGCACAACAACGCAACGCCCCGACGGTAAAGTTCTGAGGAATTATATCCACAATGCAAGATTTCACACTGCACACACATACAATTGGGTTTGACGGCAAAAGTACATCGGCCGAAATGGTGGCGCGTGCACGTGAAATGGGATTTCGGGCGATTGGGGTGTCTAATCATTTCATTGTGCACCCGGACATTAAAAATACCAAAATGTATGAATATTCGGTGCGCGGTGGGTACAATGGTATGTATTCATCATCATTTGCCGAGGCCATTGATAAATTTGCCGCACACTATGCCGAATTGGACGCATTGGCAAAAAATTCAGATATAAAAATTTATCGCGGGATGGAGGCTGATTTTTTCACATACCCCGAATGGCACGATGGTTTTCTGCGGGCGGTGGAAATATTGCGGCCCGATTATATAATTGGTTCGGCACATTTTGTGGCGGCGGGTGGCACACTGTGCAACACGCATGATGTGGCGAATGCCGCGCCGTGGTTGCGCGATGAAATGGTTGCCGAATATTGGCGCGGGGTCACGCGTGCGGCGGCGTCTGGCCTGTTTACATGGATGGCGCATTTGGATTTAATGAAAAAGGTCGGGCTGGGCATTGACGATAAATGGATTCCATTTGAAACGGCGGCGTTGGATGCAATTGCGGCATCGCGTACCGCGATTGAAATAAATACCAGTTTTTATGAACGGGGCGATGCACCGTATCCGTCGGCACGCATTGTAAAAATGGCCGTCGAACGCAATATTCCCATCGTGTTCAGCGATGACGCGCACGAGGTTGCAAAAATAGGGCGCTTTTGGTCGCGCGGGGATGCATTTGCGCGCGATTGTGGTGTGAAAAATTTCCTGACATTGCAGAAAATACTTGATTTTCGTGACAAAACACTATAAACTGGGCGCGCTGGGTAATCAGAACTGATTACGGCGGCGGTGCTTTTTGGTCCCGCACGCGATAAGGAATCTGTGACAAACCTGGCACCTAAAAACCAAAAACAAAGGATAAAATTATGGCAAGAGCAGGCGCGAAACGCAGCACTCGTAAATTGAAAATCGCCCGCAGTTTGGGCGTGAACCTGTGGGGCCAGGCAAAATCCCCATTTAACAAACGCAAATACAAACCGGGCCAGCATGGACCAACATCGCGTGGTGGCAATTCGTCTGATTACGCAAAACAGATGCGCGCAAAACAGACACTGAAGGGCTATTATGGCAACATCGGCGAAAAGAAATTCCGTGCATATTACCTGGAAGCCGACAATATGAAGGGCGACACCCCAGAAAACTTGATTGGTTTGCTGGAACGCCGTTTGGACGCGGTTGTATATCGTGCAAAATTGGCACCAACCGTTTTCTCGTCCCGTCAATTGATCAGCCACGGTCACATCTATGTCAATGGCAAACGCGTTAAAATCGCATCGTACCAGGTAAAACCAGGCGATGTCATCACCGTCAGCGAAAAAGCAAAACAGATGCCGTTGGTTGTTTTGGCACTGGAATCGGCGGAACGCAACTGGCCGGACTATGTCAATGTCGACAGCGCGAATTTCGCTGCGACATTTGTCCGTGTACCATCGTTCCAAGATGTTCCGTACCCGGTTCAGATGTTCCCAGAACTGGTCGTCGAATTCTATTCTCGTTAATGGTAATAGGAATCGAAACAGATACGAAAAACGCGCCGTTTGGCGCGTTTTTAATTTTGATTTTTTCGCATAAATAATGTATCATTAATCACAATGAAATTATAAAGAGTATTATGATGTCCAAAGATATTATTTTGACAGGAATTCGCCCAACGGGGCCGCTGCACATTGGCCACATGGTTGGTGCATTGATGCCGAATATTGCAATTCAAAATGCCGGCGGGTATGAAAAAATGTATGCCATGATTGCCGATGCCCAGGGCTTGACCGACAACTTTGATGACCCGGCGCGTGTTCGCGAAAATGTTATGGAAATCACGCTGGATATGTTGGCGGCGGGTTATGACCCGACAAAAACGACCATGTTTATTCAGTCCGAGGTTTCAGAATTGACCGAACTGACATTTTATTACATGAACCTGGTGACGGTCGCGCGTCTGCAACGCAACCCGACGGTGAAAAACGAAATTGCACAAAAAGAAAAATTTAATGGTGGCGTTCCGGTTGGGTTCTTTACATATCCAATTTCCCAGGCGGCGGACATCACGGCGTTTGGCGCAAATATTGTGCCAGTGGGCGATGACCAATTGCCTATGTTAGAACAGGCGTCGGAAATCGTGCACAAATTTAACAGCATTTATGGTGATACTTTAACTATGCCGCGCGCGGTTGTTCCGCAATCTAAATCGGCGGCGCGCCTGCCGGGGACGGACGGTAATGCGAAAATGAGCAAATCGTTAAACAACGGCATTTACCTGAAAGATTCCGCAGATGAAATCGCGGCCAAGGTCAAAACCATGTTCACCGATCCAAAACATATTCGTGTCACCGATCCCGGCAACACAACCGATAATCCGGTGTTCATATATTTGTCGGTATTTGCAAAACCGGAACACTTTGCCGCGTTTTTGCCAGAATATGCGAACTATGATGAATTGGCGGCGCATTATGAACGGGGCGGCCTGGGCGATGTAAAGGTTAAAAAATTCCTGAACAGTGTGATGCAGGAAACATTGGGCCCAATTCGTGAACGCCGTGAACAATTGGCGCGTGACCCGGCATCGGTAATGGAAATTTTGCGCCGGGGCACAATTGACGCACGCACGGCGGCGGCCGAGACCGTCAAACGTGTCAAGGCGGCAATGAAATTAAACTATTTTGACTAGGGATAAATAACAAAGGAAAGGAGAGAAAATGAGAAAATCGTTAGTATGGACGGGCAGTGTAATCGGCGTTGGTGCCGTGTTGGCACTGGTCACCGGTTGGTTGGAACAGCCGCGTGATATTCGCACCATTTCGGTGTCGGGCGAATGTTTAACCACTGCGCCAAAGGATCGGACCGCAATCACATTGCGCGTGACGACTTTGGACAAATCGGCCGCTGTATCGATGAAACAGGCCACCGCAAAAATTACCGAAATCACAGAATACCTGAAAACGCAAGATGTAAAAATGCAGACCACAGATTTCAATTCGTATGAAAAAACCGAATGGAATCGCGAATTGCAGAAATCGGAAAAACTGGGCATCGAAACATCCATCGCAGTCGAGGTTTCGACCGACAACATCGACACAATTGAAAAAATATTGACCCAATTTGCGGGGCAACCGAATGTTTATTCGGAAAATCTGCGTATGTATACCAGCACAGAAACATTAAAACCAATTATGGAAAAATGTTTGGGCACGGCGGTTGAAAACGCGCGCGTTCGTGCGGACGCATTGGCATCGGGCGACAAACGCCACGCTGGCAAAATGTTGGCGGTATCGTATGACACATCAACACGCAGTTCGTACCAGCCGTTGGCGTCTAATTTCCTGCGCGCCAGTGCAAAAATGGAATCGGCGGATGCCGGCGCATACGTTGGTGGCGGTCTGGTCGCCAAGGATACCGAGGTTTCGGTCACCGTATCTGCAACATTTGAAATCAGATAAATATGAAAGTGTGTCCGCAAATGCGGACACAAATCAATCATGAACGAAATAGTTGCCGAATTTATTGAATATTTAACGAATACGAAAAACTATTCGTCACATACCGCCACAGCATACAAAACGGACATTTACGATTTTATAAAATTCTGGGATAACTATGCCGGCGGTGTGGCGGGCATTTCCGATATGGCGCGCGCCGACACATTGTGTTTTCGCGCGTGGTTGGCGGACAGGGCGCGGCGCAACCTGGCACATAAATCGACGGCGCGGGCACTGTCGTCGTTGCGCGGTTTCTATAAATATTTGGCAAAACATCATGGCATAAAAAACAACGCAATAGGTTTGATTTCTTCGCCCAAGGTTCCACGTAAATTGTCCAAGGCGATTGACGTCGCCGATGTTGAACACATGCATGACGCCATTCGAAATATTGATGAAAATGACCCATGGATAGCCGCGCGTGATTGGGCACTGGTGGTGTTGATATTTGGGTGTGGCCTGCGTATATCCGAGGCATTATCCCTGACCAACGCCGATGTGCGCACGCATCCGGATGTTTTACGCATAATGGGCAAGGGCGCCAAGGAACGCATAGTCCCCGTTTTGCCCGCGGTGTGGGATGCAATCGACAAATATACATCGGTGCGTCCGTTTGGTGGCGCGCCGGACGACCCGCTGTTTCGCAGTGTGCGCGGTTTGCCCATGTCGCCGCGTATGGCGGAAAAGGTTATCGAACGTGTGCGCAAATATCTGCAATTGCCCGATTATGTGACACCGCACGCATTGCGTCACACATTTGCCACGGCATTGCTGGCGGGCGGGGCGGATTTGCGCAGCCTGCAAGAATTGCTGGGGCATTCATCGCTGTCCACGACACAATTATATACGCGTGTCAATATGTCCGAAATAATGAACATATATAACCACGCCCACCCATTGGCCGAAAAATAAAACCGCCCCATCCAGGGCGGTTTTATTTAAGAGAGCAAAGCGCATCCGTCTCCGCTGCGCTCCGCCGCGATAAAGAGAGCAGAGAGCAATGAAATCCCCTTCGCTGGCGAAGGGGTGCCCGCAGGGCGGGCGGGGTAGTGGTGGTGGCAGTCCCCGCGGGGCAATGGACCCCGGCCTGCGCCGGGGTGACGGCTGTTGTGTGGTTGGGTGCCCAATTTTATGAACATTGTTCGCTTTTATATTGCGGGCTTTCTCGTATGTGTCATCCTATGGCTTGACCATAGGATCCTGGTCATGTAAATGTTGCGAGCGGACGCGAGCGCAAACATTGCTCTCTGCTCTCTAATAAAAAACGGGGCGGGGCCCCGTTTTTTATTTCAACACAAAGTGCACGCTGTATTGCGGTTTTTTGTCCGCGCCCAGTGATGCACGCACGACCTTGTTCGACGCAACCTGGACCGCGCGAACCAAATTGTCGCGGTCTTTGCGTTCGGTCTTGGTCAGGGCATCAATCGCCTTGGTGATTTCAATTTGAATCTGGCGTTTCATAAAACCGGTGTCATCGGTTTCAAAAATACCGGCACTGGAAACCTCGGGCACGCCTTTCAGGAAACCGCGTTTATCAACCGGCAGTGTCACGAACACCGCGCCATTGGTCGCAATCTTTTTGCGGTTTTTGTAAACCTGGTCATCGGCGCTGCGTTCGGTTTCGCCCTCCATTACGACGAATCCGGTTTCAATGGTTTCACAGATATACGGTTCGGCGCCATCGGCCAATGCAATCATTTCGCCGTTGTGCACAACCATCATATATTTTGCACCACCGCGTTCCATTGCCATTTTACCGTTCAACATTTCATTGATGTAATCGCCGTGCATTGGCACTGAAACCTGGGGGTGAACCATATCATAGAATCGTTCAAATTCCGGACGGCCCGCGTGACCAGACGCATGCAGGTGGTCTGTATCAAATATGGTGTGCGTTTTGATGCCCATACGCGCCAATTTGTTGTACAGGAACGACACATCTTGTTCGCGGCCCGGAATAATGATGGAACTGAACAGAACCGTATCGGTCGGCATCAGTTTCATTTCCTTTACATGGCCGCGGCACAGACGGGTCAACATAGCATATTGTTCGCCCTGGGAACCGGTCAAGAATATAGCCTGTTTTTCGGCTGGTAAATCTTTGATTTCGCTGTGCAGGTACACATCATCGCGGTCCAAGTATCCAAATTCCATACCCATTTCGCGGAATTCTGGCAGGCCAACGTATGGCACCGGGTTTGGATTGCTGCGCTCTTTAATTGCGGCAACGCGGCCGGCGGCATGTGCGGCCTCGGCAAACATTTTCATACGCGCAATTGAACGGGAATAACCGGTCACAATAACGCGGCCCGGCGCGTCTTTCATCAATTTGGTGAAAGTATCGCGGACCTGGGTTTCGGTCGTCTGCTTTTCCTGGCGCGATGCCGATGTTGAATCCGACATACATGCCAACAATTTCGGGTCGGACCCAATTTCGCGCAGACGCGCAAAGTCGGTCGGATCTTCAATTGGATTGTCGTCGTTAAATGTCCAGTCGCCCGTGTGCAGGATTTTCCCCGCCGGGGTTTTGATAATCAGCATTTGCGCCTCGGGCACAGAGTGCGAAACATGGAATGTTTCGACCGTGAATGGGTCCAGTTCTAATGTTGCCCCGTGGTGGTCAAATACGACAATGTCTTTTTCTGGGTTGAAATCTATTTCCATCCCACGGAATGTTTCGCGCAGAATTTCCGCCGGAAACCGCGTGCAATAAATAGGCTTGCGGAATTTCGGCCAAATGTATTTCAGTGCGCCAATGTGGTCCTCGTGTCCGTGGGTAATAACGAAACCAACAACATCTTTCTTGCGCTTTTCCAACCAAGTGGTGTCACAGTATTGCACATCGCCGGCACCGATTTCTTCTTCCAAAAATCCCATACCGCAATCAACAACCAGATATTTACCATGATATTTATACAGGTACATATTCTGGCCAATATGTTCCAGACCACCCAACGCCATAAAATACATTTTGTCGTCGTTGGCATCTGTTTCGTGTTTGTTCATACCGGAAATTTTTGCCGGTTTTTTGGGTGCATCACCTTTTTTCGGTGCACGTTTGGGCTCCGCCGCAACAGGGGCGGGCGCCGCTTTTTTCTCTCTGACTTTAACCATATATTTATCCTTTGTTTATGTTTAACATTTCGCGCCACCACACAAATCCATTGCCAATAAAGCAAACGGCTTTATTTGTAGTGAATCTGTGGCGGCGTGGGTTTTAATCCCCATGTGGAATTGAAATCATAACAATTATAGCACGGGGGAATAGTTTTTTCTAATCTAAAAATATTTCAGACCAGATTCTCTTCTCGCATAATATAATAGTGCGTTTTATCACAAATGCAAGGGGAAACTATCTGTTATCTGTGCCATAAAAAAACACCCCAAACGGGGTGCTTTTTTATTCATATACTTCGATTTGAACTGTTGATGGTTCAGATTTTTTCTGGTGGTGCATTTGTTTTTTATATGCACGGAATTCTTCACGAGAAATGCAACCATCGCCATTTGCATCCATCATCGGCAATTCGGCCTGTATCTTTGGGCATTTAACCGATGCAGCATCCAGGCAACCATTGTTAAAGTGAACGCGTGGACCGCCACAGCACATTTTTGCCGCGACAAAACCCAATGCGAACACAATCAAGATTACCAACAATTTTTTGATGAAACGGCATGCGCGGCATCCGCATTTGCAACCACATGTGCAATTTGCACCACAGTTGCATTCGTGTGCTGGGGCAACCACGACCGGTTCCATCACGGGTTTTGCAGCCTTGGCAACCTTTTTCGGCGCTGGCTTTTTGGCCGCAACGACCTTTTTCGCCGGGGCCTTTTTCGCAACCGCCGCTTTCTTGGCAGGTGCTTTTTTAACTGTTTTTTGAACCATTTTTCCTTCCTTTGTTGTTGACCGTTTGATTCTAGAAAATATTAAAAAATATGTAAAGCAATTTTTTGATGCTTGACTTTTTTTACATAAAGATAAAACATTACTCTGTCACAACCAATAACGTGTGTGGCGATGTGGATTTAACCTGACTTGTCCCACAACAGCGGACTAAACAAGGAGTGAAAAATGCAGAAAACTGCGGAAGCGGTGTCAATCGGGCACCCTGATAAAATTGCCGATTATATTTCCAGTTATATTTTAGACCGAATGATTGAACAAGACCCGCACGTTAAATACGCGGTCGAGGTTATGGTAAAAAACAACACCGTTGCACTGGGCGGCGAAATCACCGGGCATTGCGACACGCGCGAATTACGCCAATATGTCATCAATGCGTTGGCGGAAATCGGATACACGCACGATTATGCCGCGCGCTGGGGCGAATGCACCATCAACCCCGATAAAATCGAAATCATAAATATGATTGGCGTTCAATCGCCCGACATCAACCGCGGGGTTGTGCGCGACGGATGGGGCGACCAGGGCGTCTTTGTCGGATACGCATGTCGGGGCGATGGACATATCAATCGCGAATTATACCTGGCACGGAAATTAAACCGCGCATTGTATGATTTGGCGCGCGCGTCAAATAATTTGGGGCTGGATATCAAAACACAAATCACATTGGCGGATGATGGCACAATAGACACCGCGATTGTCGCGATTCCAATGTTGACCGATACAGACCTGGGTGACTTTGTGATTCGCACACTGGGCGCGCGCCCGCGGCACATAATCATAAATGGAACCGGCCGATACACATATCACGCGTCAATCGCAGACTGTGGCATCACGGGGCGCAAACTGGCATGCGATTTTTATTCCACCGCGTGCCCCATCGGCGGGGGCAGTCCCTGGACCAAAGACGCGTCCAAGGCCGATGTAACATTAAACATATATGCACGGCGTTTGGCGGTGGAAAATCTGGGGGATAACGATGAATGCTTTGTGTATTTGTCATCATGTATAGGGCGGGGCGATTTACCCAGTGCGGTCATTAAAACCGTGCGTAATGGCGTGACGCACACCCGTGACATCAATATTGATGCACGCCCCAGTGTGCTGATTCCAATGTTGGGGTTGGACAAACCGATATTTGCAAACCTGTGCCGCAATGGGCTGGTGTAAAGTTCAGAGTTCAAAGTGCAAAGTTCATCCGTCTCCGCTGGCGCTCCGCCGTGATAAAAATGATATGTGCGCCATTCGGCACACTTGCTATTTTATTGTCATTGCGAGCGCAGCGCGGCAATCCAGTAAACGACTACCCCGGCGCGTTGCGCTACCGCGGCTTCCCAGAGGGGAATTTTGTTTCATTCCTGGCGTGGGGCAAGTTCCCCTCCGGTGGAGGGGTGGCCGCAGGCCGGGGTGGTCTTGAGAGTGCACAATGTGGAATAAATGTAAGACAAAAGACCACCTCCCCGCTACGCGGTACTCCTCCACAGGAGGAGAACTTTATTCCGCAACGGTAAAAACAAGTGCGCCGATGGCGCCCTTCATTGCTCTCTTTATCGCGGCGGAGCGCCAGCGGAGACGGATGCTCTCTGCTCTCTACACTTTGCTCTCTAATAAAAAACGGGGCGAAAGCCCCATTTATTATTCTGCCAATGTTCCAACCGACATTGTAATACGGCGGATACCACTGCTGATGGATTTTTCCTTGTTCACGCGGGCCTTTAATATTTCGCCCGTGTGATAGACATGTGTGCCACCGCACAATTCACACGACACATCGCCGGCCGTGATAACCTTGACCGTGTCGCCGTATTTTTCATTGAACAGCGCCGTTGCGCCTTTTGCTTTTGCGGCGTCCAGTGACATTTCTTCGTGTGTGACCGGCATATCGGCCGCAATCCACTTGTTCACCAGGTCTTCGACCGCTTTCTTTTCGTCGTCGGTCATTGCGCGCCCGAACGAGAAGTCAAATCGCACAGAATCCGGCGAAACCTTGGACCCACGTTGGTGCACATCTTCGTTCAAAACATGCTGCAATGCGGCCTGGAGCAAATGCGTCGCCGTGTGTGCGCGTGTTGTTTGCTGGCGCACCGCCGTATTGATGGTGGTTTTAACCGTATCGCCCACCGCCAGGTCGCCCGCCAATGTTCCCTTGTGAATAACAACATTGTCGGCACGTGCGGCCTCGGCCACCGTCATAACAGATGTGCCATCGCGGGTGATTTCACCGCTGTCGCCAACCTGGCCGCCCTGGGTACCATAAAAATTGGTTTTGTCCAGTGCAACTTCGACCGCGTCACCGGCGGTTGCCGATTTCACGAATTCGCCATTGCGCAAGATTGCCAAAACGGTTGATTCCATTTCCGCATTTGGTGTGTATTTAGAATTGTCATCGGTTGCAGGCAAATTTTGGGATTCCCACAGTGTGCGTGTGCCTTTGGTGTCGGCGCGGCTGCGCTCTTTTTGTTCGGTCATGGCGCGTTCAAACCCGGCCACATCTACATCAATATTCTTGTCGCGCAGAATCATTTGCGTCAAATCCAATGGAAAACCGTATGTATCAAACAGTTTGAATGCGACATCGCCCGGCAACACATTGGTGTTCAATTTAGGCAATTCGTTTTCCAGCAATTTCATACCGTTTTGCAACATATCGGCAAACGCGTTTTCTTCATTGCGAATGATTTCAACCACGCGCGCCTGTTCGCGGGCCAGTTCTGGATACGCATCACCCATTTCGCGCACCAGTGCCGGATACAGTTCCGACAGCAACGCCCCACGATGTCCCAATAATTGGCCATGACGCATTGCGCGGCGCAAGATGCGGCGAATTACATAACCGCGATCGGTATTAGATGGAATCACGCCATCGGCAACCGCGAACCCAACCGCGCGCAGGTGGTCGGTGATAACCTTGAAACTGGAAACATTTTCCGGCGTTTCGGCAACATGTGTCACATCGCTGACCGCGCGTTTCAGATTCACGAACAGGTCGGTGTCATAGTTATCTGTTTTCCCCTGCATGATCGCGGCCCAACGTTCCAATCCAGCCCCCGTATCAACATTCTGTTTCGGCAGTGGTGTCAGATTACCGTTCGCATCGCGATCAAATTGCATAAACACATCGTTCCAGATTTCAACCCAGCGGTCATCGTCATTTGCAAATTCATCGCCAAAGTCATAGAATATTTCGGTGCACGGGCCGCACGGGCCGGTATCGCCCGCCGACCACCAGTTATCATGGTCGCCCAGACGAATTGCCTCTTTGCCGGCGATTTTACGCCACAGTTCGGTTGCCTCTTCGTCCGATGTGTGGGTCGTCACGCGCAATTTTGCCGGGTCCAGTTTCAACACATTGGTCAAAAAATCCCACGACATTTCAATCGCGCCGGCCTTGAAATAATCACCAAATGACCAGTTGCCAACCATTTCAAAGAATGTGTGGTGGCGGCCGTCGAATCCAACCTCGTCCAAATCATTATGCTTGCCGCCCGCGCGAATGCATTTCTGAACATCGGCAACACGTGGTGCAAATGCGGGTTCGGCACCCTGTAAAATACCCTTCCATGGAACCATACCGGCGACCGTGAACAGCAATGTTGGGTCGTTCGGAATCAGCGACGCAGATGGCACGATTTTATGCCCGTGCGATTCAAAATAGTCTAAAAAAGTTTTACGAATTTCGTTGTATGTCATTGTGTTTGTCCTGTTTTAATTTCGGTGCAATTTTATAAACATTATTGCGACCTTGCAATACATATTATTTGAAAAAGTGTGAAAAAATTAAATATTCTGCCCCGTCGGGGCGGCCAATGCCGCGCGCAGTACATCCACAAACCGTGCAATCGTGCGGGCATAGTGGTCGCGCACCGCGCGCGCCGGCATTGCATTGCGCCCATATTTCGTTGGCGCCGAATCCAGTTTTATTGCAATGTATCCAACCCGGTCCATATATATTGGCACCGCATTCGGATTTACAGATTTTGCATATTCTCCCAGCGTCGCCCACATTATCGCATCGTACGGGGGGCGATAATCAATACTGGCATCAATTTCGGAAATCTTTCCCATATATTCATTCAATGCGTTTACCAGCCCAACCATGGTTTCCATTCGTACCAATGTGCCGACAATGCCGATATGTGGCCGCACCAGTATGACATTTTCGTCATCAATTAAATAATCGTTCGGGTTTGCCATAACGCGCAACAAATCACGCACAGAATGGCGCACGACAACCATATTCTGCACAACGGCAAAATTATCAGACGAAACATTTGGTGTGTCTATGTCCATCAGTATGTCGTCGTCATCCACAAATGTTATCCACTTCGCCGATGGCGCATCACGCATGGCGCACGACACAATATTAAACCGCGCGGCGATCGTACCCATATTTTCAGTGCTGTTTATAATATGCAAATCGCCGTGGTACCCCAGTGCGCGAATTTGGCGCTTGGTAATGGTGGTTGCCGGGTTGTCGTTATGAATAATCAATACGAAATGCCGACGCAACCGCCCCAGTGCCGGCACCGAAATGCGCAGCATTTCATTATTAAATGTGGTCAGCCCCACAACAAGATTACTCTTTTTCCCCAACATATAGTGAATAGTAATTCAATGTTTCTGGAATTGCAATGTTATTTGTGCTATAATGAAACCACCAGGATACGAAATGAAACCAACCATGTTATTTGCTATTGTGATGTTGACGGCAATTGTGCTGATTACATCATTTGGCCTGCACATGTCGGCAACGACACCGGTCGCGGTGCCTGCGGGATTACAGGGCTCGGTTTTATATGTATGTCCGGCGGCCAGTTCAACATGGGATGCCGTCGCGCATTCCATTGCACCATTTGGTCGGTCAATAATAATGGCGTTCTTTTTTGCTGCAATGATTTTGATGTTCAGTTGGGGCTGGGCATTGTACCAGAATTTATTAAAGGATTCATTCAAACGCGAAAGTTTCAAGAATCCATGGGCGTTTACCAAGATGTTATTTTGGGCGGGCGTGATTGTGTTGATGGCATCAATGACACCGAATCATTTTCGTCGCATACATATAACCGGTGCCAATGGCGAATGGGTTTTGTGCGAAAATAATACACCGGGCGCACGCGCGGTGCGGGCCAGCGCGGTGCATAACTGATTTTTCGAAATTTGTCAACATTATAAAAAATTGCAAAAAATTAAATATGCTCTTGACTTGAACGCCCGAATTCTCTACGATTCGGACAAGCAGGACAGGCAATGTCCCCAGAATACAAGAAGTTGCGATTGTGCCCGACACAAAAACGGCGCATATCCGCGGGGATTCAGATTCTGGCGACATTGCCTATGAACTGCCGGACACCTTAAAAAATATGAAAGGAGAAACACATGAACAAAATGCAATTGATTGAAGCAATCGCTAACGAAGTTGAAGTCACAAAAGCAACAGCTGCTGGCTGCTTGGATGCGTTCATCAACACTGTTACCAAAGTTCTGAAAAAGAAAGGCGAAGTTCGCTTGGTTGGTTTTGGAACATTCACAACAGCGAAACGCAAAGCGACAACAGGCCGCAACCCACAGACTGGTGCTGCGATTAAAATCCCAGCTTCGACCCAGCCTAAATTCAAACCGGGCAAGGCTTTGAAAGATGCTTTGAACTAAATCGTTTGATTTTGTTTATATGGCGCGTTGCCGAATTCGGCAACGCGTTTTTTATGGTGATAAAGCGCGCAAGTGATAGAGTGATGTAGTGATAGAGTGATGAAGTGATAGAGTTTTAAGAATAAAAACCGTCGCCCCGACGCCCGGGTCCCGCGGAATTGATAATTTCCGTGGGTGGTATCAGAGGGGAACTGAGTCCGCGACAGCTATATAAGACACAGCACAAAACAACTCGTCATACCGGCGTAGGCCGGTATCCATTGCCCCGCAGGGACCTTATTAGATTGCTTCACTTCGTTCGCAATGACAGTGCGTGGGGAATTAGTGTTTCCTGTCATTACGAGCGCAGTGCGGCAATCCATAAACGACACACCGGCACTTCGTGCCACCCCGACTTCCCAGAGGGGAACAATGCTTATCGCTGTTGCGGTCTAAAATCCCCTTCGCTGGCGAAGGGGGGCACGGAGTGCCGGGGTAGTGGTAGACATGTCCCTGCGGGGCAATGGACCCCGACCTTCGTCGGGGTGACGGTTCTTTTGGGGCTGTGGCCTGTATCTCCGTTGCGGAATAAAGTTCTCCTCCTGTGGAGGAGTACCCGAAGGGGGAGGTGGTCTTTTTTATTTGAAACTTTATACAATATTACGCACTATCAAGACCACCCCGGCCTGCGGCCACCCCGACGCCCGGACCCCGCGGGGAATAAAAAAAAGTGCGCCGAATGGCGCGCTATCTATTCTCTATGCTCTGTTATCTATGCTCTAGTAAAACGTGGGACGTTTTTATTTGCCTTTTAATATGCGGGCCTTGTTTTTATCCCATTCGCGGCGTTTTATTGTTTCGCGTTTGTCGGCGCGGTTTTTACCATAACCTATGCCCAACAGTACCTTTAATTTACCGCGATTATTGAAATACAATTTCAACGGCACAATCGTCGCGCCGCGTTCTTGCAATTTGCCAATCATACGGTTGATTTGTGCACGGTGCAGCAACAACTGGCGCGGGCGACGTTCGTCAAAATTTACAATGCGTGCCGCCGTGGGCAGTTTTTGAATCTCTATCCCCGCCAGGTATAAATCATCGCCACGGCGTTGGACAAATCCATCGACAATGGTCACCAACCCGTATCGAATTGATTTGATCTCTGCCCCGGTCAGGGAAATGCCGGCCTCTATCGTGTCGGTAATAGAATACGCGAACCGCGCCTTGCGGTTTTCGGAAACTTGGCCTGATTTAATAATAGTTCTGCGTGTCATAATGGAAATATTTTACATACATTGGCGCAAATTGCAAATGTTTAGGGAAAATAATTACCTTGAATATATGCGCATATATGAACTATAATTCTGACAAAGGAAGGGTGATATACATGAAACAATTTGCATATTTAATGGTGGTTTTGGCATTGGCGGCATGCGGCAGTGATGGCAGCCCCAGCGGCAACGGCAACATACGGTCTAATTACCATACTCGCGGCCAGGTTGACGCATTCCCGAACGAGGCCAAGGAAAGCAACGATAACATCACCCAGGTTATGTCGCGCAGTGACGCCCAGCGCGCAGATTTTGTAAAATACAGATTGAACCTGAACGGGTATGAAAATGTTCCAACCGAAGAAACGGATTTGTTGGCGATTGCCAATGCGGCATTTGATATTGCTGCGTTCATAAATGGCGACACGACAAAATCGATGCCGACTGACAGCGATGTTTTGCGGGCGGCATTGTCGGTTATCATGGCAGATATGGGTGTGTGCGCTGATGCCACGGATGTCAATAATTGTATAGCAGGATTCCGTGACAGTACGGATTTTGCCAGTAAAGTAAACCAGGTATATTTGAATACCGAATCTGGATTGACGGCAAACGAATTGAAATTCCATAAAAGTGATGGTACCGACGATACGCTGACATTTACAATTAATGCGGCGGGAAAAATTACCGATGTCGCCGTTGATGGTGTGTCGTATGCCCGGAATAAAAACACATTTGAAAATGGAACCAAAAAATTGACATACTCGTCGGGTATGACCGGGTGGACGCAACCATTGCTGTATTCTGATTTTGGTGAATATGTCATTACCGACACGGCCACAAATACGACAACACGGCAATTATTCTATGCTGGGTACGATGACGCCAAGAAAATAGCAACAGACAAAATCGCACTGGTTGGTGAATCCACTGCAAAATTCCAGGGACGCGCAATCGGTACGGTTGCCAATGGCGAAAATACCCAAAAACTAAACGGGACGGCCGAATTGACATTTAATGGCTCTCGCAGTGAACTTAATGCAGACTTTGACAACTGGTACAATGTTGTTGTAAACAGTGATGGAAACATCAGCTTCAAGGATTTTACCGGGGATGCGGCATATAAATTTAGTTCAGATGATGAAAATTTCCGCCCTGGCGCCGAATTCAATGTGAATTATTACGACAGTAAAATCAAACCAAGTAAAACAGAGGCTGGAGAGAAATTCTTTTCTCCGACTGAGGCCGTTGGTGGCGCCCAATATTCCGAAGACAACATAAAAATGGATATGGTATTCGGTGTGAGAAAACAATAAAAAACAACCCGCGTAATGCGGGTGTTTTTTATTACGCATTCATTTTGGGATACAGCGCGTATGTGTTTTGTTCCAGAATTGGGGCGATTTGTTCCAATGTTAAACCGTGAATTTCGGCCAAAACGCGTGCCGTTTCCACAACCATAAATGGTTCACATTGTTTGCCACGATATGGAACTGGGGCGCAATATGGACTGTCGGTTTCGATGACCAATCGGTCGGTTGGAATTTTTGCAAATGTTTCGCGAATCTCGGCGGCATTTTTGAATGTTAAAATACCACTGGCCGAAAAATAGAAACCGCGGTCCAGCATAACGCGCGCCATACCCCATGAACTGGTAAAACAATGCATAACCCCGCGCACATTGCCGCGCAATATATCCATGGTGTCGCGTTCTGCATCACGCGTATGAATTGCCACCGGCAGATTATATTGCCGTGCAATATCCAATTGGGTTGTAAATAATTTAATTTGCTCGTCGCGCGTATCGCCGCCGCATTCATGGTAATCCAGCCCGATTTCGCCAACACCAACCACACGCGAATTGGTCATAATATCGCGCGTTAAAAAACGCGTGGCGTCGGTGCCGTGGTATTCGGGGTGAATGCCAATAGTTGCCCAAATGTTGTCGTGCGTGCTTGCTATTTTTATGGCGTTTTCAATATCCGCCGGTTCGGCCGTGGGGCATATTATTTTCTGTACATCTGCGTTTGTGGCGCGCGCAATAACGGTGGCCAAATCACCCGACACATAATTGTCGGTCAAATGGCAGTGGGTATCTATAAACATTTTTTGATTTCCGTAATAATTTTGAATATTGCAATTTCTGGTTCCAAATTGACATTTCGAATATCGGCAATGGCGTGCGTTGCCATGGGGTAAATATCCGCCAATCCAAATCTCGCAATTGCATCCAATAATATTTCATACAGTGCGCCGTCGGTCGCAATTTTTCGCGCAATGTTCATAACATCAGACGAATTTGTATGTGGATTTTCCAACAATTCAATCAATTCATCATATATTGCGTCGCCACCGGTACTTTTTAACGCAGCAATGCGGCCAAAACTGCCGTTGGAAAGTTTCAGTGTTTCCGTGCTGATTTCATCATCTGGCATAAAACGCACACACAAATCGCGTAGTTGCGCAATGGTCAGTGGGCGCATTTTTTCAACGCGCGCACGCGAACGAACAGTTGGCAAAACATTTGATAATTGATGCACCACTAATAAAAACAGGGTTTTTGCCGGGGGCTCTTCCAATAACTTTAACATGGCGTTTGATGCCGACGGCGTCAATTCGTCCACCGAATCCACCAAAATTACGCGCCATCCGCCCGACATAGACGACATTTGCATTTTATCTATCATTGCGCGCACGGTGTGCACGGTTATTGATTTGCCGTCGGTTTTAATGTTTCCCTTGTCGTCAACATTGTGGGCCATATCAATAATGAAAAAATCACCGACATTGCCGTAAACCATTTTTGCAATTTTGTATGCCAATGTGGCCTTGCCAATGCCGCGCGGCCCGGTCAACATCCAAACGGGGTGTATTGGGTGCGCATCGCGCGCCGCCCACGCGTCCATAAATCGTTGCATAACATCGCCATGCCCGACCAATGTGTCGTTATCCATTGGGGCGGGGAAATTATACAGTGGTGCTTTTTTCTTTGGTGCCATATTATTTTGCCCCCATCAATGTCCCGTAAATATAACCGACAAATTTTTTATTATGCGGCCCAGAAATTGCGTTTTTGAAACATCGTGCTGGGCAACCAGTGGGGCGCGCGCAATAACGCGACCATTGCGTTCGGCAATAATTTCACCAACCGTATCGCCGGCGTGAACTGGGGCGGGGTGTGGGTCGTCATATCGTGCCAAAACACGAACCCCGGCCAGATTTCCCGTGCGCGGCAAAGTAATGGCAAATGGTGCATCTATTGTGGCAATAACGTACGGGTCGCGTCCATACCACACCGGAATTTTCGCAATCTTATCCCCGGCATGATAGAAAGTATGATTGCGGGTTGTTTCATATCCGTAATTCAACAACTTTTTCATTTCGGCGGCCAAGGCATCGTGACCCTTGCCGTGAAATCCATTTATAACGCCAATTAAACGGCGACCGCCAACGCGACTGCTGGCAACCATACCATATCCGCCTTCGTCGGTGTGACCGGTTTTCAGTCCATCGGCCCCCGGCATAATGAACAACAATTTGTTATAATTCACCGTATGGGTGCGTCCCCAATCGCGGCACCAATCGGTTTTATGTTCGCCAAATTCAAAACGTTTTGTCGCAAACATAGGATATATATCCGGATAGTCGGAAATAATGTGCGTCGCCAATGTTGCCAATTCACGGCTGGTCATTAAATTATTGGGATTGGGCAGGCCGCTGGCATTTCCAAATGTTGATTGTGGCATACCGATTTCGCGTGCCTTGGCCGTCATTTTTTTTGTAAATGCGTCCTCGGTCCCGGCCAAGTGTTCAGCCACCACAACCGACGCATCGCCCCCCGACAGCACAATCAGCCCCAAAATCAAATCACGCACAGTAATGGTTTGCCCCGCAACCAGGCAAATTTTGCTGGCGGGGTACCATTGTGGGTTTTGATAATCGGCGTTTGGTCCAACCGTTATGCGGTCATCCATACTGATGTTGCCGGCGCGAATTTCGTCGAACAGCACGGTCAGTGTCATCAGTTTTATCATCGACGATGGCGGCATCAGTGTGTCGGCATTTTTTGCGACAATTTCCGCGCCAGAATCGTAATCTATCAGAAAAGCGGAACGCGCGCGGGTTGAAAATTCGGCGTGTGCCGCGGTTGAAATCAATCCTATAATCAGTGCAAATATTTTCTTTACCATGGTGCTGTTATCCTAGCAATAATAATGTCCATTGCCAACAGATTTTTTATGCCACGTGGCCAATAAATTTGTCGCCGTTGATGCCGCTCAGCACAACATTGCAAATTGTACGTGATGGAATGGCGCCCCCGACGATTTCAACATCAATGTCGTGCGGGGTGCGTGCCATATTTTTTTCTTCGGTCAATACAGACACGACCTGGCCAATATGGCGCGCCATAAATGCGGCCCGGTTTTCATCGGCGGCGCGGGTAATGATTTTTACGCGTTCCTTGCTGACGCGGCGGTCTATTTGGCCCGGCATAGTGGCGGCGGGCGTCCCGGGGCGGGGTGAAAATGGAAACGCGTGAATCTTTATCGGGCGCGTCGCGTGCACCAATTCCATTGTTTGTTCAAAATATTCATCGGTTTCACCCGGGAAACCACAAATTATGTCCCAACTGAATGTAATATCGTCGCCAGCGGCCGCAACAATTTTGCGCACCGTTTCGGCATTGTGACGCCGCCGCATAGATTTCAATATCGTGTCACATCCCGACTGCATTGACAGGTGCAAATGCGGCATCATACGCGGTTCGCGGTGAATTAAATCTATGATTTTGAATATCTGGGGCGATGCCGGATCCATTGATGATATGCGCAGGCGCCGAATTCCCGGCACATCGCGCAACAAATGCGCGCATACATCGGAAATCAGCATACCATCGCGCGCGTATGATGCGGTGTCAACCCCCGTCAACACAATTTCATTAAACCCATTGCTGGTGGCGCGCCGGGCATCGGCCAAAATGTCGGCATAGTCAAATGATACCGATGGACCACGCAGTGCGCGCGTGATGCAATATGCACATTCGTGATTGCATCCATTTTGTACTTGGATAAATTGTTTAGACAGCGCCACATCACCGTGTGCCAATGGGGCAATGCGCGGACTGTCAAAATCGCATGGCGCGCCGGCCATTGCGCCCAGGTATGAATTCAGATTCAATTTATTGCTGTTATCAACGACCAATGCATTTGGAATTTGCAGAAACAGGTCCGGATTACGTGTCGCCGCACATCCGGTCACAAAAATAGGGGCATCTGGGTTTTCGCGGGCCAGTTTACGAACGGTTTGACCGGATTGACGCTCGGCCTCGGCCGTGACGGCACAGGTGTTTACCACAATTGCCGCGGGCATAACAGTGGCCAACATATTCTGGATTTTTTCGGATTCCAGCGCGTTCAATCGGCACCCCATAGATATGGTCTGGATGTTATTTTTATTATTTTCTGCTTGCATTTTTACCGTCCTTGGGGCATTATAGCGTGGTTAAAAACGATTTCAACAAAGGATTTAATGATGGCACGCACAACTAATTCAGATACATTACCATTTGTGGAAAGCCGTTATGAACTGGGTATGTTGGCATCCCAGCGCGTTCGTGATTTGAACGGTGGGGCGGCCCCCGTCGTGGATAAAAACGACGACAAATTGACGGTTGTGGCATTGCGTGAAATTGCCAGTGGCAAATTGGATGTGAACAATGTACGTCATGAGTTTATTCAATCGTACAAAGATGCCCCATCAATTGCCGAAGGCGAAGATTCATTGGAAGTTGGCACGACCGAGGATCCATTGCTGCGTGAAATTGACGCGGAATTGGAAAACACATTGGTCGAAGATGGTGGTGTCGATGCGGCCACGGCCGAGGATACCGCAGAATTGTCGGCTGAATAATCCGAAGTTCAAGATTCGGAGACGTCGCATAGTTGGTCTAGTGCGCTACATTGGAAATGTAGTATACGGGCAACCGTATCAAGGGTTCGAATCCCTTCGTCTCCGCCACAAAAATCAAACACCCCGAATGGGGTGTTTTATTTTTGTGCCAGAAATGCATCGGGATTCGAACCCGACAAAAGGGTTCGGAACCGTCGCAAAAAGGCGGAATAACGCCGGTCGCCGCAGGCGATTTTGCAAGGTCGGCGTCAGCCAATCCCTTCATCTCCGCCAGTATAATTCCCCCTCCGACGGAGGGGTGTTTTTTTCTGTGCACAAAAACGGGGGGCGTATGATTGAATTTGAAAATTGCATTTTTTCGCATTTTGTGGTATAATAAAGATATAAATCGGACGGCATTGTGCCGTCATTTTTATTTTCCCACATCCGCGGGATTTTATGTTCATGGCGGTTGGGAGCCTGGTTCTAATGGTTGTATTGACCTGACATCACAAATGGATGACTTTACAAAATGGTTTGAAAATAATGGACACGATTTGATTATTAATGTAAAATATCAAAGATGAGCTTAACAGGCAGTTTTTTATCTATGACATTCGTGTTATTCTTTTTGAATGATCTGAATGGTCTTTTAAATAATAGCAAGTGGGATGGGTTGTTGTGTTTTATATGCGAACACAAATGCCTTATACTTATTGATAAAATAGCATTAGTATTATTTGGTACTATGTTTGTATTATTTTCTATTCGTGCAATAAAAATATATAAATGGAAGTTTTTAGCTGTTCCTTTTTTGGCGTGCCTTACATGGTTATTGCTGATGATGTTACATTTACTAACTTTTTATATAATATTTTAAACAGTGGACGTGATTTGATTATCAATTTTAAAACAAAAATGCATCTGTTGTTACATAGCTTGATAATTTTATGTCGTGGCTTTTTTATGCATTTTGTGGTATAATAAAGATATGGATCGGGCGGCATTATACCGTCATTTTTATTTTCCCGCATCCGCGGGATTTTTTTATTTACAGGGGGAAAAATGCAAATCAGTAATTACGGATTAGATAAATTGAAACAGATGGAGGGCGCGGTTAAAATTGCCGGGCGGCATGTGATTTATGACGATGCGACTGGCAAACCAGTTGCCCAAAACGAACCATTGCCGCGCGGTGCAACCATTGGTTATGGGCACCTGATAAAAAATGGCGAGAATTTCACGGGCGGTTTGACCGAGCGTGCGGCAAATGAACTGCTACGCCAAGACATCAAAATTGCAGAGTGCGCCGTTCAAAAAAACATCACGGCAAGCGTGGCACAAAATCAATACGATGCCTTGGTGATATTTGCATACAATATCGGTGCAAAAAACTTTGCCAATTCGACGGTGGTTAAATATATAAACGATTCAAATTTTCACGATTCCAGATACCCAACATTGGAATCTGCATGGAAGGCGTGGAATCGTTATAATGGTGCGGTGTCAAACGGTCTAATCAGCCGTCGACAACACGAATGGGACATGTACACCAAGGCTATATATTAGTTTGATTTGCGTAATGATATAATTTACAATGGTACCGTATGAAAAAAGTGGTTGTTTTCTTTACGGTTTTACTTGGTTGCATTCCCGCACAAGGTCAATCATGCGATTTGTGTGGGAAATGGCATTTTGAACGATTTGAATATTCTGGACGCATAACTACTGATTGTGCGGATACGGCGCAACGCTTCTATGACGATACATATTTTATAATTGGCCAGCATCATTTTTTCAAAACATATATGGCAGACAATACACCAAATGAATTTGATGATGTTGATATTGTTGGCGCAGGCTATGATTCAAATGAAAGTACCGACATAATTCTTGTGAAATCAAATAATGATATTACAGAGAAACTCTATAAGACAAAGCCAGATACGATATATCTAGACTCAGATGGTTGTAAATTTTATTTCAAAAGGTACTAAATACAATCGGGTGGATGTCTGACTGTTTTGTCCAAAGGCATTCAACTGTTGCATCCACACCGCAAAAGACATTGTACGAATACCCTTCAAACATTGTCGCAACGCGACAAAATGGCACCCGACGTAATAAATATTTTTTTATTACTTTAATTCTGCAATTGCATCGGCAATTCTGTACGACAATTTTGCAACCAGGCGACTTTGCGCGGCAACAATTTCATCATAATCGGGCGTGGCCGATTTCATCGGTGTTTCGGTGGTAAATGTATTTTTCTTTTGCACCAATACATCGCCATGTTCGTCCGTCACCATCCACCAGGCGGCCAAAACTATGTCGCCATTTGAAATTGTGTCAAATCGCACAAATTCAATCGATACGGTATATTTTGCGGCCCGACGCGTGCCAATGTGCGATGGACGGGCGCTGATGTTTTTCGCATACGCATTCATATTTTCAGATATAACCACGGGCAGGGCGTTATCCAATCCCTCGATCCAGCGGTCAAATTCGGCAACCGTAATTTCGGTGGAATCTGGTTGGCGCACAACCATTTGTGGGCGCGCAACCGATTGCGGCACCGTGACTGATTCAATCACAATGTTTGTCGGTTTTGCCGGTCCGCGTGTTTGTGTGACACTGGGCGCATACAGGCCATAAAAACGCGATTTAGGACTGGTGTGGCCACCAAAGCAGCCCGCCAATGCCAACCCAACAACAGAAATAATCAAAATATTTTTGCGCATATCAATATCCTCCTTTGCCTTTTAATAACGCCTCGGGGTGGCGTTCCAAATAATCGCTGAGTCTGGAAACGGCGCGCGCCGCCTCGCTGACATCACGAACCATTTTGTTAAAATCGGTAATGCTGGTCGCCACCGGTTCGCCCAATGCGTTCACCACACGGTTGATTCCGGCAACCGCCGTGCTGGTCTGGTGCAGTAAATCGGGGATTGTGCTGTTCAGGTTTTGCAGCAACGCATTTGTATTGTTTGAAATATCTTGCAGTGGGATTTTTTGCAAATTTTGTGACAGTTCGTCAAATATCGATGGCACGGTTGGAATTTCAATGTCATCAATGCCGTACTTTTTCGCCTGGAATTTGGCGGGGTAATTTGGATAGAAATCCAATTCAATCATCATTTGCCCGGTTAAAACACTTTGGCTTTGCAATTTGCCTTTCAGTCCATGCGCTATCAACGCATCTAGCCATTTTGCATCGCCCGCCGCATCAACCGCGGCCTTGGTGGCATTGGTCACGACCTTGGGGTCAAAAGTGATGTATACTGGGATGATAATTTTATCTTCGCTGTTTGGCATCAGTTGGATTTTTTCAACCTTGCCAACCGGCACACCGCGGAAATATACCTGGGAACCAACGGACAGGCCGCTGACCGAGCCCTCGAAAAACAATACTGGTGTCAATTCCGTGCGGGTCAATTTGCTGCCAAAGAAAAATCCCAGTGATAAAATCACCAGCAAAAATCCAAAAATCATAAATCCGCCGACCAAGCGTTTATTTGGTTTTAACATGTTTTCCCCCGTGGTTTGCCGCGTGTTAAAAATTCAATAATTTCGCGGTTTTTGGTTGTTTTTAATAATTCGTTTGGATTGCCGCGCCCGCTGATGCTGTGCGTTGTGGCATCAATGTATATAGAATTTGTGGCAATTGATTTTATAGAATCTAATTCGTGTGTCACCATAACAATGGTTGTGCCCGCGTGATTTATTTTCACAATTAAATCGTCCAATTGCTTTGACCGAATTGGGTCCAGACCGGCCGATGGTTCGTCGAAAAATACCACATTGGGGTTCAATGCCAGCGCCCGCGCCAGTGCCGCACGTTTTATCATGCCGCCACTGATTTCGGTTGGGTATAAATCGGATGCGTCGGACAGACCCACCATTTCTAATTTTTCACGCACGCGTTGTTCAATGTGTTCACGCGTCAAATGTGTTTGCAATTCCATGGGCAATGCAACATTTTCTCCAACTGTCATAGATGAAAACAACGCGCCACTTTGAAATGATATGCCAAACGATTCCAATATTTTGTTTCGCACTGCGTCATCCACGCCCCACAGGTCCGTTTTGCCAACCAAAACGCGCCCGGTCTGGGGTGCCTTTAACCCAATCAGCGTTTTCATGATTGTGCTTTTACCGCTGCCACTGCCACCCATAATAACGAATATATCGCCGCGGTTTATGGTGAAATCTATATGCGATACAATGACACGCGGGCCATACGCAATGGTCAAATCGGTGGCGGTAATCAAAGGTTCTTTTTTATTCTGCATTCGCTATATATCCAACCAATTAAATATCACTGTTAAAATTGCCGTCATAACTATGCACCAAACAATGCTATGCACGACGGCGCGCGTGGTTGCGCGACCAATGCCATCGGCACTGCGTTCGGTGTTTATTCCGCAATAGCACCCGCATATTCCAATAACCCATCCATACACCCAACCGTGCAGGACGCCAATTGCAAAATTGTTAAATGTAATCCAATCAAAAGTCATTGCCCAATATTCATTCATTGAAACATTCATCAATGTCATTGCAATGCACGCGCCGCCCAAAATTCCAACAATATCGGCAATAATCGTCAGTATCGGCATGGTCATGGTCAACGCCAAAATACGCGGCAATACCAAAAAATCCATGGGGCGCACACCCATCGTGCGTAATGCGTCTATTTCCTGGTTCACCTGCATAGAGCCGATTTCAGCGGCGTATGCCGCGCCTGTGCGCCCCGACATAATAATGCCGGTCATAATTGCGCCCAATATTCGTGTTGTTGCAATTGCCAACAATGCCGCCACATATATTTCGGCGCCAAACATTTCCAATTGCATTACGCCAACGAACGCAATGATGATGCCAATCATAAAACTGATTAAACATGTAATTGGTACGGCGCGAATACCGGCCTTTTCTAGTTCGGTCCATAAATCAATTCCGCGAAACACCGCGCGCCCACGCAACAGGCGGCCAAAGCTGGCCATAACATCGCCAAAAAATTGCAAACCGGTGCGTGTTTTGTCCGCCATTCGCAATGTCCACGCACCCACGCAATCAAATGCGCCGGTGCACACGGCGGTTGCCGCTGGCAAAGATACATTGGGCTTTTTCATATAAATCTACATTCCATACGATTAAATTCTAGAATAATTTCGCAACCCAAGTCAAATATAAAAGGTTTGACAATTATCCCACCTGTGCGCAACAATTTGTGCATGACAAAAGCGAACGAATTCAAAACAAATGTTATGCGCATTCTGGATGCGCGTGCCGTGACATATAATCATTACAGTTATGCCGACACGCCGGCATTATCTGGCGTTGATGTTGCGGCGGCGTTGCACCAAAATCCGCACCAGGTTTTCAAAACATTGGTGACGGTTGCGCGTTCAAATAAATATTATGTTTTTATGTTGCCGGTATGTGCGGAATTAGATTTGAAAAAGGCCGCCACCGCCGTTGGCGAAAAATCAATTGATATGTTGCATCAACGCGATTTGTTGGGACTGACGGGCTATGTCCATGGCGGGTGCAGTCCAATTGGTATGAAAAAACAATTCCCAACGGTTGTTGACGCGTCGGCGCAAAATTTTAACACTATTATTTTCAGTGCCGGCAAAATAGGGTACCAGGTCGAAACCAGCCCGCACACATTGGAAAAAATAATTCCAATGAAATTTGCGGAAATCTGTGCCTAGTATTGCGCACCTACAATCGAATTGAAAAAATCCAGCACATCGCGTTGCACATCGGCATAGTTTATATCCATCAACAATTCATGCCGCGCGTCGGGATATATGATTATGGTCAAATTATCCAAACTGTGCGATTGATATGCGCGATACAATGACATTGCCAATCGACTGTTCAGGCTGACAATATCGCGGCTGCCACTGATTATCAGCAACGGGGTGTCGCGGTTTGCCTCGCCATCCAGTGTCATCAGGTTTTTGAACAGTGAATAATAAAATCCGTATGAAAAATATTTCGCTCGCATTTTATCGGCATCGCGCAGTGCCACCTGGTGCGGGTCGCGGGTTAAATATTTTGCGGCCTGCGCACCGCGAATTGGTAAAAACATTTCTATGGCGCGGGCGGGGGCATCCGGACCAAATAATTTTTGACCAATCCACGCCGCATTGGCCGCAATCCCCAGCATCCAACGGGGATATTTCGCGCTGCCCGATAAACAGACGCCAGCCGCACATAAATCTGTTTGCATCAATACGCGTTGGGTGATGAAACTGCCATAACTGTGGCCAAACAGGAACACTGGCAAATCATATTTTTTGCGCAAGTAATTCAAGATTTCAATTTCATCGGAAACGATTGCCATAAACATATCGGCATCGCCCCCAGTTTTGCCAATGTTTTTCGTCGCGCCCGCGGTGCGACCATGGCCACGATGGTCGTCACCAAAAACGATATACCCGTTTTGATTCATGTATCGTGCAAACCGATTGTATCGCCCGACATGTTCATCCATACCGTGCACAATTTGCACCACGCCAATGGGCCGCGTCACATTGTCCCATAACGTGCAAACCAACCGGCGTCCATCGCGCGCCACGAAAATTTCAGTTGTCATGAAACACCCCTGTGATTGTACGGGGAAATGATACATAACATAAACATATATTTACATAGGTTTGTTTTCAGCCATTTTATGCCGCACCGCCCGCAACGGCGCCACTGGCCCATGCCCATTGCAAATTGAACCCGCCCAGATCGCCCGCTATGTCCAAAACCTCGCCCGCGAAAAACAGACCTGGTTGCAATTTTGATTCCATTGTTTTTGATGATATTTCGTCGGTCGACACACCGCCGCGCGTGACCTCGGCACTGCGCAGACCGTGGTATTTATACCCATTGCGCGGAATGGTTGCGCGCTTGATGCGACCATCAATATTTTGCAAATCGGCATCGCGCACATCGGCAATGCGGCGCGTATCGTCACCGGCAATCCACCGCGCAACGCGTGCGGGTAAATACGCGGTCAACACCGACGCGATATTTTTGCGACCATCGGATTGTTTCGCCGCCCGTAATATCGATAAAATATCAATGCCCGGTGCCATATCAATGAATATGTCGCCACCCGCATCACGCACGGTCGCGCGATAGACCGCCGGCCCGCCAATTCCAAAATGTGTAAACAGCATTGAATCATCAATTACCGATTTGCCAACACGAATTTGTACGGGTATTGATATGCCGGCCAGTTCAGGCGAAAACACATCGGTTGCAAGCGCGCACAGACCGGGGCGGGGCGGTATAATTTTGTGCCCGAACGCGTGGGCAATTTTATATCCTATGTCCGATACAACTAAATCTGGAAATGATACACCGCCACTGGCAACAATTACCGATTTCGCAAAATATTCGCCGCGGTTTGTTGCGATTGTAAACACGCCATCGGTATGTGATACACCGGTCACGGTGGTATTCATAACCATATTTGCGCCGCGGGCATCGTGCAATAATGCATCAAGTATTACACCCGCGCCATCCGCACAGAAATATTGTCCGGGGGCCTTTTCAACCCATTTTATTCCGCGGCCGCGTGCCCAATCCAAAACATCGGCGGGTGAAAAGCGTGCCAATGCGCCGCGTACAAAATCGGGGTTTTCGCCAAAGTATCGATTACGATTTGCGTCGGCATTTGTAAAATTGCACCGTCCGCCACCAGATGCCGCGACCTTGCGCGCGGGGGCGGGGCCCATATCGATAATGCACACGCGTCGACCGCGCGCCAATGCGGTGCGCGCCGCGGTTAAACCCGCGGCGCCACAACCGATTATAACAACATCAAATGTGTTTGATTTAATTACCATGGCATATATCCGTCATTGCATGTGCGGATACACTTCTTGCCATTCCATTTCATGGAACCCGTTTCATCAGAATGTTCGTCACAAATCGAAACACATTCGCCGCCATCCAGCGCGTATTTTTCGCCCTGGTACATGCACGATGCAATCTCGCATCCGCGCACGTATGTGCTGGCCACCTGGTTGCCTGCGGCATCATATTTGTTTTTGCATTCGCCGCACTGTGCACCAGGATTATGGCTGTCGTATGGGTCGTTTGTGTATCCCGGTGCGCATTCACTGGCCACACATTCGCCGTATGCGCCGGTTGTGTGATTCCATTCCTTGGTCCCGGTGCCATTTTCCAGTGTGCACGGTTGGATGTCTGATATGCACGCATTAGACATTATATGGAACCCAGATTCACATTCGGTGATTCGACATATAGTGAACGAATTTGTCCGCGAATCCCATTCGCGTACTGCCGATACCGCATTCGGGGCATAGCATTCCATGGTGTTTTCAACGCATTGGCGGCTGTCTGGGTGGAACCCGGGCTCGCACGACGCGACCACGCAATTACCAGTTGTTTTGTATGACAATGCGTGTTCACGATCACACGGTGTGCAACGGCCGCTAATCATTTCATAATCGCCCTTGCACGATGTTTCTTTGCATTGCCCATCAACAATATCGCACGGGTTGCCGGTATCAGACACACCGTTGAATGTGCAATTCGCCGGGTAATTCACACGTGGGGACGCCGGAACGGCCGTTCCGCCCACCAGGTCATACCCCTCGCACGATGTAAAGCACTCGTTCGCACTGGCCGCACCGCCCGCGGAATTTGCGTGTGATGTTGGACACTGGACGCCACATCCGGCCACGCCCGCATCAACCGAACCCGTGCCCGAGCAATACATACCCGCCGGGCATTGAACCATGCTGGTGCCATTATAGTACCGACCGCGTATGCATGAAACAATATCTTGGGCATATTGTGCATACAGCGTCATACCATTCGTCTCGCTCCATTTTGCGGTGCTGGTTGGGTGACCAGACGCGTCATAGTACTGCACGCCACCTGTTGTCGCATCAAAGTAGCCCATGAATACCCAATTGACCTTGGTTGGCAATTTCGTCAGTGTTGGCAATACCGCATCGTATGTGGCCGTCACACTGGCCTGGCCGCCCGTACCCCCATTCACATCCAGTGTGATGGTGTATGTATTTGCGGTCCATTGCGCCTGTAAATCAAAGTCGCTGTATGGGTTTTCAATATCGACATCTGGCGCAAGCAATTCACCAATGAACTCGGACCCCCATCCATCCATTGTGTACCCAGTGCGCGACGCCGGATATATATGCACCGTGGTATCGGCGCCCGTGAATGTGGTCGGGTTGCGCGGGTCATTTGTACCATTGTTCAATACATAGTTGATATGATATGTATCAATGGTCCATTTGGCCCACAATGTTTTATTCCCGGTCGAGCCCTGGGCGATCTGTTTTACCTGGTTTTTGAACGCCGCATCTGAATACCATCCGTCAAATGTGTAGCCCGTTTTTGTTGGTGCCGCCAATGTAATTGTTGGTGTTTCAACCGTGTATGTTGTTGGGTTGGCCTTTGGCGCGGCACCACCATCCAAATTGTATGTGATAGTATATGTAATCACATTACATTTTGACGCGCCCGCTGCGCTTTCGTACCCCGTGGCACACGATTGCATACCACCCGTTGAACCATAGTTCACGGTCGTGCCACCAGCACAGTAATTGTTCGCCAAACACTGAACCTGATCTGCCTTGGCACTGGCAACATACTTGCCCGCCGTTGTGGTCAACCAGCACTGTTCAATCGCGCTTGATTTAACCGCACTGTTCGGGTATGTCGTCGGGCACGCATTGATACCATTTATATCAGTATACTCGCCATCACCACATTTTGGCCAGTTGTCTGGAATTGTTGGGTTTTCTGCCCACATATCCAAGGAACCATTGTATCCTGGGCAATATGACCCCGCCGGACATGGTGCGGCATCTTGATACAGTTGTGGAATATCACCATCACTTGACGAGCTGGCCTGGCACCAATCCATTGTTGTTCCATCGATGGTCTGCTGCCATTTCTTGGTGAAATAATATCCAGGATTCAGCGATACATACCACATATAATATCCGCTGTGTCCGCCAGCCGACCCAACATCTATGTCATACTTGTTGGTCTGGGCATTATAATAGTTCAAAACGAATATTGTACCGGCATCATTATTTAACAAATACTGTGCCATACATTGTGTTATAACCGCTGGTGCGCCACCATCTTCTATGGTTGCCTTTGCGACGGTCGGGTTGCGATAGTTGGTCGGCCATGTCGTTGGCACATAAGTCGTGGGTGACGGGCACGCAATCGGCGAATTCGTTGAACCGTATGCAACAATTGTGCTTGGGCAATAATACCCCGCCGGACAGCGTTCCAGTCCACCACGGGCATCTTTGACATATTGGCCATAAATTGTGTCGTCTGGGGCGCTGGTCTGCACCGTGCATTGTTCAATCTTGGTTTTGCCGGCAGATGTGTCGTGCGTGTATGGTGATGGACACGATGTGCACTGCGTCGCGCCCGCACCGGCGTATGTTGCGCCCGTGCATTGTACGCGACCGGTGTCACTGGTTGCACCAGCCTTTGGAATTGTGTACGAACCACCCGCACAGGCATAGCCCGCGGTGCATGTTGTACAGGTTGTTGCACCGGCGGCAATGTATGTCCCCGCGTCACATTCCACACTTTGGGATACGGGGCGCTTTATTTCGGTCCATTTTGCCCAGTATGTTTTGTTGCCGGTTGAACCCGTGGATATTTTAGTCACGGCGGTGCCGGTTAAACCAGAGTTTTCGTACCAGCCCAAGAACCCATAGTCGATATCAGATGTGCCGGCGCGTGTTGGTGTGGGCAGGTCAAACGTGGCCGTCTCCACGGTATAGCTGCTGGGTGCGCCCGCCGGATTCGTCCCACCGTTCAAGTTGTATGTAATGGTATACGTATTCGCCGTCCATTTTGCGGCAGTGAAATTTATACTTGTGGAACCATTGCTGCCCGTGAAAAATGGGGAAGCCAGCGTACCATCGGTATTAACAACGGCTGTACTGTATTTATAGTCGGTAAAGAATCCACCAAACGTGTATCCGTCTTTGGTTGGGATGGTGATTTTCTTTATCTCGTTATTGGTGCTCGCATCGCTGTACCAACCCGTGTTGTACTTTTCGTATACTGTGGTATATGTTGGGGTGCTGCCACTGCCAGCATCAAACCGCACTGTGTACACGATTGGCGTCCATTTCGCCGTGAATGTGACATCACTGGCCCAGTCGGATGGTACGAATTTCTGTGTGGATTCGATTTGTTCCTTGCTGTCTGTGTCGTACCAGCTAAAGAATGTATACCCGGTCTTGGTCGGTGTCGGCAATGCAAACTCGGCATCGTCCAATGTATATGTTGTGCGATAGCTGGCCGGCATAGTCCCCCCATCTGCATCGTATGTGATTTTGTATGTAATGGCATCACATTTTGTGGCACCCGCTGCACTGGTGGTGCCGGCCGCGCATTGGGTGCGTCCCAGTGTCGCGGTGTTGTCGCTGGCCCCACATGTTGTGGTTTGCATTGTGCCGGTTGAATTCGGACAATAATACCCAGCCTCGCATTGTTTTATGTCATAGTATGTGACGCCAGATGCAGTCGTATCCAATTTCGCCAGGCCGGTGTTTTCCAAACACATCGTCTGCAATCCACTCAGGTAATACCCCTTGTTTGCCTGGAAATAATACACGCCTTGTGTGCTTGAATATTTGTTATCTGTAGAGGAATCAAACCGGCGGCGTTCAATCCATTCGCCTTTGGTTCCAGAATAAATCACATCCATTTGGCAAGAATCCACACCATCAATACCATCGTCAAAATTTTGCACAGCAACCGCCTCCACGATACCTGCCGATGCATCAACAGATGATGTCGTATCAGGATTATACGATGGGCAATCTTCATAACCCTGGTCATCACTTGATTTTGACCATGAACCACCATTGCAGAATTTACCAGCCGGGCAAACTGCACATGTTGTACTGTTCGCAGGCAAATATTTACCAACCGTGCAGGTGGTTTTTGGCAAAACGCATTTATTGTTTTCCAAAGTGTATCCGGCGGCACAGGTTTTTATCTTGCACAAGTTTGCAACCGAATAGATATACCCTGGGCGAGGTGCCATTGACGTGGATGACATGCTTGGGGTTTCCCATGTGGCAACATTGGCCGAATTGGCACATGTTGCATTGCATGATGTTTGCCCCAAATCCGATGTTGTTTTGCCGGCCGGGCAAACGGTACATCCGTTGTCGTATACCCCTTCCTTGTTAGTGTACGAACCAACCGGACAGGCAACCAACCACGGGCTGGTCTCAAAAGAGGCCTCGCTGCAGCTCAGTGGGGTAGACATTTGGGCACAGAACGATCCCGCCGGGCATTTCGCAAAGTTTTTATAGAGCACACCACCAGTAGAATATCCAGGGATATTCCCATCAGAGCAAGCAATTGCGTTGCTCAGATAATATCCTTGCTGGGCCTCGATAAAGCCACTTTTGTTTGTGTCCAGTGTGGTATACCGTCTGGTTGTTGTATTATATGTGCGTACATCGTACAGCAATACAGCGGAACCCTCGCCAACCCAAATGCCCGAGCCCCACATACATCCTGTTATGTTTGATACACCGCTTATGTCCATAACGCCATTTGTATCAACGCTCATGCTTTCCAACTGCCAGGTTTCGGCAATCTCATCATTGGTTGGCGCCACGGATGAACTGCTGGGGCACGAATTAATCCCTTGAGCTGCGGTTGTGGAATAATCAAAGTTGCCGCCGGGACAGTAATTGCCCGCGGTACAAGTTTGGCATGTTGTCCCGCCCTTGGGCAAATACTTACCCGCGGCACAAACAATTGAGCATGACGGATTATATTGACCATTGTTCTTGATGTTGGAATACCCAGATTTGCATGATGTTGTGTATGTGCAAACACCCTTTGGTGCGGTCAGTGTACAATTCGCACCGGTCCCCGGATTACATGCCTGGCAATTTTCCCATATTGCGTACAGGGTAATGCTGCTGTCGTTGCCTGACGGTGCAACCAGGTTTGACACAAATTCACCGTTGCTTAATACTGGTAATGTGTCTGAGGCGCTTGTCCCCCAGCCAGCAAAACGCTTTGTCCCGTTCGTGAATTGGTTCATGGTCAACGCGCTGGGGGTTCCATAGTAATGTTTCGACGGTGACATTGTGCCGGTACCACCATTTGCATAATATACCACGGAATATTCCATACCCTGCCAATGCGCGTACAATGTGGTATTGACCGCAATTTTTTGGTACAGGTTGTTAACAAAGCTGCCACTGGAATTTATGTACATAACACCTTTGCCATCTTTTTCGGTGTAATATCCTTGGAATTCATAATTAGATTTTTGGGGGACACTAATTGAATTCAAACATGTTGTGGTGGCCGAATTACTGTAATATGTACAGCTGGATGTTTTGTTGTTATATTTGTAATAAACATTTCCTGTGCCGGCGGTTCCAGCCCCCTGGTTGTCCAAGGTTATTGTGACCGTTGTTCCCGCAACACCCTTGCACGAAGTGCTGCCAGCGGTGCTGGTTGTGCCATCTGGGCATGTTTTACATGCACTGACCGATTGTGCACCCGTGACATCATTATATGTGCCTGCGGGACACGGGGTTGCACCATAGTTATCAACGTGTACGGTCGCCTGGTTAGAACTATTACACGCCGGGGTATTTCCTTGTTTATCGCAGTAATAGCCCGCGGGACATGGCCATGCCTCGTCATAAAACGCATACGGTCCACACTTGGCCGGAATTTGAAATACGGAACCCGGATATATATGGAACCATTGGTGGTCATACGGTCCAAATGCATATTTGTTGGTTGCGGCATCCCATTTGTATAACGCATACATGACGCCTTGGCCGCCCTCGTATGTGCCGTATGCCGAGCATTCGGACAATTTTGTGGCGGTTGGCCGTGTCAGACCAGTCGCCTGACTTACGTCCACCAGGTTGGTATCAAAGTCACTGGTTGAGGCCAGATTTTCAAATGTTGGTTCTGGACATGCGGTGCGTCCTTGGATGGATGTAGATTGATTGAATGTGCCCCCTGGACAATAATAATCCTCGTCACATGTGGTGCATGTTGTGCTGTTGGCGGGTAAATATTTCCCGGCAGCACAGGTGACACTGTTGGCGTTCCATTTCGCATACAAATATTTAACGCCGACCGAACCGCTGGCGATTTGGGTGACTTTGGTTGTGTATGCGGAATCAGAATACCATCCATCGAATGTATAGCCGTTTTTGGTTGGGTTGGCCAAAGTAATGGTTGATGTTTTTACATTATATTGCGCCGGATTGGCCACCGCGTTCGTGCCACCATCCAATTCATAATGTATGGCATAGTTTATCAATGTGCACGCAGATGCGCTGGTTGCGCCGGCGTCACTTTTGTATCCCGCACCACAATCGGTCAGACCGCGGGCATAACTGCTGTTTCCTGTCCATGTTCCGCCCGTGCAATAATAACCAGCCAGACATTGCGAACATGATGTAGAATTCTTCGGCAGATATGTACCGGCACTGCAAGTATATGTTGTGGTTGTGCCACCACCGGTTTCACCACCGGAATCTTCGCCGTTGTATTCGCTGCCGCCACTGAACGAGTCCGGGCCTTCGTCGTCGCCATTGAATGCCAATGTCAATGGCCAAGCGCCATCAAAAGCATCGGCCATGGTGGTCCAACCGGCCAGGTTTTGATCCGTGTTTTCGGTGTACAACACCGTCAACACGTCAACAATGTGGTCGGTGTTATATCTGGATAACGGAATTGCAACGCCGTCGTCGTCATAGCCCAGGTAATAGCAACTTGGTTGGGGTTCGCCACCACTGCTTGGAAAATACATTGAACACCCAATGGCCAGATCGTCCGGGTCTTCAACATCATAAACACTGCCGTCACCGGTGGATGTGCGATAAATATCTTTGCGTACCAATTCGCCATTCTTGGCGGATTCCAAATCATAGACATACGGCAAACCATTTGGTGCAAATGCATACAGGCGCAAACAACTGCTGCCCACGCCACCATATACGCCGTTGTCCGATGATGCTTTGCAGGTTTTAATCTGATTAAAGCGTTCCCCCGTCAACAACTGGTCGCCGGCGCTGGGCGCCAATGCCGCCAGATATATGTGGCCACCAATTGCGCCACTGGACAGGAGTGTGTTCAGTTTATCATTCCAATCGGTCCAACTGTATGTTTCAATTTCTTTGTTGTTTACAAATATACCGGGGTTAAATGCCACGCCGGAATACGCGCCAGAGGAATCATTGTCGCCCAACCAACCATTACGGCTCAGTTCCAGTTCATTGCCCATCGTTGCGGACCAATTGTTTATAGAATTTTCGTCCAGTGATGGCGCATCACCGGTGCAATTTCCATAATAGCATTGACATCCGTTGGGGGTGCCATCCGTCCATTGATCTATGGTTCGGGTACCAGCCGGACACTTGAAACGGCCAACGCCATTAAATGTGTAATTCAAAATATCGGTCACAATCGTTTCGCCATTTTCGACATTGGCGTACATTTCGCCCAGGTTGGCTTTTAATTCCTCCTCGCCTATGCTCTGGGTTTTATATGTTTTGAAAACCACTTTCTCGCCGGCCTGGTCATAAAGGTCCTTGATTGTGCCACCGGCGGTTGGTATGGAAGATACGCCGCAATAGTTATCGTATGGGCACTTTATTTGTTCCCCATCGAGCCCGAAATAGTATGTCGCGTCATCCGGTGATTCATGCAGGCCATTCTCGGCCAGTTCGGTGTACCACTCCTTTATCGTTT
Source organism: uncultured Alphaproteobacteria bacterium (assembly GCA_934232895.1). Taxonomy (GTDB): domain Bacteria; phylum Pseudomonadota; class Alphaproteobacteria; order Rs-D84; family Rs-D84; genus Enterousia. The sequence continues at coordinate 111,080 of CAKQGH010000002.1, forward strand.
GGAGATTCTCACCGCCCGCCGCGTGTGCGCCGTCAATGCACAAAAACGCGCAAAACACCGCGACAAATAAATGTGCGAAAAATCCCAGAAAACCGTGTCTTTTAACCATAATGTTCCTCTCTTTCAATGATGATGGTAGAAAATTTGCCCGTGGCGTGTAAAGCGAAAAAATAACCGATGGAAAAAATTTATTGAATTACCCCGCAATGGGGATACAGTTAAATCCACTTTCTGGCCTCGCTATACCGCCACCCCGACGCATTGCGCCACCTAGGCTTTCCAGAGTGGAACTCTGTTTTTACCGTCGCAGACTAAGTTCTCCTCCTGTGGAGGAGTACCCGAAGGGGGAGGTGGTCTTTTTGTCCCTGCGGGGCAATGGTGACCCTCCTGCGCCGGTATGACGGGATTTTTGTGGTTGATTACCAAATTTTACGAACATTGTTCGGGTGCAGGTGATTTATGATTTTATAGTCGTCACCCCGACCCGGGTTCAGCAACAGTATTGCAGGGTACAGTACAAAAAAAATCGTCACCTCGACACCCGGGCCCCGCGGAATTGATAAATTCCGTGGGTGGTACCAGGTCGGGGTCCATTGCCCCGCAGGGCCATATTTTTACCACTACCCCGGCACTTCGTGCCACCCCTTCGCCAGCGAAGGGGAATTCGCCCCGCGACCGGAATGCGGTGCGCAGAATAAAAAGAATTGTCATTCCTGCGTAGGCAGGAATAGGGTCTTGGAAATTACTCTCATTCGTTGTTGCACAATGTTAAATAAAAATGGGTTGATGCTAATATTACCGCATTCCGCAATATTCTGTGTTTGGCTCGTTGCCACTCGCACTGTATAGTCCCTATTCCTGCCTACGCAGGAATGACAATTTGGGGCTCGCGTTGCTCGCTACATTTTTATGACCTGGATCCCGGTGTCAAGCACCGGGATGACATGTTCTGGGTATCCTTTTTATCTTACAAACATTGTCCAAGTTTATGTTGCGGTATTTATTTTATGTGTCATTCCGGGGCTTGACCCCGGAATCCAGGTACATGGTGTCGCGAGCAAATGTGAGCACAATCATTGCTCTCTTTTTATGGGGGCATAAAAAAACGCGCCAATGGCGCGAAATGTGTGGTGGGTTAGGTAGGACTCGAACCCACGACCAAAGCGTTATGAGCGCTCCGCTCTAACCAACTGAGCTACTAAC
>CAKQGH010000003.1 GCA_934232895.1 uncultured Alphaproteobacteria bacterium
GCGGTCGAATGCGACGGTCTTGAAAACCGCTGAAGGGGCAACTCTTCCGGGGGTTCGAATCCCTCCCCATCCGCCACTAATAACTTATTGAAATTACTTAAATTTTTAATATAAAACCGCTGTCCGACCAGCGGTTTTCTTTTTATTCGTGGGGCCTAAATGGGGCGTGAGCAAAAATCTTGTTGCGCCCTAAAAACATGTACTGTCTGAAGTTACCCTTGCTGTGATGATGGTATTAAACCTTCGGTTGATTTTGCCGGAACGCCTAATAAATTGTTGCCGTGTTTGTCTAATACGACTGCCATATTAATCAAAGAATGCAATGTGGTTACTAATATTGTCCATGTTGTTTCGGCTGGCGTGTCTTCTCTAAACGAATGTTCGGTTGCAAAATATTGTCTGCCAATTCATCTGGCGTCCACCCATTTAGCCAAGCATCTAATATTTTTACCTCAAATCCATTTTTTTGTAAAATAGCTGACAAATACCCCAGACCCAGATTTTCTTCTGCAGTTCTGTGACTTACGGGTGCTGGGGTTACCAAAATAATGAAATTATTTTTGTTCTGCGTATTTTGCAATTTCGGCCTTTAAACTGGGGTCAGCGGACATATCTGCAAATTCTGTGGGAGATATCCATTTATATTCTGTGTGTTCATTTGAAAGTTTTACCTCTCCCCCCAGATATTTCGCCAACAAAGTGATACCAACAGTCTGTCTTTCTTTTGCTGGTGTCATAAATGACCATAACGACCATGGTCTGAATTCAATTTCTACATCAAGCCCCGTTTCCTCAAAAACCTCTCGTTTGATGCCATCAGTTGTTTTTTCGCCGTATTCAATTTTTCCGCCAGGAATATCCCATAACTCGGCATAAACATCTTCTTCGCAACTGCGCTTTAAAACCAGGATTTTATCGTCTTTACATACAATCGCTTTTAATGCAACTTTAAATTCCGCCATTTGTTACTCCCTGCATGCTGGCATAGTACCGTATAAATTCATAAAATCAAGTTTTATTGACTGGCAATCTGTCTTCGATTCCAATTCAACCCATTTGAAAAAAATTTGAAACTTACTACTAACAGGACTGGCCGAGCGTGTCGCCACGTGCCATTATAGCTTCCTGTTGTTTATATTGCTGTGCTTTGTATAAAATAGCGGATTTCGGCGGACTAATACAGCCTATGGTTGAATAATTGGCGGCGCGCTGGGGGCGGAAATTACAAAAATTCCCTGATAATCCCTGTATTTTGTTGTATGGCATTCACCGTAGAATCTTACCACACCGCCAGGAATCTGATATGTTTTTGTAATATAAACATATCGCTCGCAAGGCCCCGACAAACCGGGGCTTTTTTATGCAACTCACCCGCGGTATAGTGGTATTTTTCAAAAATCGGCAATTAAACATGACTTTCTATACTTTGGCCTTTTTCGGCCTGGCAGTGGTTTTGGGGTTAAATCTGATTTTTCGGTGCAATTGCAAACAGTTCGTCCATACTATATGACTCTTTGCCAGACAGAATATTGTTCACTTTTTCTGGGTGCATATAGGCCAGATTCAGATAGCGATACAGACTGCGCCACGATGTGTGTTCGGATTTCACAACCTGGCCCAAATCGCCCGACTGTTCATATATGATGCGATATTTCCATGCGGTCGTAAATGCCCGCACAATCAGGTTGTTATTATCGGTTTTGGTCATCAGGCTTTTGTGTGGTAATGAATATTTATTGGTGTCGCCGTGGCGGTTTATAACTATTTTGCGGGTTAAAATTATCTCGCCATTATTCTGGATAAAATCTGTTTTATTGGATTGTGTGTTTATATAGTCCGCGCGAATAAATGGTCGCAATGCATCTGGGGCCGCGTTTATAAAAAATGTTATTTGACCTGGCGCGTAAATCGCGCGGGTAATCAGCGTCTGAATCAGTTTACGACGCGCCATATATTCCAACGCATTGTAATTAATTTGTTTGATTGTCTGGGCAAATGTGGCGGGCACAGATTCTAAATTGGCATTCATAAATTCACATATCGTATCGGTGGCCAGCTTATCCACATCGTCCGCGGCCAGGTATGTTCCCGTCACCGCGTAATAGTAAAGTGTCGGTCGGTGTGGGCGCACGGTGCTTTGGTTTATAAATTTTGTGCCGTCTGAATTATACAGTCGTCCGGATAATAAATTGGGCGAACCCGCTGTTCGCCCCGATTTGCAATGTGTGTTGTTTGCCAGTTCCCTTTGCGCCGCATCAAATAATTCTTGGGTAATAATGGGGGCGTGCTCGCCCCGGGCGGTGGTTCCGGTAACCTTGCATTCCACATACCCCAGATATGTTTTACTGTGCAGTATCCGGTGCAATGACATTATTTTAAGTGGCCGACCACCCAAACGCGTCCCTTGCGCGTTGTCCATCGCTTGGCCATAATTCCAATTGTCGGCAGGTGTCGCGCCAAACCATCCACCGATTTCATTTGCAGATACAGTTCAAATATTGTGCGGACTTGGGCGGCCTCTGTTTCATTTACAACCAATTTTTTATTTGTAATATCATACCCCAGGGGCGGGAAGCCACCAATCCACAGACCCTTGGCCTTGCTGGCACGCAACTTGTCGCGCACGCGTTCCGATGATACTTCGCGTTCAAACTGTGCAAATGACAGCAGCATATTCAGCGTCAGTTTTCCCATTGATGTGCTGGTGTCAAATGACTGGGTGATGGACACGAAATTTACGCCATATTTTTCAAAGTATTTCATCATATTATGAAAGTCCAATATGGAACGCGAGAGTCTGTCAACCTTGTACACAACGACAGTGTTGACCAGGCCATGCGCCATATCGTCCAGCATTTGTTTTAACGCCGGTCGTTCCATTGTGCCGCCCGAAATACCGCCATCGGCGTATGTTTTGTAATATTCCCAATCATTAAATGCCTGGGATGCGATGTATGCCTTGCAAGATAATTCCTGATTGTCCAGGGAATTGAATTCCTGGTCCAGCCCGTGTTCGGTGGATTTGCGCACATAAATCGCACATTTAATTTTGGACATTGTTGAACCTTTTGTTGTTCAGGCCAAAGAAATCATAACCTGATACTTTTGCGCCACATATCTCTTTGGCAACCGCGGACAGACTCTTGAACGACTTGCCGTTATATACGAATTCGTTGCGGTCGCCAACCGTGACCACGAATTCCACGCCACGAAATGTTTTGATTATCTTTGCGCCCGGCGTCAGGTGATATTTGTTTTTATATACTCGTGTCAAACACGCATCGGGATTATCCATGTATTTGCGAAACATTGTAATGTGCTTTTTCGCTATGCTGACATTGTATCGTTCGCATTGAATATAATACCACAATGCGCGAATTTGGCGTTTGTATGGCGCGGCACTGTATCGCGCCCACAATGCACTTTTTGCGTCTGAAGCTAACTTTTCTAATTCGGCCCTTGTGCTGGGCAGGTGCGCCGATGCAGATTTCATTTCTTGGTCCTTTTTATTGCCTCGGTCCGCAGTTGCGCGCCGGCACGTTGCAAAATCATCTGTAACGTGCGCAATATATGGATAATATCGGCATCTGAAATACTTGCCGGCCGTCCCAGCGGATTGCCCGACACCCCGGGCCTAAACCGCATTTGCTTTGGTGGATTTTTATATGGTATTACATCGCTCCTTTGTCCGTGCAATGAATGCTTACAAAGGCTGGGAAGTCAAGTCATTTCAGGTCATGGAATGCCGCTCCACTTGCAAATACTGGCGGGTTGAGTCAGTGATGTATCTTTTGTATAATAATGTATTGATTTTTTTAACTTTTATGCTAGTTTGTGTTCATATATAAGTTATGGGGGTGTTTTTATGGCACACAGACCTATTAGTATTGTTAATTTGTCTCTTGAGTTCCCGCACAAGGTTTGTTTTGACGGTTTTTCTGCCCAGATCTTACCGGGCGATAGAATTGCCATTATTGGTCGCAATTGAACGGTCAATAAAATAGTTCGTATAAAGGAGAGCGCAATGTCTACAATTCATCTGATGTGTGGGTATATTGGTTTCGGTAAAACCACTGTTGCAAAACAAATAGAACAAGAAACAGGAGCACGTAGATTTACACCAGATGACGTGATGATTGAATTGTTTGGTACAGATGTTGGTGATGACTTCATGAAAAAGGCAAATAAGGTTGATGAGTATATCTGGGAACAGATTGCTTTGGCAGTAAAAAATGGACAAGATGTCATATATGATGCGGGATCATGGTCGGCAGAAGACAGAAAGTATGTTATGCAAAGAATTCAAAAGTTGGGGGCTAAAGCCTTATGGCACCAGGTTAATTGCAATATTGAAACGGCAAAAAGACGTACGTTAGCACGCAGCAAAAGCGCAGAAGAGTTGTCAGTGGATGAAAAATTTTTTGATGAAAATCTATCCCGGTATGAACCTATATCGCAAGCAGAACACTTGGACGTAGTAGTTCATAACAATTAATCAATCACCAAGATTATAGGGACTTTATTCATAGAATCCTTGGAATGTTGTTTGCCGGCCGTCCCAACGGATTGCCCGATACCCCGGTTCCAAACCGCATTTGCTTTGGTGGATTTTTATATGGCATATTGTCTCCTTTATAGTGTTGCACAATTACTGCCTGCAAATATGCCCAAGTCAAGTAAAAGAATGCGATATTAATCAGTTGATTTTAGTTGTTCTTTATGCAAAACTGATAGTGAATCCAATGGGAATTGGGTTCGGGGCTGTAGTAGGCCTAGATTGTGCGGTGCGAATGCATCGTTAATTTAATGTTTCGGTGTGTTTTGCACCGTTATGTCCCTGACTTATGGTCGGGGAGCTGTTGATGTATATATGAAGATCAACGGAATCACTCACAATCTGATTTACTAACTCCCCGGCCGTCAAATTCCTGTTTGGCGGTCTTTAAGTTATAGCAGGAGTTGTGTTTATGGCTGAAAATAAATACCGTTTTCCGGTTAAACGTATTGGTAACGAAAAGTCGCCCAAATTGGTTATGTTGTTGTGCAATCCCGGTAAAAGCCCAAAACACTATAAACGTCTGTCTGATTATACTATGTCATTGGATGGATGTTATATGGATGCAGGTAACAAGTTTTCAATTGTCCGACAATATGAAGAGTGGTGGGACGGAGTTTTAACAATTACAGATGCGTTTGGCATTTCCGATACGAAAATATTAGCGTTGGAATTTTATCCATACCATACGGAAAGTTCTGCAGATATTCCAAAATATAACCGGTGGAATAATTATGCAAAATCAGCATTAAATGAAAACATAAAAATACTGGAAAAGTGCGTTAGTAAAAATATTCCGATATTTGGCTATTATTATGGTAATTGGATGGGGCTGGAACGCGTCAAAGAATTGTTGCGAAATTATCCAAAGTTTTATAAAAGCAGAAATTGCCAGGGACCAGCACCAAAATTAAAAGAACTTAGAAATTTTTTGGAACAACTGAGACAAAACGGTAACTAGGTGTGACTGTGCCACAGAAGAATAAATCTTTGCCAGTATGGTGTTGTGATCAAGGTCGCTATCATGATGTTGGGCTAGATTTTCCGTATTCAATAATTCACAGAATTGGTGATACAGATTACCTGACCGGTGGTGCAGGTGGTGCACTGGCAGAGTGGCGTGTTTTTGATGATAAAGAAAGTTTGGTATATTTCTTTGCTGTTTTAATGCGTTCTAAGGTTCTTATTCCAGTAAAGTTTTTGCCGTCACGTGGGCGACCAAATAGTATGGCAATTATACATGCCAAACGTGGTGAATTGGATGCACGTATAGAATATGCAGATATCGGTGTGGTGGATTTATTGCCGGATGTCAAAGAGGTGAGCGAAATACACCAGCGTTTCCTGGCAGTATTTACATCCGTGCGGGAAATCAGTCAGAGTCCTGTATTGCCCATTGGAAAATCGTTCGGTGCTGTTGGATGTACACACTTGTATATTGAATTTAGCCATGTATATGAATGGATCAAAAAACACCACACAGATTTAGATTGTATTGCGATTGATTTATGGGGCAGATATTTTACACCGTTTGATGTCAACAAATTTATAGAAGTGGCAGATGACGTTAAACGTGCCGCAATGGAATATTCGGGCAAAAATCTAATTCATGGTTTGCGCATGGCCAGCCTTAACGAACATGTACCAAAATCACGCAAAAAGAAATAATGATACAACAGAAAGCCAAGGCCGTAATATTACGGCCTTGGGTGTCAAGATTGCATAGCATAATTTATGCACTGGGTCAGGGCGTCAACCTGGTCTTTGTATTTCGTGCCGGGAAAGCCCAGCAGTTCTTTCTTGAAATCGTTCCACCAGGGCTTTTCATCCTGCGGAAATTGCAACGTGCCGTTTTCTATCAGTGCACTGCAGCCGGTCAGACGCGAAACCTTGTCCCCATTGGGTTTTATCGGTATTATGTGGAACGCCCGGCCACATCGGTCGCGTTGTGATTGCAGGTATTGAATCAGTTGCGTACCGCTGGCGGCATCTTCTATCAGCATCTCCACCTTTGCCCCGGCGCCGAACTCGTATTTCAACATGTCATAGATGGTTATAGCATCTTTGACCAGACCGGGCATATCCCATCGGTTGCGGTAAACATCAACCAGATAAAAACGCCGGTCGTATGTCATTAACACGGCCACCGCCGCAGAATATGCGTTCGTTGCGCCGGTCTTGTTGGCGGTATCCCAACTGATAAATACGCGCGCCACTGTACTTATATCAAATGTCGGGTTGGAATAATAATGCAGCCATGATTCCTTGACTATGCCACCATCCAGTGGGCATGGTTCTTGTTGGTATTGTGCCGACCAAACATACGAACCCAATTCTTGACGTTTAGATTCGGCCACTTCCAACGACATGCGTTTTGGGTTCAGTGGGCGCCCGATCGCGCGGTGAAATATTCTGGAACCTAGGTGCCATTGTTCGTCCGTGGTTGCAATCTCTGGGATTTTTATATATGTCCAAGCGGTTGAGTTTTCTAGCAGGTATCCCGTCAGGTCATCTTCGTGCACGCGTTGCATAATCAATATGATTGTGCCATTTTGTGGGTTGTCTAGTCTGCTGAGCAGAGTGTTTTTATACCACTCGTTGACCTTGGTCAGGGCAGTTTCGCTGGTCGCATCGGATGGCTTTATCGGGTCGTCAATTATGATGACGTTACCACCACGTCCGGTCATTGTGCCGTCAACAGATGTTGTGTATCGTCCGCCACGTGCGGTGGTGTTAAAGTCGCTGGGCGTGGAACGATTTTTAGAAATCACGGTGCGCGGGAATATTCGCCGATACCAATCTGATTCCATAACGATTTTGCTGTCGCGTGCAAATTTTTCAGCCAAATCGACCGAATATGACGCACTGACAATGCGTTCACGCGGATTGTGCCCCAGCAGCCATGTTGAATATGCCACATTGACCACGATGGATTTCAGACTGCGTGGTGGCACGTTGATAATCAAGCGTTTTATTTCGCCACGGCGCACCCGTTCCAGTGCGTCACACAACACTTCCAGGTGCCAGTTGGGAATGAATTTCTCGTTCCCAAGCTCGTAAAACACCCGTTGAACATAACTGTAAAAATCGTTACGCAACAGGACATCCATTTCTTTGCGTTCAGACATCAATTATCTCCTTGGTTTGTTCGGACATCAGTCGGGACTTCAGGTTTTTTAGTATTTCCTGGTCGTTTGTTGACAGACTTTCGCGCACGGCGGCCAGGCGTTCTTTGTTTTCATCTATGGCCAGCATGTGTGGCAACAGGGTTTGAATCGCACGCTGGTCGCCCCTGACAGAGTGATTGACGGTCTGTAATAGAATGGCGGTCTTTTTATCAATTTTTGTTTGCTTGCCATCTTGGGTGACCGGTATTTTTTGATTCAGCAAATCGTCCAACACCGAATAGGTATTGCGGCAACCGCGGGGCCGCCCCTTGGGGTTGCCTGATTGGCCGGGCTTGAATTGACTGTGGGTTGGTGGAATTTTGTATCCTGTCATTTGATTTCTCCTATCTTTTCGGCCTTTTGACCGGTCAGTATTTCAAAGCGCTTTATGGTTATATCACAGTATTTTTCTTCTATCTCTATTCCGCGACAGACGCGCCCGGTCAGTTCACATGCAATCAGTGTTGAGCCAGAGCCCAGGAAACAGTCCAGAACAATATCGCCCCGTCGCGTGACATCCAATATCGCATCACGCAACATTGCCACTGGTTTTACAGTTGGGTGCAGTTTCAGGTCGTCTTTTGCGCCACCAAATGCGTTTGCGCCTGCATAGTCCCAGACGTTCGTGCGGTATCGCCCATGCGCCCCCAGTTCAATGTTGTTGATATGTGGCGCGTGTCCAGATTTATAGATAAAACACAGTTCGTGTTTGCTGCGATACAGGCTGCCCATGCCACCATTGGTCTTGTTCCATACACAGATGTTTTTGAATTCATCGTATACGGATGCGGCGGCGGTGCTGATTTCACGCACGTGTTTCCAGTCCATAAAGAAATAATGCAGCGCCCCATCGGCGGAATAGTCTTTTGCATGGCGCATAAAAGTGCCAAGGAACTCTGTGAATTCATCACTGGTCATTTCGCCTGATGCCATGGCAAACTCGTCATGCTTGATTCTGCCCATGGATCCGATGTTCTTGACCCGCACATTATATGGCGCATCGGTCAGCACCATTTGGGCTTTGTCGCCGCCCATAATCGCGGCATATGAATCTGGTTTCAGTGCATCACCACAGACAATTGTGTGTCGTCCCAAACGCCATATATCACCACGCTGGCAACGGTGGTCTGCGTCATTTAACGGTGGAATAATGTCGTTCTTGGGGTCGGACACACCGTCGCCGTCCAGAATCAGGTCTATTTCACTGGTTTCAAATCCGGTTATACCCAGATCAAAATTCAGGTCCAGTTTTGACAATTCAGTAAATTCCAGGTTTAACAGCTCTATGCTCCATTTGCCAAGCTCGGTCAGCTTGTTGTCGGCAATGCGGTATGCACGCTTTTGTGCATCGGTCAAATGCGACAGGATAATTGCCGGAACATCGTGCATACCCATGTCGCGGGCCGCCGCCACACGACCGTGGCCGGCGATGATTTCCAGGTTTTCGTCCAACAGCACCGGGTTGATAAACCCAAATTCGCGAATAGATTCGCGTATCTTGGTGATTTGCGCCCGGTTATGCAACTTTGGGTTGTTTTTATACTCCCGTATCCGGGCGACTTCTATGTTTTGTATGTTCAAGTTGTTCATAAAACACTCCTTATAAGTTTTTTTATCGGTCCTAAAATTTTTTAGGGACCTCTATATATAAGGGAAAATGAAAGTTTACTCGTGGCACAGCCTTGAAAAACGATACTCTTCCCCTCTATATAGGCGATTTGAAAGTTGATGAGTTAAGGTGGGGGGCATGCAAGTCGTGTTTGGTTGATTTTTGTGCCGATTTATGGTATAATTTCACACAAGAAAAAAGGCGACACATGTCGCCTTTTTTACTTCCCTGCATCTGTGGGGATTTTTTTATTGCAATAAAAAGGAATCAAAATGCAAATGCCAAAATTTTTACGTGAATTGATGCAGTCAGCCGCATACATGGATAAAAATAGCGATACCTATGCTATGGCGGAAAAGTATCTGAAAATGTTATATCCGGGCGCGTTGGGCCAGGATGCCACGGGGCGGATGACTGTGCCGGAACACGATATGACGTTAAAACAGTTTAATGTCGCGCAAGCGAAATTAGATGCCGCATTGGAGGAAGCGATAGCCGAGGCCGAAGCAGAATATGAAGAAGCTGGGCAAGAAATAGACGTTGGAGACTATGTAGAATTAGAAGAATCCATAGATGTCAAAGTTCTGATGCCAGATGGGCATATTGAAAAGAAACAGTTAGAGGTTTATACCCTGAATCTGCCAGAGGATGATGATGCATCAAATGACGAAACACGTGTTATGTGGCGTTGGCACAGTGAAAATGGCGACAACACCTGTGACGAATGCGCCGCGCACGACGGCGAAATATATGACAGTGAAGATGACATCCCGGAAATACCGGTTCATCCAAACTGTCGCTGCAGTATTACTGAGGAAGGAATCACCCCTGATGGTCGTACAGTTAGTGTTAAGCCATACACACCAAAAACAAAGGAAAAGGTTGCAAAGGATATGCTACAAGATAAAAGATTTGAAGAAGCGTATAATAACTTAAAAGAACCGGAAGGGGGCTATACCGATGGCAAGAATCAAGTTCATGACGAGCCGACTAATCTTGGAATAAAGCAAAGTACCTTAAACCAATATGCTCAAAGACATCCAGACAAAGCTTTCCCTGCGGATGTAAAGGATTTAAAACCATCACAAGCTAAAGAAATTTATAAGGATATGTACTGGGATAAAACTAAAATACCCCAAATAGAAAATGCACGTATTCGAAATGCAGTGTTTGATATGCGGGTAATGAGTGGGCCGATAGCTCCTACAAAGATGTTACAGCAAACTCTAAACGAACAAATTGACGCAAAGTTGCCAATAACAGGTTATTTAGGCGAACAGACTGTAAAAGCAATAAATTCAATTCCAGGAAACAGGGTAGATAGTTTTATGACAAAGTTGATAGAAAACAGAATTCAATCATTGCAAAGAATGAAAAACTGGCCAAGTGCCCAAAATGGTTGGACAAAACGCACACGGGCATACTAATCTTTTTGTTTCGTCCATATCCCCTCTAACGTTGCGGACATACCACAAAATGCACTCTGTGAATCTGAATTTGTGTATTTCAAGCGCAAGTCGCCATCGGACAGTAATTTAAAGTTAATTCCAACGGGAACGGCATATTCTAAATCGCTGGTTTTATCATACATATACATTTCTGAACTATACACACCGGTGGTTGGGGATATTAATTCTATTTGGCCGTTGGTATTGCAAGTATGTTGGTGGCGCCATGATTGAATTTCAAAATTACAACCGCCGTTCGTGCAATTGTATATTTTTAATTCGCCGCCGGAAAAATCATCTGTGTTATTTAGTTTCCAGGTTCCATCAAAATCTGCAATATATTCGGGGGTGTCACTTGTTGAGACACAGTTTGCCTGGGCCGGTGCTATGGAAAGTACACATATTACAAAATATACAGATATTCGCTTCACATCGGTCAGTTTATACGTTTGTATGTCTGGGGTCAAATAAATATTGATATGGCAAGCAATATTAAAAATTTTGTTGCGTTATTTGGGTTTGTTGGTAACGATTTAATTGTAGAGGTTAAATATTAGGAAGCAATATACAATGAATATAAATTGGCAAAATATCATGTATTACAATGTTGTGGCCCTGTGAGTGGTATTTTTGACTGATTTGTCTGAGAAATCCCGATTTTTGTGTATGGTTAAGCATATTATATCGGTTCTTTGGTAACTTGTTGCTGGATGAACATAATACATTGAGTGCCAGTGATACTCATATAAATATCGCTAATGAAAACACAAAAAGTAGCGATATAATTAGCGATAAGTTGGATAATCCAACACGCGCGTTTTTGAACACAATTATGCCAAAATTGCGCAAAGACGGGGATATTGCCGCCGCCACAGCTGTAGAATTGACCGGTAAATCGCCACAGCGTGTACGTCAACTGTTTGCAGAACTGGTCGCGGCTGGCATTCTGGTCGCAGACGGTAAAAATAAAGGGCGCCGATATCGGTTGACATAATGCCTTTTGGAGCGCGCATACAACTATCATATTTTGTTGAAAGTGGTGAATTTTGTGGGCGTAATACAATCTGTGGTTGAATCATTGGCTTTTGTATCTTGGTGCGCGTGCAAAAATTGTGTGACTTTGCTGGAGCGTAAATTCAAACTAATCTCCGCAAATTTTGCGGAGATTAGACTGCCTTTTCTCCGCAATGTTATGTTTGTATCTCATTTTACAAAACTGTTAAAAGCAACACTTTTGTAAAGTGTGTTTAACAATTTTGTTGTTTTTTGTTTTTTTTTTGACTTGGGTATCCCTATATATGGTCATCAATCGTTTTAACTTGATAATTCGGTATTTGGTTTGTATAATATTACCGAATTAAAAGAGTTTTATATGACTACAAATGCTCCGAAATTTACTATTACAACAAACATTACCAATCTTGTTGCGGAAATAGCCGAAAAAATTGGGCAAATTCGGGGTAAAAGGGAATATGAACGCAATCTGCATTTGCGCAAGGTAAATCGTCTACGTTCTATTCAATCTTCCACAGCCATTGAAGGAAATTCATTATCGTTGGAACAAATTACAGATGTTATCAATGGTCGTCGTATTGTTGGTAATCCGCGTGAAATCAAGGAAGTTCGTAATGCTTATGATGCATATGAACACGCTTTGACATTAAATCCATATAAAGTTTCTGACTTTTTGCACGCACATAAAATGATGACAGCAGAGTTGGTTGATGAAGCCGGCAAGTTCCGCAGTGGTAATGTTGGCGTATTTTCTGGTAAAAAGGTGGTACATATCGGTGCAAAACCAGAATATCTGTTATCGTTAATGACCGATTTATTCAAATGGGCAAAATCAACCAAAGAACATCCGTTGATTAAATCTGCAGTTATGCATTTTGAAATTGAGTTTATCCACCCATTTGCAGATGGCAATGGTCGTATGGGACGTTTGTGGCAGACATTGGTACTGTCCACATGGCAACCTGTGTTTGCATGGATTCCGGTTGAAACCATAGTATATGAAAACCAGGCGGAATATTATGCTGTTTTGGGACGCGCAGAAAAGACCGCAGATTCAACAGAATTCATAGAATTTATACTGTCTGCTATCTTGCGTGCTATAAATGAATTATCAAATATTACCGAAATAATTCCCGAAAAAATTACCGAATTATTGACCAAAACTCAACGGGATTTCCTGACCAATATTATCGGATTTATACAAACTAATGGCGAAATAGACAACTATCGTGCCCAGTTGTTGACCGGTAAATCACCAGAAATGACCAAGAAATTATTGGCGGCATTGGTGGCAGATAATGTACTGATTGCAACCGGTCGCACCAAGGGACGTAAGTACAAATTAAATCCAAATTTGTAATATAATTCTCTGTTGGTTTTTGTATTTTTGAGTCACTTATTTCTTGTTGTGATATTGCCTGATAGTGCGATATAAAATCCCTGTTTTGCGAAAATAATTCCCCGTTATTTATATTATCGTATTTTGCGAAAATGCCAGATTTTGGCGATGTGATACAGTTTATGGTTGAATAATTGGCGGCGCGCGTGGGCGGGAATTACAAAAATTCCCTGATAATCCCTGTATTTTGTTGTATGGCGTTCGCCGTAGAATCTTGCCACGCCGCCAGGAATCTGATATGTTTTTGTAATATAAACATATCGCCCGCAGGGCCCCGATAAACCGGGGCTTTTTTGATGCAACTCACCCGCGGTATAGTGGTATTTTTCAAAAATCGGCAATTAAACATGACTTTCTATACTTTGGCCTTTTTCGGCCTGGCAGTGGTTGAAATATTTAATTAAATTTTCTAAAATACAGCCACAGGTTGTTTCTGGTGGTGGATTTGTAGTGCTTTTTGTCTGTTGTGTGATGCTTGAATAATAAAACCGCCCCAAATGGGGCGGTAATCAAGGGATACGCAATTGTATATAACCCCACAGAAAACATTCTTTATTATATAAACGGTTGCTTCTCAAATCGTCCGTCAATAAAGATTTCTTATGTCCCCATACTATGTCAGATTACCCAAAAGGTCAAGTTTTTTGTTTTTGTGGTTGCGGGTTGTAATTTGGACTTGTTAGGTCTATATTCATAATACAATGGTAAAAACAAAGAGGAATGCACATGTCTTTGATTTTTGGATTCGATTTGGGTATTGCCAGTATCGGTTGGGCCGCTGTTAAAATGTCAGATCCAACGGCATCGACCACAGATGCGACCGCACCAGACAATCGTCCGGTGGGTGAAATTTTGGAGGCTGGTGTGCGCTGTTTTGACCAGGCAAAGAACGCCGCCGACCGTCGTATGGCACGTAGTGCGCGTCGCAGAATCAGACATCGTGCCCAGCGTATGCGCGACATTCGTAAAATTTTGCGTGATTTTAACTTGATTGACATTCCAGAACCAAAATCCAATGGGCAAAATAATTTCTATCTGAACCGTGATACGGATATAAACATCTGGCAACTGCGTGCGGTTGACGCTTTTGCGCGAAAACTGACCCCGCGTGAAACGGGACGCATCTTGTACCATTTGGCAAAGCATCGCGGATATGATGATATAACATATCCGGTGCCGACCGGCGCGGTATCAGAAAAGCCAGATGATGCAGAGAGCAAAGAGGAATTAAAGGCCATTGGTGCAATCAAAGATAATTTCGCAAAACTGCAACGTGAAAATCCAGATCAGACAATGTGCCAAATGCTGTACGCCACCGAACATGCCCAGATGCGCAACGGCAGAAAAAGCGTTGCCAAAATCGCAAAAGACGGCACGCAAAAAACAGAAGTGCAATCATCGTATTCAAATTCCATTCCACGGTCGGAAATCAAGCGCGAGGCCGAAATGATTTTAAGCGCACAGTGTGACTTTGATAATGATTTTTCAGACGTGTTTAAGAAATGGTGGACTGTTGCATTTCGTCAACGTAAATTTAATGAATCTGCATCGCCATTGGCGAAATCTATCGAGGAAATGCGTGGAAAATGTCCTTTCACGAATGAACCGGTTGCGCCCAAGGAATCGCCAACGGCGCAAATGTTTGTTGCATTGACCAAGTGTCGCCAAAATGATTTTACGGTTGATGAAACCAAGGCGGTTATAGATGAGTTATATAAAAAGAAAACGGGATTAAAATATGCCGATGTGCGTAAACTGCTGAATTGGGATGACGACAGACAGTTCAAAACATTGAACTATTCCCGTACATACGACAAAGAAAACAAGGTATGGATTGAACCGGACGTCAAGAAAATTGAAGGTCATAAATTCTATGCATTTACGGGTTGGCACAAACTGGCAAAATATACAACAGATATTGCCATAATGGACAAGATATTTGATATCATCGCAACCCAGAAAACCCCCGGAAATATCGAACGCGCGGTGTTTGAAATATTGCCAGAACACGCCGCCGCAATCGCACAAATTACCAGTTCGGAATTTATAAAGTTATCTATCTCTGCATTGCAAAAAATTATTCCTGAAATGGAGAATGGCAAAAAGTATAACGAAGCGGTCAAAAGTGGCCTGGGACAGGATTTTAGGGCACAAGATGTGTCATATATAAACCGCAACGACGGTGTGCCCGCGGGGTGTCTGCACCAGATAAATTGGGCGTTGCTTGGTAATCATATAACATCACCTGTGGCGCGGCGTACTCTTGCCCAATTACGCAAGGTTTATAATGCGATGGTTCGCCGGTTTGGGGCGCCCGACAAAATTCATTTGGAAATTGGTCGTGAATTAAAGAATTCGCCCGATGATATTGCGCGCATGAACCGCGAACAGGAACGCAATCGTCAGGCAACCGAAGATGCCCGCAAAGAGTACGGCAAAAACTATTTCAAGTATAAGTTGTATATGGAGCAGGGCGGCAAGTGCCCGTACTGTGGCGCTACATTGGTTGCGGGTGATTGGGATGCGTATGAAATTGACCATATTTTGCCATATTCCCGTTCGCTTGATAATTCGCAGAGCAACAAGGTGTTGGTCTGTCACGAATGTAATCAGCGCAAGAGCAGCAGGACGCCGTATGAGTTTCTGACATCTGAACAATTTTTTGATATGACGGTGCGCGCGCGTGCCATGCATAATCCTGCTAAATTCAAAAAACTGACGAATACCGATTTACCCCAAAACAATGATGAACAAAACGGGTTTATTGAACGTAACGGCGTTGATAATGCCATAATTGCGCGATTTGCCACGGAATATTTGGAATATGGTATTGATTGGCCCGAATCTGATGATATAAAAAAGCGCGTGTTGGTGCGTACCGGCTCGCTGACGGACTGGCTGCGTCACCAGTGGGGCTTGGTCAAAAATCGTGATGAATCAGACCGGCATCATGCCCAAGATGCGATTGTAATCGCATGTGCAACACAGGGTATGGTAAAGTACTTGTCAACGTTGTCGGCGCGTTTTGAAAATAAATATGCGCTGATTAAAAAATATGGTCAGGCATGGTACAAGGTGCTGAAAATTTCCATCCAAGAACCATGGGACGGTTTTCGTGCTGCTGTTATCTCGCGCCTGGATGACATTATTGTATCGCGGCCACCACGTTGTAATGCCACGGGCGCGGCACACGATGAAACAATTTACGCCGATCCGAAATCATATCGTTCAAAACGTGGCTTGAATAAAAATCGCGACAAGGGGTCACTGGAAATTCGACATGGTCGCGCCGTTCGTGGCAATATGTTCCGATTTGATATCTGGCGCAATGCGCGTGGCAAATACGTGTGCGTTCCGATTTTTGTCACCGATACCAAGGGCAAAGATGATAATGCCTTCAAAATCCCAGATGGTGAATTTATCTGTTCGTTGCACAAGGACGATTATGTTCGCCTGACCACCGCAGATGTCACGTATGAAGGGTATATTACTCAAATGGATCATGGCACGAACTTTATACTGTATCGCCAAGATAACAGTCGGGTGCAGGTTGTGAAAAAATCTGTCGGCAAATGTACAAACATTGAAAAGTTTGCTGTGTCATTACTGGGCGCGCCAAAACCGATAAAGTTACCAGAACGGCGCACACCGGTTGTAAAACGAAAATAGTGCACTATATCAGGAATGTGGGAAAGGATACAAACAAAGGACGATTAAATGTCTTGGCGTATTCTGACCCTGACAAATCCATGTCGGATTTGTGTTCGACACAAACAATTGCACTGGACTGGTGACACCGGTGGTGTCCAAGATATTCCGTTGGAGGATATCGCGGTCGTTATACTGGAAAATTCTCAGATTCAAATCACATCTACGTTGATGTCTGAATTGGCGGAAAACGGTGTGGTTGCGTTTTCTTGTGATGCGTCGCACCTGCCGAATGGGGCATTCTTTCCTTTTCATAATAATTCCAGATATACAGAAATTGCGCATGCGCAAATTGCCTCGTCATTGCCGTTTCGTAAACGCATGTGGCAAGAGATTGTAAAACAAAAAATCCGAAATCAATCGGCAATCTTAAAGTTGTGCGACAACCCCGCATATAAACGTTTAGAAATTTTAGCTGAAAATGTCACGTCTGGTGATTCCAAAAATATAGAGGGGCTTGCCGCTCGTATTTATTGGTCTGCCCTGTGGGAAAATTTCAATCGCAGCGATGATGGTGATATTCGTAATCACGCATTAAATTATGGGTATGCAATATTGCGCGGATGTGTCGCACGCAGTGCGGTTGGTGCCGGATTGTTGCCATTTTATGGGATTCATCACTGTAATAAATTGGATAATTTTTGCATGGTTGACGATATGATAGAACCATGGCGGCCATTTGTTGATTTTATCGTACTGTCATTTGATTTTGATGGGCGCACACATTTAACCCCAGATATCAAACAACGGTTGGTGTCAGTATTGTTGCACAGTTGCGCCTTTGGCGGCGTTCGTCATTCGGTACTGAACGCCATGCCGCTGTATGCAGAATCCGTGGCAACATGCTTTTGTAATAAATCGTTGGATGCATTGAAATTGCCATCTATAAAATCAGCCCCAGAAATAGTAAATACCCAGAACTAAGATGTTATACAATCGTCAGGAAAAATTTATGCGTATAATAGTATTCTTTGATTTGCCCGTTGGTACAAAGCGTGAACGGAAATACGCCACGCGTTTCAGAAACGACCTGTTGAACGACGGGTATTACATGATGCAATTTTCGGTCTATTCCCGAATAGTTAAGGGGCTGGCCGGAATGGAAAAACATTTGCAACGGTTACGTCATTTGACGCCGCCATCTGGTTCGATCAGGGTTTTAACCGTCACAGAAAAGCAATTCGCAGATATGCTGTTTTTGGTTGGCGATGCGCCAACGGCGGAAAAAATTGGTTCGCAACAATTACTGATGTTTTGATAAAAAAATGAACCGATTCGTTAAAAATAGAACATAAATTTGATGTTTTTTGGTATCGTAAACACATAAAAACCCGCAAATTTCAGCGGGCTTTTATGTGTCGATTATATCAAAGACGATTTGAGAAGCAACCTATAACGCCATCTGGGGTATTACGATAAGGACTTAGATTATATCAAAGACGATTTGAGAAGCAACCTATAACTTCCACAGTATTCTGATTTGTGGAACATCCATTATATCAAAGACGATTTGAGAAGCAACCTATAACCGGTGCTATTGGTTTGTTCTATACAGTTGAATTATATCAAAGACGATTTGAGAAGCAACCTATAACTGCAAACGCGAATCTAATGCCAACTTGGCAATTATATCAAAGACGATTTGAGAAGCAACCTATAACTACGAATAAACGCCCCAGCAAAAACCAACAATTATATCAAAGACGATTTGAGAAGCAACCTATAACCGACATCTGTTGGTAAAGCGTTGGTCTTGTATTATATCAAAGACGATTTGAGAAGCAACCTATAACCAATTT
Organism: uncultured Alphaproteobacteria bacterium; assembly: GCA_934232895.1. Taxonomy (GTDB): domain Bacteria; phylum Pseudomonadota; class Alphaproteobacteria; order Rs-D84; family Rs-D84; genus Enterousia. The sequence goes on from CAKQGH010000003.1 coordinate 18,700, forward strand.
GGGCGGTCTTTAATATAAAACTTGACAAATATGCTATATTGTCTATATTATGCTTAGGTTTGTATAAAATCGGTGCCCGGTGCGGAATATGTCGTCGGATTCTGGGCGCAAAATATTGGAAAAATAAAATGGATAGCAAAAAACAACCTTGGCTTATCATCATTTCTGGTCCAAATGGGGCGGGCAAGACCACCTTTCATGACAGAGTTTTGAGTGAAAATCCATTTTTCAAGGACACTTTGTTTGCCAATAGTGATATTGAATTCGAACGTTTAAGTCAATTACCGGAAAATAAAGAGTTGATTGATGCTTTGCAGACCAAAATACACGAAAAGCAAAATGTTATTCGTAAAAAATTAGTAAAAGACTTTTCCGTGATAATGAATAATGTTGGCGGTAATCTGCATGAACGAATCAGCAAAAAAAATTCCGAAAACGTGAGTTATTGGTATCGCCAATTTATACAATATGTTCGTTTACCAGAAGGCAAAGAATCAATTGTTAACGATGTTTCTACGCGGCATGATTTGATGAACAAGGTAAGCTCGGAAAATTTGCATGAACGCATCAATATGAAAATGGGCAAGCAAAGTTGGTATCCGCTGTATAAAAAATGCATCAATACAATTGAAGTTCAATATGCAATAGAGGTGGACCCAATTCGTCGTGAGTTGGAAAATATGGAAACTATTTTACAAGTTCACGCTGGTAAAAATACGTTGGCGAAAATGTATAACGCATTTGAAAATAATCGTAATATCATGCTGGAAACAACCGGTTCTGGTATGATTATCATTAACATGATAAAACGGGCCAAGGAAATATATAACTATCGTGTGTACAGTTTTCATACGTATTTAGTAAGACCCGAGTTGAGCATTGCCCGTGTTCAGCACCGTGTAAAAAATGGCGGCCATGATGTTCCAATTGACGCAATTTTGCGTCGTTATGATGCGGGGCTGCGTTTGTTACCACGTGTTTTGTCGGCTGTTAATGTTGGCATTGTGCTGGATAATTCTGGTAAAAAACCTTATATGCCGGTGTTTGCATTAACTGACGGTCATATAACAGATTTTGTACAATGTCCAGAATATTTGAGGACCATTAGACAAGAACTGGCGGAAAAATATCCCCAGAAATCTGTACAAGAATTATTACATACCGAAACCCCAATTGAACTTACCAAAATGACCGAGCAACAACGAGAGAATTTTGGTCAGATTGTAATGTCAACATTACTAGGCCAAATAAGATAGAACATCAGATAATAGATTATACTTGTTCTGCTTGTATTAATACCAATTCGTTTTGTGGTGTTGTGAAATAAAACCAAAACGAATCGGTTTTTCTATGTTTTTTGGCGGACTTTATTCACTTTATTTGTTGGAATTTGTCCTATGAAAAAATTATTTTTTAAGAAAAAAGTCGGTGTTTTTGATGTCGCAGCATCAAAAATGCAGTATTTACAACACAATCATTAAGGTCCCCAATTTATACGCAGTTGCTTATAAAAAGGGCATAGCCAAAATTTTCCCATTCAGAGTTATATTGTAATTACAGACAAATAAATAAAACAAAAGGATGAAAAAATGACACACAGTGATGTTTGGTACGCAATTGATTGTTTTGCCAGCGAGCACAAATTGTCTTGTTCCGGTTTGGCGCGTCGCAGTGGTTTGGACCCTACTATTTTCAACAAAAGCAAGCGGTGGTCCAAATATGGCCAGCCACGTTGGCCATCAACCGGCAGCATCGCAAAGATTTTGAGCGCCATGAACAGCACTGTCAGCGATTTTACCAAGTTTTTTCAATCCAGACAGAAAGAAGCGTAACGGTGCCCAGGGGTGTGGTTTAACTGATTCCCGCGTCTTTTATAAAAAATTGTTCTTTTGTGCTGTTTTTTAATATTGAAATCGTGTATAATAAGAATATTTATTTATTTACGCGCTTTTCGCGACGGCAACCAAAAGGACGGACGACATGTCTACGATAAAAACAAAACTGACGGTGCTGAAAGAATTATTTGCATTGAAAGAGGTTATTGACACCGGCCAGATTCAAATTGCCGCCAACAAAAACGGTATAAAACATTCCAATGTTTCTAAATTGATTTCAGATTTGGAAACGCGTTTAAATTCCACACTGTTGCAACGCACACCGACGGGCAGTTTACCAACAAATGCAACGCCAGATTTGTATTCTATGATTGAAACAATATCAAACACGTTGGATAAAATAATGACCTTGGATAACTCGTCCGAGGAATTGACCGGATTTATTTCAATTATGGTCGCCGAAGGTCTGGTCGGCAGTTATCTGTTGCGTGATTTGTCGAAATTTTTTGCGTTGTATCCGAAAATTCGTCTGGATTTATTGACCAACCGACAACAGAACCTGTCGAATGTAGAGGTTGCAATTGTTGATTCTAAATCTAATTGTCAGATGCCCAGCAAACTTCTGTTCAAATTGCGTATCAAAGCACATTTTTTTGCCAGCCAAGAGTATATTGACCAGCACGGTGTTCCGCAAAATATGGACGATTTGTTGGCAAATTTTGATTTATGTATGTACCAAAATTATTTGAATATGCCCGAATGTTCATTTATTGCGAAACGCGCACGGCATTTGAATACTACATCTGATTCTGTCGGGCTGATATTCCGTTTGGTGCGCGATGGCGATGGAATTGCGTTGTTGCCGGCGTGGCATGTGCAACGGGCACCGAAATTGGTGCGCGTGCCAAATATCAATTTTGAATATGAACACATAATGACCGTTGCGTGCAATCCAAAATTAGCCGATGCAATGAAAATCAAAGTATTTATAAAATTCTTTGAACAATTCTGTAAACAGAATAACATACCAATTGAAAAATTGGACTAGTCTATGCAATACACACAAAAATATAAATCGCCGGTTGGTGAATTGACTTTGCTGGCGACCGATGATGCACTGGTGGGATTGTGGATGGGTGGCCAGAAATATCATGGCAATGTGGCGGACATTCCGGTGGGCGATAATGATGTTTTGCGTCGCGTCACGCGGTGGCTGGATGAATATTTTGCGGGCCTCGCCCCAAAAATTGATTTTTGTGTGGCGCCGCACGGTACCGAATTTCAACGGCGCGTATGGCGCGCACTGTGTGAAATTCCATACGGGCAAACACGGACATACGGCGAAATTGCATCGCGCATTGGGTGTAATGCGCCGCGTGCGGTTGGGGTGGCGATTGGACACAACCCAATATCAATTATTATCCCGTGCCACCGTGTTGTGGGGGCAAACGGTCAAATGACCGGATACGCCGGTGGAATTCATAACAAGGAAATTTTATTAAAAACAGAGCAGGGCGTTATTCACGCCAAATAACCGATGCAAACATCTCGTCAATAGCCCGGCGCAGGTTATCATCGGTAAAAAACTGATTGCGGGCGTCCGCGGTGGTGCCGTGCTCGTTATCCTCGAAATGGGGAATGTATTTTTGTATTGCGATGTGCGTCACGCCGCGTTCATGCAGGTCGCGCGCAATTTCCATTAAATCAAGTTTTGAAACAAATCGCGGGTCACAAGTGATGCGAACCTCGAAATCCTTGCCAGTGTTTTGCCAGATGTCCAAACTGTGTATCATGTGGTCATGGGCAATATTTTGACCGGATAATTGACCATATTTATCGCGTGTTGTTTTGTAATCCAGGCCAATCCAATCAATTGTGTCCGCCGCGCGTCGCAGATTTTCCGGATAAAATCCATTTGTGTGCAGGCCGATTTTGAACCCTAAATCGCGCACACGACGCATATAGTCAATGGCGTCGTCGCCTTGCATTAATGCCTCGCCCCCGGAAAAAACGACGGCCTCTAATTTTCCGACGCGGTCACGCAGCCAATCCATAACCTTGTCTGGGTCGTATTCGCCATCGCCGACATTCAACAGATGGGGATTGGAACAATACACACAACGCAACGGGCAACCACGCAAAAACAACACCGCCGCCAGTTTACCCGGGTAATCAATCGTTGTGAATGGAACCAAACCACCTATCTGGATGTCGCGCATTTTTATGCCGCCTTTTTCAATAATTCACAATGACGCGCGCCTGTGGTCAGGCTGTTTGCCTCGGTAAAGGTTTTGCGTTCGCAGAATTCAGAATATTTACCAATGTTGAAATTAGATACCGGTCTGATGAAACCCATAGAGCGCGAGAAAATTTCACATGGTGTTCTTTGATTATTTGCTGCTTGCATAATTTTCCTCCCTTGATGTTTTTTTGCAATGCGTTATTGTGATTTATTGTTGTTCGCTGTTTTGATTCGCGGCGATTTCGGCGTCGCATTTCGGACAGAATTCATGACGACCTGGCAAATATCCGTGTTTCGGACAGATTGAGAATGTCGGCGTCAGTGTCATGTACGGAATCTTGTAATTTTCAAAGATTGTACGCACAATTTTCTGGGCGGCATCGCCACTGGACACGGGTTCGCCCATATACAGGTGCAACATTGTGCCGCCGGTATATTTGCGCTGTAATTCTTCTTGGTGTTCCAACGCGACAAACGGATCATCGGTAAAGTTCACTGGCAATTGTGTCGAATTGGTGTAATATGGCGCATCGTGTGTGCCGGCCGTGATAATGTCTGGGAAATTTTTTACATCGGTTTTTGCAAATCGATATGAACAACCCTCGGCTGGGGTGGCCTCCAGATTATACAGGTTGCCGGTTTGTTCCTGGAAATTGGCCAGGTTTTCACGAATGAAATCCATTACATCCAAAACCAATTTTTTGCCCATTGGTGTTGCAATGTTTTCACGGTCGCCCGTAAAGTTGCGCACCATTTCGTTTGCACCGTTCACACCAATCGTTGAAAAATGGTGATTCCAGTTGCCCAAATAGCGGCGTGTAAATGGATACAGCCCGCGTTCCATATTTTTGGTAATTACGCGACGTTTTATTTCCAATGAATCACGCCCCATTTCCAATAACCGTTTCAGTTCGCGGAACAGCCCATCACGGTCGCCACGGTGCATATATCCAAGGCGCGCCAAATTGATTGTGACAACGCCGATTGAACCGGTCTTTTCCGCCGACCCAAACAGCCCCCCGCCGCGCTTTAACAATTCACGCACATCCAGGCGCAACCGACAGCACATTGAACGAACATCGGTCGGATTCAAATCGGAATTCAAGAAATTCTGGAAATTCGGAATGCCGTATTTCGCCGCCAAATCAAACAAAGGCTTTACATTCGGATGGTTCCATGGGAAATCATCGGTGATGTTATATGTTGGAATTGGGAATGTAAACGGACGGCCCAATGCGTCGCCCTCGGTCATAACCTCCAAGAAAGCCTTGTTTATCATATCCATTTCCTGTTGCAGGTCACCGTATGTAAATTCGACCTGTTTTTTCCCAACAAACGGATGTTGGTCGCGCAAATCTTTGGGGCATGTCCAATCGAATGTGAAATTGATAAACGGTGTCTGGGTGCCCCAACGGCACGGCACGGCACAGTTAAATATCAATGTCTGCATTGCGTTTTTCACATCGGCATACGACAGTTTGTCCAAACGGACATACGGCGCCAAATATGTATCGACCGATGAAAACGCCTGGGCACCGGCAAATTCATTCTGTAATGTGCCCAAGAAATTCACCATGTGTGAAATCGCGGTCGCCATGTGACGCGCCGGTTCACATTGCAGGTATCCAGGCACGCCGTTAAATCCCTCGTACAGTAATTCACGCAGCGACCATCCGGCACAATACCCGGTCAGCCACCCCAAATCGTGAATGTGAATAGATGCGTTTTTGTGTGCCTCGGCAATTTCGTGCGGATACAGGTTCAGCCAATATTCCGCTGTCACGCGTTCGCTGGTGCGTAAAATCAACCCACCGATGGAATATCCGATATTTGCATTTTCCTTGATACGCCAATTGGAACCACCGACATAGCCTTCGATAACCTCGACCGCGTCAACATACGAATCACGGATTTCACTGCGTTTTTGGCGATACACAATGTATGATTCCGCCGTTTTATACGCGTGGGCATCCATCAACGCACGGATAACTTGTTCTTGAATTTCTTCGACTGTTGGGAATTTTTCACCATATTGTTCATCCAGTGCGTTCAAAACATTCTGGGTGATTTTTGCAATATCGGCATCAGATATTTCACGGGTGACGGCCACAGCCTTGGCAATGGCATCATATATCTTGCGTGCATCAAAAGGCACCGTTTCGCCACCGCGTTTTTGAACCGCCGTCATTTTGGTGGTCAATGTTGGAATTATATCTATTTTTACTTCATTATGTGTATCCGACATCTGTTTTACCCTTGTAGACTAAAAATACAATATATAGTGGTTGTTTTTCTTGTTTGATAACAATATATAGGTTATTGGGATTTCTATCAACACGGAAAACATAATTTTTTTTTATTTTTTACTTTACTTTTATAAACGGCGGTTTTCTGGGGTGTTGCTGTGGCGACTGGTATCCGAATCGGCATACTAAATATATTTTTGTGTAAACAATTCGGCCAAAACTGATTCGTTTTTGACCCCAAAATACAAAATATAGATATATTTTTGCGAATCAGTGACTATATATTGACAAAATGGGGATAAAAATCGTACGCATGGGGCGCATAGGATAAAATAGGTTGTGTTTCCCAATAAAAAAAATGTATAGTGTGTATATGTCTGGGTAATGGTTATCCAGATTTTTAATTAAAACCAAAAAACAAAAGCAGAATTATCATGATGAAAAATGTATATGATATGCTGCGCGATGTATGTTCCCAGAACAAGGACCGTATTTTCTTTGTCAGACAGAACGAAACATACGCAGATTTGTTAAAAAAGGTCAAACAGCGCGCGGTGTTATTGGCGCAAAAATTTGGCATTAAAAAGGGTGATACGGTTGCAATTCTGTCGGGTAATACCCCGGAATTTATCAAATCGTATTTTGCAATTATGTCCCAGGGCGCGCGTGCGTTGATGTTGGACACCGGATTGTCGGCGGACGAACATCTGAATATGATGCAGCGCACGAATTGCAAATTGGCGTTGGCGCAAAAATCGCACTTTATTGATGGTGGGCCGACAATGTACGACATTGAATCAATCGATGAAACCGACGAAAAAGATTTCGTTGCCGCCGATGTTTCGCGTGACGATATTGCGATGTTGTCGTTTACATCGGGCTCGACCGGTAATCCCAAGGTCGTTGGCCTGACACACAATAATTTGTTGTCCCTGGCCGAGGGCGCGTTGTTTTACACGCCGGTAATTCATCCGGGGTATACATTCTATGGGTTTTTGCCACTGTATCATATATATGGTGTTGTGATAAATATCATTGCGCCGATTATTTTACGTGGGCAATTGCTGTTGCAGCCAATTTTGAACCCACGCGAATTTTTGAAAGATTTCAAACAATACCGGCCCGAGGTTATCCCCGCCGTCCCCCGTATATGGGAGGCGTTCTATAAAAAGATTGTGGACAGTGCGCGTGAAAAACATGTGTACACAATTATGCGTATGGTAATTTCAATGCGGCATGTATTGCGCGCAATTGGGTTGGGATTTATCGTTGATAAAATAACCAAGCCTGTGCACGACATATTCGGCGGCAATACCAAGGTTTTGGTATCGGCGGGTGCGACATTGAAACCGACCATTCGTAAATTCTTTGAAAGTCTGGATTTCGTGGTGGGCGATTGTTATGGTTTGACCGAAACCACGGGACCATCAAACTTTAATTTTGCATTTCGTCGTGCCGACGGTTCCATGTACTATGCGGGGCCACTGCCGGGCAATGAAATCCAGATTCACAATCCGGACCGCGATGGCGTCGGTGAAATATGGATGCGTGGCAATATGGTAATGCCCGGATACATTGATAATGACGAGGCCAACGCCGCCGCATTCGAAGACGGTTGGTTCAAAACCGGCGATTTGGGCAAACTGGATCGCCGTGGTCGCTTGATTGTCAAGGGCCGCCAGAAACAGGTCATTGTTTTGGACAGCGGTAAAAATGTATATCCCGATGAACTGGAAGATTTATACCTGCAAAACGATGAAATATTGGCGGCGGCGGTGTTTGAATATGTTATAAATGGGAAAATTGTCCCATTTGCCGTATTCCAGGTAAAACCTGGCACAACCGTTGCGCGCACCGCAATGTTGATGAAGGCATCAAACCTGAAAATTGCGCCGTATAAATGGGTGAAACACTTTGCCATTACCGAAGAAGAATTGCCCCAAACATCGGCCAAGAAAATCAAGCATTTTGCCGTGCGTGAAATGCTGGATAATGGTGCATTTACGCGCGCAGAACAATAGGTGCGACAAGTACCCACCCCAGTGGTGGGTATTTATTTTTGAATGCGTCCTTGACAAAAATAATATTTGGGCTATATTTACGGTGTGAAAAGGGAGATTGCAATGCCAAAACTGGATGAAACGACAATCAAAAACATATTAAAATACAACATTTCGCGACCGTATTTTGGTACATTTACGGCGTCGAATCTCAGTACGGCGTATGCCAACATTCGCGTCAGCAGTGATTGGGACAACCCGATAACATCGGTCCCTGTGCGTGTTGGAACCATAAACGGCGATGTTATTTGCAATGCGTTGTGGAATGAAATGTCGTACAACCCGGTGCGCTTTGGCAATGTGTCACCGTTTTTGCATAATGGCAAAAACAATATTTACCATTTTTGTTCTAATTTTAATTCTGTGCCAACAACACCAGAAAATTATCCAATATTGGCGACAATTCGCGGTCGCTTGATTGAATATATGACATTAAACGCCGCGCCAAACGGCAAATGGAATGATGAATTGCACACCACACCCGACGGGTATGTGGAAATATCGTTGCCGTATGGTACAACCAACCATACATATAAAAAATTGGCGTGTTTGCGCGACAGCATTGCGGCAATTGCGCGCCAAAATGTGGCCGATTTTTCTAAAAAACGTGGTCTGTATCGCCCGGCGATAACCGCGATGGTTGCGCTGCGTCATCCAAATGCAATTCGTTCAATGGCGCCGGTTGTGCCAATCCCCACGGCGCGTCAAATGTTGGCCGATGCCGCCCAGAGCGAAGAGATATACGACGACAGATATTTCGATATGTTGGACAATGCGGCGATTACAATGGACAATCGCGCATACATATCCAATGATTTATTCGCCCAGGCAAAAAGCGACCACGCGTATTTAATGCAGCAATTGGAAAACCAACGATAAAAAATACCGGCAAAACAGCCGGTATTTTTATTTGCAAAACGCCGTGTATGGTGGGTTAGATAAATCGGTGTCTATTTCACCATTTCCGCAATCCAAGCAATTAAACCGACGGTTTTGTGAATGATTACGGTCCAGTGGTACGGTAAATCCCTCCATATCGGAAATGTTTGCAATGTATGCCCGGTTTGGAAATCCAAAATAAACCGCACGGTTCGGCCCGCTGCATTGGGTTGCATTTGGATAGCACGCCGCGTTGGTTATTTTTGATGTATCGGGCGCGCAATATGATGCACACGTGTCCGGATCGGTCACCATTTTTTCGCAATCGGTGCATGATGTGCGGCCGATTGTCAATGTTGTACCCAGTGTTCCGAACACAACCCCACCGGTGACATTATTACATTTTTTGATTGTTTGATTGTTGTTAGGGTCGGTCACGCACTCCCATTCCAGGGTATTATAATTCAACCGTGCCACCATATTATTCGGGCAATTTTTTGTTGGAAACGGATTGACGCATTCCCATACCTTGTCAACCAACACGGCGGTTTGCTGGGCGGCGCACAGTGGTTTGCGCGATTCATCGGCAACACATTGCTGTTGATCGGAATCCCAAATCATATCGCCGCCGCAATCGGTTTTTGGGTTATACCCAATACATTGCCAGCGTCCAAAACGATATATTTTTACGGTGCCGGTCGGACACAAAATATCGTCGCCCGCGGCGGCGGCAAAAACGGTTTCGGTGTCGGGAATGTCATATTGGGTCATATATATCAATTGGCCATCGGTCAATTTTAATGTGTCCAGCATTGTTTTCGGTACGCGCCGTCCCGATTCCGCGTTGCCTGATACGATTGTGCCATTTAGTAAAACGCCAAATGCGCCCGCATCGGAATAATATTCTTCCATTATTTCCAGCATACTGTTTATATTTTCCGCCGCCAGTGGTGCGGTGGTTGTCACGATATAACTGTATGTGGGCTTTTTATTTTTCACAATTTCGCATTCGGTTTCGCGGCCGCCCGAATTCATACAGAAAAATTGACTGGATATGCCGTTTTGTTCAACGCAAATATCATTAAAACTGGTGCCCTTTATCTGGGCATTATGGACGGCGGCGGCGCATTGTGCAACCGCGTGCAAATCGGCGCGTGCAACCGCGTATTCTGTTGTGGTTTCGGGAACCTGTTGATGGGGGGCGCTGATTGTGTAATACCCCAGCATAAATATCGCCACCAAAATCATAATAAAAATATTCATCATTCCCTCTTGCGATTTATTAAAAGTCTAGGTAATATAAGGATAAAAAGCAATAGGAAATCGCATCAAGTATTCAAAAAGGTTGTGGTGATTATGAAAAAAATATTGGCGATATTGGTTGCATTGTTTGTATCGGCGTGTGGTTTTCGCCCAATGTTTGCGGGCAATGATACCGATATTTATGTTGCCCCAATCAGTGGAATCAACGGCATAGAATTACGCAATGCATTGAATGCAAAATTTGGTGGTGTGCGTGATGCGTCGGCGCAATATAAATTGGTTGTCACATTGTCCGAACCATATACTAAATACAAGGCATTGGAATCAACCGGCGATGCCACATGGCAAGAAATCGTCCTGCGGGCGGAATATGTGTTGTCGCGTGGCGATACGGAAATTGCGCGTGGCCATGACAGTGCATCGGAATCATATACATTTGTGCGGTACCTGGTTGCGGCGAACGCATCGTATAATAATGCCGTTCAAAACACTATTTTGGTTTTGGCAGATAAAATCAGTGCGCGCGCAATCGCAGAAACGGCGGCGGACGCAAACGGTAAAAAATAATGAAATGGCGTGAACCCGACTTTAATAATGGAATTGGAAAAATTCGTGCGGTTTTGATATATGGCCCCGATGGCGGTATGGTCGATGAATTTTGTGACCGGGCAATTTCCAAACTGGAAATAGACAAAGATAATATGTTCGCACTGGATGCGGACGAATTGCGCGAAAAACAAGACGCCGTATTTGCCGAGGCGTGCAGTCCATCTATGTTTGGTGGCCGCAAAATGGTGATTATTTCCAATGCGTCGGACGGGTCGGCAAAACAGATTGATGAATTGGTATCGCACCCCGGGTTGTGCGCAACAGTTGTTGTTTGTGCGGGCGAATTGCGTGCCGGTGGTGGGCTGCGTGCGTTGTTTGAAAATGGGGCCGAGATTGCGGCATTGCCATGTTATAACGATGATGCGCGTGCGCTGGAATCATTGATACGGCGTGAATTGTCGGCATCGGTGGGAATTGAGCAAATCACGCCAGACGCCATGGAATATATGGTTTCGCACATGGGGGGCGACCGTGGAATTACCCGTGGTTTTTTAACGAAAATTGCATTGTATGTGCATGACAAGGGTCGTGTTGAGTTGGACGATGTTGAAAAATGTCTGCCCGATACGGGGGCGGCCGATATGGATGATTTTCTGTATTCGTTGACCGCCGGATACATTGCACAAACTATGCAGGCATTGGACCGATTGCTGTACACCGGGACCGATGCGAATAAATTACTGCGTGCGTTGGATGCACATTTCAAAAAATTGCTGACCGCGGTTGTTGACGGGCAATTGCCGCGCCTGTTTTGGAAGGTCGAAGATAAATTCAAACGCGCAATGAAAATATGGCCTGAATCTGAAACCACTGCGGTTTTGGTTCGGTTAAATGAATTGGAAAAACAATTACGAACAACGGGTATGCCGGGCGAGGTTTTAATGCGCGATTTCGCATTGAAATTGTCTATGCGCGCGGCCAAGTTGTCGGTCAAACAAAGGAAATAGATAAAATGTTGGCATCGGTTTATGCGCCCAAAGATTTCAAACGCTTGCGTGCGTCGGGCGATTTGGTGGCGCGCTGTTTTGATTATATTACCCCATATATCCAGGCGGGAATTTCCACCGGTGAAATTGACCGTATGGTGGCGTCGTGGTTGCATGCAAACGGTGCGCGTTCGTCCGACCTGGGGTACGAGGGGTATCCAAAAAGCATTTGCACATCGGTCAACGATGTTATTGTTCACGGTATCCCCAGCGACGATTGCATATTAAAAGATGGTGATATTGTAAATGTTGACCTGACCGCGGAATACAAGGGTTTTCACGGTGATATGTCGCGTATGTTTATGATTGGCAATGTCGCGCCGCGCGCGCGCGAATTGGTCCAAACATGCCAGGATGCATTAAACGCGGCAATTGCGGTATGTGCGCCGGGTGTTCCTTTGTCCGAAATTGGCAAAACAATCGAGGCCGTTGTCAAACCCCACGGATTTTCAATTTCGCGCGATTTTGTTGGCCACGGCATTGGCAAGGTTATGCACGATGACCCGCAAATCTATCATTTCTATGACCCAATGTGGGACCGCGTAAAAATGGTGCCGGGTTTGGTGTTCACAATTGAACCGATGATAAACACGGGACGCCCCGATTGTAAAATAGACGCCGATGGTTGGACCGCACGTACGGTTGATGGCGGGCTGTCCGCACAGTGGGAACACACACTGGGCATTACCGAAGATGGCGTCACCATATTCACCGAACGTATGATATAATCGGTGTATCGCGGGGCATACCAGTGGACACAACCAATACAGATTTTCACGCCGGACATCGCAATCGCCTGCGCCAGAAATTTCTGGATGATAAATTGGCCGATTACGAATTGCTGGAATTAATGTTGGGCTATGTTATCCCACGGCGTGATGTGCGGCCGTTGGCGCGTGGGTTGCTGAAACAATTTGGCGGAATAAATCAAATTTTAACCGCACCATTGGATGACCTGATTGCTTTTCCCGGAATGGGGCGCAACACCGCAATATTTTTCAAGGTTATAAATCACATAATGATAATCGGGTATGCGGAAAAATTAAAAGAGCGCCCCGTTTTTCACAATGAACAGATTTTGACGAACTATTGCCGGGCCGTGTTGTCCGGCAAAACGGTCGAGGAATTTCATGTTCTATATCTGGATGATGAAATGCGTCTGGTCGCCGACGATGTGCATACGCGCGGTACATCCGATGAATCGGCGGTTTATCAGCGCGAGATATTAAAACGCGCGTTGGTATTAAATGCGGCGTGTATTGTTATGTTGCATAACCATCCGACGCCCGGTCGTTCATTTTCAACCGATGATGTAAACACGACATTGGCGGTCGCAAAATTCTTGGGCGCGGTGGGTGTGCGTTTGTACGACCACTATGTTGTGTCGGGCGGAATTGTTTATTCAATGCGCGGAATGCATTTGTTAAAATAAATCGGCAACATTGCATATTGTGCCAACCGGTGCTGATGCAACATTATGGAATTGGTTCCCGGTTATTGTATATTCTGTGCGTGTGGCGGGCGTTGGCGTGTCCCACGATTGTTCCCACCCGCGCGAAATTTTAATCACACGAAAATCAGGCTTGAATACAAAACGCAATTTTTGCAGTGCGCAATCGGCGCCCTCGGTCGTGCGGAAACCGTCTGGTGTTATATCGGTGTATCCGTTTTTAGTGTTTAATTCAATTTTATAATCATAATAAAAATGGTCTGTGCCATTTTCAACGCGGCGGCGCGTAATGCGATCGGGGCGCCCATCGTCGTTTATGTCGCGGTTAAAAACCACTGTTTCGGCAATGCCGGCGCCAAATTCATCCAATGTGCCGCGCGTGACGGCGTCTGGATTGCGCAGTCCATCGTTAAATTCGCCGTCATCGGTGGCGACCGTGTCGGTGGGCGCATTGGGTGATACAACGGTCATCGTGCGACCGGGCTTTTCCCCACGGTCATTTACCAACATGTATGCCAATACCCCAATGGCAACGATAAACATTACCAACAATACATTGAACAGAATATTCCTACTTTGTTGCGTTTTCATTTTTTCATTCCTGGGTTGTGCGACCAACGCGCCATCCTTCGACCGTGCGAATGGCGGATGCGACGCGTGCCAATTCGGCATCGGACAGGTCGCTCATTTTGCGGTTTATGGACAGGCCTGTCAATTCTTCGATGCGGCGGTGATAACCGGCGGTGTTGTTTTCAGATGGCGGGGCATATCGGCTGATTGCGCCGGCAACCGTCAAACGATTGTACGAATTGCTGCGCAACAGTGTTGTGATTGCGCGCATACCGGTTTCCTCGTCCGGGAAAACCGCAAATCCGCCGGCGCTGCCCACGGCGCCCATACGGCGTGAAAATTCCGAATAGCGGATGTTGCCGGGGTTGTTGTTGCGCCATGCGCGTGTGCCGCCCGTGCGACGCGTCCGCGTGCCATCGGCGTGTGTGTATATAACATCGCGCCCCGCACCACTGGCGCCGGTTGCGCCATCGCGACGGGTGGCGGGCGCGGTTGGGGGCTGTTGTTGTGATGTGGGCGCAACCGCAATTTCGGTTGTAATGGTTGCCTCGACCCGTTCCGGTTGTGTGGCCCTGTTTGTGGCATTTGGCGCAACAAAAGATTCCGCATACGACGCCCCGGAATCATATATGTTTAATTCCTCGTATAAATTATATTGGTCGCGTGCCGTCATGGTCAGGTTTCGCGTTTCCAACAATTTGTTTATGTCGGATATTTGCACCGTTATGGTGCGACACCCGCGCCCAAACAAATCGCCACCATAAATCATATTTATAATCGGTCCCGCCGCCGAGAGTATTCCGAAAATCAGTGTTAAATTCCTCAGATTTATAAATATGTCGTTTTTCGAACCGCGAATCATAGACACGGCCCACCCGAAAATCAATACGCCCGTCAAACAGGTGATAATAACCCACGCATATTCGGCAAATGTTTGGAAACTGCGTAAAATGCACGATGGATCTTCCAGATATATTGACGCGCCATCCGACCCCAGGATTCGAAATCCTGAATTCGTCAGCAGTCTAAAAATCGTTTCTGTTTCCATGTGCTATCAATTTAGCGCCTATTTTTTCGACGCCACACCGGTAAAGAATCCGGGCATTGCAAAATCCTCGTCATTGGCGGCGACACCGGCCCATCCAAATAAATCGCCCATCAGACTGTTGTCGTCGCGGCGGGCTTTTTTGAACGGTAAAATGTTTTTCAGTTTGCCGATTTTCCCAACTTTTTCGGTTTTCTGGGGTACTGTGATTTTATCTTGGTTTTCGGCAAATTCAGACGCCAACTGTGCCAATGTGGCATCGGTATCGTCGGATATGCCCATATCGTCATCAATGTTTGTGTTGTCAAATTCGGAAATCGTATCGACGGGCGCGTCATCATCATTGTCAATGGCGTCTGGTTGTTCTTCAATTTTATCCTCGCGCAGGGGGGCCATTTGTTCCAGCAACTGTTCCAATGTGGATTTTTCGTCCGTGTCAATTGGGGCGGCGGTTGGCGCATCGTCTGTAATCATATCGTCAACGGACACCTGTTGCGTAATGTCAATTTCAACCGGTGCATCCGCCGTTGTGTCAATTTCATCGTGGGCGACCGGGGCGTCGGGTGCCAAATCTGGCGTGGCGTCCTGGGGCGCGACCGGTGCATCCGTGGTCAACGGGGCCGGGGGTTCGGTATTGTCGGATTCAATTGGGGCCTTGGATTTCAATACGGATAATATGGAAACAACATTTGCCGGGGCATCATCGGCGGCATTGGCGGCGTCCGTCACATCAATTGGTGCGGGGGCGGCATCGTCAGCGGGCGCGTCCTCGACCGGTTTTGCGGCCTTTTTTGACTTTGTAGCACGTGGCTTTTTTGTCGCGCGCGGGGCCGCTGGTGCATCAATGGCGGGCGCGTCCGTGGTTGGGACGTCGATGGCGACCGCATCGTCAATAACTGGGGCCACATCATCGGTCGTGGTTGTGGTCGCGGGCGTGTCTTCCGCCACTGCGGTAATTGGCGCATCTGGCGCGGTTGGTTGGGCGGTCGCCAATGCGCAATCGGCATCAACCGGAACCCCAAATAAAACCGTGTCATTGCCCAGATTTAATGCCGCGCGAACCTCGTCAAAAGCGGCACGAATATCGGACATTTCGAAAATTTCACTGCCAGAAATATAGATGATTTTTGTTTTCATGTGACTTGCCCCTGAATCAATGCTGGCATTATATCACATTTTAGGGTTGAACGCATATAAAAAATATCTTAAACTGGGACTATGACCGATATAAAACAACAGATTTTTCAAGAACTGAATTCATTGGCCGAGGCCACCGCCCGTCTGCAAGGAACCGCGGTTGCCGCCGGCAAACAAACGGATCTGGAGGTTGCAATCCTGACCGAACAGGTAAAAACATTGCGCGAAAAAAATGCCCGCGCGGTGCAATTGATTGATAAATCTGTGTCCATATTAAAGAAGTTAAAATGAGTGTCGTTTCAATACCCATTGTAAATAAAAATTACCCCATGGGGTGCGAGGATGGCCAGGAACCCCGCCTGGTTGAATTGGGCAAAATGGTCGATGCGCGCGCCCGTGAAATTTTGGATAAAATTGGGCCGTTGCCAGAAAATGCGTTGTTGGCAACATTGTGCATTGTCCTGGCGGACGAGGTTCATAACCGCCCGGCACCCGCCGCGACCGAGGCTGACCTGCGCGAAATTTTGGCGCGAATTCGTGAAATAAAACATAAAATTGCATAATGGTCCCGCTTTGGGACTGTTTTTTTCTGTTGTTATTTTTTTTCAAATGTTCTAGATTTTATGGGCAATGAGTAAGGAAATTATTGAAAATATTGAATCACAACAGCTGTCGGATGCATTGTCCCAGCGTTATTTGTCATACGCGGTCAGCACAATTGTGTCGCGCGCGTTGCCCGATGTTCGCGATGGGTTAAAGCCCGTGCATCGCCGTATTTTGTATTCTATGTTGCGCCAGAAATTGTCGCCATCGGCGGCGTTTCGTAAATGCGCGACGGTGGTCGGCGATGTGTTGGGTCACTATCATCCCCATGGGGACAGTTCTGTTTATGATGCAATGGTTCGTCTGGCCCAGGATTTTTCGGTGCGTTATCCGCTGATTGATGGCCAGGGTAATTTTGGAAATATCGACGGTGACCCCCAGGCGGCGTACCGTTATACGGAATCGAAAATGACCGATGCCGCCATGCTGATTATGGAGGGCATTGACGAAAACAGCGTTGATATGATGCCGAATTTTGATGGCACCACGTCTGAACCGGTTGTTATGCCGGGCGCGTTTCCAAATTTGCTGGCCAATGGCGGTATGGGTATTGCGGTTGGTATGGCGACAAATATCCCAACACATAACGTGGCCGAGGTTTGTGATGCCCTGAACCTGGTGGTGGATAAACCAGACGCGACAACCGCCCAGATTATGAAAAAGATGATTGGGCCTGATTTTCCAACCGGTGGCGTTTTAATTGACAGTTTTGACACAATTGTTAAAAACTATGAAACGGGTCGCGGCGCATTTCGTATTCGCGCAAAATGGGAAATTGAAAAACTGGACCGCGGGGCCGAGCAGGTGGTTATCACCGAAATTCCGTACGGATTGCTGAAATCAAAATTGGTGGAACAAATCGCCGGTCTGATAGACGCGCGCAAATTGCCGTTGGTTGATGATATTGTCGATGAATCAACAACCGATGTGCGCATTGTTATCACACCGAAAAGCCGCAATGTTCCATTGGATAAAATGATGGCGCATCTGTTCGCGATGACCGATTTGGAATATCGATTCAATATGAATTTCAATGTAATCGATACCAACGGTGCGCCGCGCGTGATGGGCATTGGGTCGGTTTTGCGTGAATTTATCGCACACCAGAAAAATGTTTTAATCCGTCGCACTAATTGGCGTTTGGGCAATATTGAACGCCGGTTGGAAATTTTGGGCGGTTTGCTGATTGTGTACCTGAATCTGGACCGCGTTATTGAAATCATCAGAACCGAAGATGATGCGAAATCCGTATTGATGTCGGAATTCAAACTGACCGAGGTTCAGGTAGAGGCAATTTTGAACACCCGCCTGCGCAGTCTGCGTAAATTGGAAGAAATGGAAATCCGGCGCGAGGATGCCGAGTTATTGGCGGAACAAAAACAGTTGCAGGAATTGCTGGCATCTGATCAAATGCAACGTGACCAGTTAAAGGCGTGGTTCAGTGACATTAAAAAGCGCTATGATAAAAAGACCGCACTGGGGCGTCGCCGCACCACATGGGCGGAACAAACCGAAGAAATCGTCGTAAATGCGGATGAATTTATTGAAAAAGAACCATTGACCATCATTCTGTCCACAATGGGATGGATTCGCGCGGCCAAGGGCACGTTGGATTTGAACAATCTGGATTTGAAATTCAAAGAGGGCGACGAACTGCAATTCGCGTTCCACGCGATGTCGACCGATAAAATCAATTTGTTTACATCGGGTGGAAAAATGTTCACATTGGCGGCAAACGAATTACCGTCGGCGCGTGGGTTTGGTGAATCGGTGCGTTTAATGGCGGACATTGGCGCAACCGAAACAATAGTGCGCGCATTCGTGTTGGACACATCGGCCAAATATTTGTTGGTTGGGCGGCATGGAACCGGTTTTATCGTATCTGGTGAAAATTGTCTGGCCCAGACGAAAAACGGTAAACAGGTTATGAATACCGATGCGGCGAATCCGGCAATTATGTGTGTTGCGGTCACGGGTGATACAATTGCTATGTCGGGTTCAAACGATAAACTGTTGATATTTGATACGGCGGAAATTCCCGAAATGACCCGGGGCAAGGGCGTGATTTTACAAAAATACAACGCCGAACGTACATACGTTTTGGACGTTATGTTCTTTAACGCGGCGGACGGTTTTGGTTGGACAACGGGACGCGGCACAACCAAATTGGATGATTGGGCGCCATGGCGTGGCCGGCGCGCATCCCAGGGCCGCACCGTGCCATTGGGGTTCCCGCGTACGGGTAAATTTACGAAATAAAAAAAATGCGCCAATGGCGCATTTTTTATTCGACCGCCACAATAAATATCTTGGCATCGTTTGCGGCGCGAATGGTGGCCGCTTTGTCCACAACAAAACATGTTTTGGCGTTTACAATAATTCCGCGCAGGTGTGCCGCCGCAACCGCACGCACGGTGTCAACGCCAATGGCCGGAATATCAATGCGCAAATCCTGGCCCGGTTTGGTCATTTTTGCAAACACACCACTGGCGCGGCGTTTGTTTTTGCGCATTTCAACCACGCGGTCCAGCATTTTTGCCGTGCCTTCGGCAGCCTCGACCGCGATAACCTGTTTATCAACAACAACCGATGCGCCAATGTCGGCGGCACCAATCGTGTGCGAAACATCCACCGCGCGTTCAATGTCGCGCGCGTCGCGTGCGCTGGGTTTGGTGCGGGTTTTTACCCCCGCCGTTTCAAATGCCAGTTCTGGCGCCGCGTCTTGGGCGGCAACAATTTCAAAACCGCGTTTTTCCAGTGCCTTGTTCAATGCAACCCCCATGGAATCATACCCCCGTTGATGTTTCATAATACTTATCAATAAACCGATTGACCACCAATCGGGACGGATGTCGGCAAAATTTGGATGCCCCAATGCGCCAACAAATGTCAGTTTGCGAATGCCGCGGCGGCGAAATTGCCGAATGGCGGGCCACGCACCGCCCAATCGTACAACCAAATCGGGATTTAATTTTGGGTTTACAAAATTTTTCAGCCCAACAATATATACATCCCATCCCGCGCGTTGTAATGCGTCGCGCGTAAAGAATGGTAAATCCAACGCGCCGGCAATCAATGCTATTTTTTTATCATTGTCTGTTTTCTTCATACGGCAAATGATACGCATAAAAGGGGCTGGAATCAAGTTTCAATTTATGATAAAATTTCTGCATAATAATCAATGGGTATAATATCATGAAAAAAATATCGTATTTTGCATTGCTGGCATTGATGATGCCGTCGTTTGCGCACGCCGCATACAGTGATAAACAATTCACGCGCGAGGTTGCACGTGGGCTGGATATTGTGACGGTGCGCGAAACTATTGACGACACACCACCGGCGCCGATGGGCGAATTGGGCGCGGATGTATACGACCGTGTTTTGGAATCGGACGGTACGCGCGTTTTTATCCCGACATCTATGTATATGCGCGCGGGGGCGGGGCTGAATTTGTCATTTGCAACCGATGCGGCACGCGTTGGCGATGAAAAGCATGACGCGCATGCCGGGTGGACAACGCAAATCGGACTGGGGTGGAATTTGTCATCGTATGTTCGCACGGAACTGGATTTCCAACAATCATCATTTGAATTTGCCGATTTACCAGACGCCACCGCAACATATCGTACGGCGGGCGCAATGCTGTATTTTGATTTTGCGCGTCGCTATGTGCACAGTGGCGATGTCACATATCGTCGCCGTTTTGTTCCGTTTATGGGACTGGGCGCGGCCGCGGGGCAATACCGGTTCGAAGGCGCCGGTGGTGCCGATGGTTTTGTTATTGCGGCGCCGCGTGCGACATTTGGGTTTAATGTTATGTTGACCGAATTATTGGGTGTTGATGTAATGTATCAATATCAAATGATGATTGGCAATGGTTTCGGGTGGAACGCACCGCGCGGCGGGGTTGATAACATCAGCAATGTTATCGCATCGTTCCGTATGAATTTCTGATGGGGGATAAAATGAAAAAAAGTTTACTGTTTTGTGCAATGTGTTTAATGCCATCGCTGGCGTCGGCGGCAATTCCCTATCGGACCGAGGTTTTGAGTATGCCAACCCAACCCGGTGCCGTCGATGATGAATCGTTTGCGCGTGCGCATCGGTTTTATGTTGGCGGGATGTATAATTTTTCCGTATGGAACGATGGTACGGATGATGTGACGCATATTTCCGGAAAAGATACCAGTTCATTTGAGTTTGTTGCCGGTGTTCGCGCATTTGATACTTTCCGTATCGAGGCAAATTACATTCGCACCGCGGCCGAATGGGACGCATTCAAATTGACGGGTAATACCGCGATGGTGAATGCAATATTTGATGCCCGCATTGACAGTATGTATCGCGCGTTCCATCATCAGTTGTTTGTGCCGTATGTTGGTGTGGGCGGCGGGTTGTCGTGGAACCATGCAACCGATGTTGAATTGGATAAAACAACCAGTGCGGTTGCGTCGGCAATGGCGGGCGTTGGGATTGAAATGGGTGAATATTTTACGGTTGATTTGGGATACCGCTATGTGTATATGTTTGCACCCGAATTCAAAACAATGCGTGACTATGCGCCAATTGCGCATCAATTGCGCGCCGGTGTGCGTATAAACTTTTGAAACAGATAAATGAAACAGTGTCCGTTATTTGGCGTGTGTGGTGGTTGCAAATTTGATTTTGCCGCCGCCAATTATCGCGAAAAAAAATTGGCCGAATTGCGTGGCGTGACGCCAACCGCGGATGCCGTGTGGTTCGCACCGGGACTGCGCCGGCGTGCCGATTTTGCATTTGCGGGCGGCGCGTTTGGTTTTTATGCCACTGCCACCAAAGACATTGTGCCCGTGCGCACTTGCCCAAATCTGGTGCCGGAAATAAACAATATTTTACCGGCGTTGGCGGCGTTGCCGTGGAATGGGGCGGGTGCGTGTTTGGTCACCGCGTGTGACAATGGCATTGATGTTGCCATTTCGTCAAGTGTTCCATATTTTTCGGCCGATTTTCGCAATGCATGTGCAAAATTGCCGGCAATTCGTATTACTTGGAATGGTGCCACGATAAAGCAAACCGCAACCCCGGTTGTGAATTTCGACGACCACGCGGTTGATTACCCGGCGGGTGCGTTTTTACAACCAACGGTGCCCAGTGCCGACGCAATGCGGCAAATGGTTGTGGGGGCGGCGCGTGGCGCACACCGTGTGGCGGATTTGTTTTGCGGCCTGGGCAATTTTACATTTGCATTAAATGCCGATGGTTTTGATATTGTGGGTACGGGGGCACATCGCGATTTATTTACACACCCATTGACGGTTGGAATGTTAAACGGGTACGATTGCGTGGTTATGGACCCGCCGCGTGCCGGCGCAAATGCCCAGTGTCGTGAAATCATAAAATCAAATGTTTCGCGTGTGATTTATGTTTCGTGCAATCCGGCAACATTTACGCGTGATGCGCGAACATTGACGGGTGGCGGGTATAAAATGACGCAATTGGTCCCGGTTGATCAATTTGTGGGCAGTGCCCATTGGGAATTATTCGCCGTGTTTGAAAAATAATTTAATTTGGCATAATTTCCCGGCGCAGTTCATTTATATCGTGTATCAATCTGTCAATCAAATCGCGTGTTTTGTTGTAATTCATTATTCGGCACGGTGCATTTGGAAAATCGTTTTCAAAAAATGATGCAACCGATAATTCCAGCGCATTTGCAATTTGCTGCAACCGCCACACAGACATTCGGTTTGCGCCACATTCGTATTTTTGTATCTGTTGCGCCGAAATACCGACGCGCCGGCCCAGTTCGGTTTGGCTGATGTATAATGATTCGCGTGTGCGGCGTAAAAATTCGCCAATTGTGCGGTCGAAATCTCGTTCGTCGGCCGTCTTTAATGCCATCCACATTTTGATATACCCCCGTGATTTATAAATAAAAACCACCGGAAAAATTCAGGTGGTTGGAGGTTAAGAACTAAGCAAGATGTTAGTGCTGTTTATTCAATATTCACAGCCCTCCAACCCGTGGTTGGAGGTTTTTTGTGTCCCCGCGGACAATCTTGCAGGAGTTCTTACACCCCACAATGGCAACCCGCCATTGCATCCGCATTATATAATGTTTATGCCGTAAAAACAAGCAAAGAAAAAACGCCGTCGGTTGCCCGGCGGTGTTTTCCGAATGCCCTGAAAGGAAGGAAAGGAGAAAAAGAAATGGGCATCCTAAACTGTAAAAATCTGGTTGGGGCCCAGAGTCCAGAGGAGAGAGAATGTAGGAGGGAGTCTGAATCCCTGAACCCCTTGCCATTGGGGTTGCCCCCTTTGACGATTCGAAATGTAATACAATTTTTTCTATTTGTCAAGAAAATTGTCAAAAAAATTTTTCGCCAATATTTTTGTCCCGGATTTTTTACTGGATTTTCTACCTAACTCGTTGATATTCCTAGGAAATCGTCCTTGTTGCTGTTTTTCGCCCCTGGCATAGAATCACAGTATAGGTATATAAATAAAACCTATACCGCACACAACCCAAGGAGAAAGATTATGACACACGAAGATGTATGGCGCGCAATAGAACGCTTTGCCGACGAACATGGTATGTCATGTTCCGGTTTGGCAAAATGCAGTGGTTTGGACCCAACCACATTTAATCGCAGTAAACGCTGGTCTCGCGAGGGACAACCCCGCTGGCCATCGACCAACAGTATATCAAAAATTTTGTCGTCGACCGGCGCGAATATCCAAGATTTTACCAAATTTATTGACCGCGGCGCCCATGAATAGGGCGGGGCGTCCGGTACACTGGCCACGGTGAATTTTCCGTGGTCTTTTTTATGGACACGGGGGCCATATTCATTTATCCTGGGGAATATAAATATGTTCAGCGGTATCAGAATTTATTCATCAGACATTGTTTGGCGCCGCATATTGGCCGATTTGAATGCGACGGTGCTGGATGCGCCGGATATGACCGCCGTGAATTTGGATAACATTGAAATTCCACCACATTGTGGGTTGGTACGGTTAAAATCACTGGTGTTGGGTGCAAATGACAATTCGGATATTATTCGCCGCGTGTTTGGCGAAAATGTTGCGTTGTCACCATTGCAACGACAGATAATCGTATTGCTGTATAAATCGGCCGGTATGACCGGTGCGGAATTAAAGACCGCGTTGGGATACGCACCCGATGCAACAACGCACACGGTTGATACGGCCATATATCAAATGCGCCGCACGCACGGGCGCGATTTAATTCAAAACGATGGTGGGGTATATAAAATTGGCCGGGTATAAACTGATTTCGTTCGATAAAATCCCCAGTACACAAACATACGCGTTGGATATGGTGGCGCACGGCACGGCGCGCGACCGCACCGTTATTCTGGCCGAGGCACAATCCGCCGGCCGCGGCCGGTATCGTCGCACATGGGTGTCGCATCATGGTAATTTGTATGCCAGTTTTATTTTTGCATCCGATGAACGCGACCCGCGTTTGTCCTATGTTGTGGCGGTGGCCGTGGCGGAAACGATGATTGCGTTTGGAATCAATCCCACAATCAAATGGCCAAACGATATTTTAATTGATGGGGCCAAGGTTGCCGGAATTCTGATTGAATATGCCGGGGCGTTTGTTATTGTGGGTATTGGGGTGAATATTAAAACAAACCCGACGGTTGCCGAATACAAAACAACAAAACTGGAAAAATATTCCAATGTGTCCAGGGATGAATTCCTGAATAAATTGATGAAAAATTTGGATAAATGGCGCCGCACCGATTTTGCAAATGTTCGTGCCCGGTGGATGGAATTGGCCGCGGGCCTGCATCGTGTGGTGAAATATCGCGGTGGCGATGTCGAATTGATTGGCATAAATGAAAATGGTGCATTGATTTTGCGACACGATACGAAATATTTTCTGGCATACGGTGATGAAATTAGTATGAAATAAATGCCGGATTTCTGCGGTGTGTGGGGTGGTGGGAAAAAGCGCTCTTGACTTTTGTTGCAATTTGTGGTAATATATGCAACATAAACAGATGAAAATTTGTCCGCGTTGGTGCGGATTTTTTTATGCTTTGGTGTATACCGCGCATTTTTATGCGCGGTTTTTTATACAAAAATTTGGGGTAAATAAATGCAATTCGAACTGATACAAAATACCGATACAGAATCGACCGCCGTATATAAAATTGCGCGCGTGGTATATAACGAAACGGGTGCGAAATCATTGCCGTTGGTCGAAGCGTTCACTTCTATGATAAAAAACATTGCGCGTTCGCGCGGCATATCGCCCGTGGATGTGGTTGGCGACAAACAAATTTTTATGGCACGTGACAACAATGATGTTTGCGCGGCATCGCGTGAATTTCAAATGTGTGTGCGTACGGTGCGCCGCGCAATGCGTGGTAATTTGCCCGACAGTGTGTTTGGTGCAACGCGGTTTCATTGGGCGTGTGATATGCCCGATTGGGCGGTTGCACGTGGATACATTGCCGATGTTGATGGAATGTTATTTTATTTATAGGAAAAAATATGCGACGAATTTTTTATGGTGGTTTTTTATCAGACAGACGCACGCAAATAATGTCTGCGGTTGGCGTAATGTCCGCGATTGCGGCATACGCCGTTGGCGACAGCGATATATTCATATTGCTGCAAACAATATTTACATGTTGCGGAATTTATTTTATTCGTAAACCAAAACAAAAAAACAAAGGACAGAAAAATGGAAAACATTCCAGAAAAATTTCAAAACAGTGATGGAACATTAAACGCCGATGCATTGATGAAATCGTATACGGAACTGGAACGCAAAATTGGAACGATGGTATCCGTCCCATCAAGCGATGCCGATGCCGCGGCCCGCGCGCGTTTCAACCACGCGATTGGTGTGCCCGATGTTGCAACCGCATACCCACAAAATGATTTATTGGATGATGAAAATGTGCGTGAAAAATTTTTGGAAATTGGTTTAACCATATCCCAGGTTGAACAAATTTATAAATTGGCCGATGAATTTTTATCGCCGGTGTTAAATGAATTATTCACAGAAAAAAATACAGCAACATCCATCGCAGAATTAAAAAACTTTTTTGGTGGTACCGAAAAAATGAATGTTGTGATAAAGCAAATTAATGATTTCGGTACGCGTTTCTTGCCCGCCGATGCATTTGATGAATTGTGCCGTACACCCCAGGGAATCCAAGGCTTGTATCGTATGATGCAATCAATGGAACCCAGTGTTGAATTGGCCGATGATGAAAACAAAAATTTATCTGATAATGATTTACGACGCATGATGCGCGACCCAAAATATTGGCGTGATCACGATGCGGAATATGTTCGTAAAATTGAAAATGGTTTCAAAAAATTATATTCGTAAATAAAAATATGCACTTTCTGCTTTACTAATATTTATGTTTCATATAAAATATAAAGTAAGAACAAAAAAAATTTGTTCTATCCAAAAACATAAAAGGAGAGAAGAATGGCATTCACATTCTTGAAACCAGCTGCGAAAAAAGTAGCTGCGAAACCGGCGGCGAAAAAGCCTGCTGCAAAACCAGCTGTAAAAAAACCTGCGGCTAAAAAGCCAGCGGCGAAAAAACCAGTTGCAAAGAAAGTTGCTGCGAAACCAGCGGCAAAAAAAGTAGCAGTAAAAAAACCAGTTGCTAAAAAAGCACCTGCGAAAAAAGTTGCTGTGAAAAAACCGGTTGCTAAAAAGCCAGTTGCAAAAAAAGTCGTTGCGAAAAAACCAGTTGCTAAAAAAGCACCTGCGAAGAAAGTCGCTGCGAAAAAGCCAGTTGCTAAAAAAGCACCTGCAAAGAAAAAGTAATTAAATTTCCCCACCGTTTGGTGGGGTTTTTATTTGAAAAAAATATCAGTCGTATCACATCGGTGCGACTGAAATTTTTTTTGATGGATAATTTCGTCGTTTTCGAAACCCATGTTTGTATTATCGCATGGCGCGCGTTGCGCATAACCATTCGGTAATGTTTTAATCGGCGCCGTGTGCGTCTGTTTTAATTTTATAACAAAGGATTTTTTATGTCTGTTTCCATCGATAATGTTTTTATAAAACAATTCGAAGCGGATGTTCATTTGGCATATCAACAAATGGGCACCAAATTGCGCGGCACCGTGCGCAGTAAATCGGGTGTGGTTGGCGCATCTACTACATTTCAAAAGGTTGGCCGTGGCACCGCCGCAACAAAATCGCGCCATGGTATTGTGCCGGTTATGAATTTGAACCATGAACCGGTTGAATGTGTGTTGCAAGATTACTATGCCGGCGATTGGGTTGATGCGTTGGATGAATTAAAAACCAACATTGACGAACGCCGCGTTGTGGCCAGTGCCGGTGCATACGCGTTGGGTCGCAAAACCGATGAATTGATTGTGAATGCTATGTCGGGCGCAACCGCATCGGTCGGTGATTATTCGGCGGGGCTGTCCAAAGATTTAATTCTGTCGGCGGTCGAAACATTGAATGCCAAAGATATCCCGGATGACGGTCGTCGTTTCGCGGTTGTTGGCGTGCACCAGTGGAATGAATTGCTGAAAATCACAGAATTTGTTTCGGCAGATTATGTTGGCAACAACGATTTGCCGTTGATTTCGGGCGGGGCGTCCAAAAAATGGCTGGGCATTACATGGGTGCTGTACAACGCGTTGCCATTGACCGATACAACAAAACGCGATTGCTTTATATACCACGCGACCAGCATTGGTCACGCATGTGGTCAAGAGGTCAAAACTGACATTTCATGGCATGGCGAACGCGCCGCGCATTTCATCAGCAACAGTATGTCCCAGGGCGCTGTTCTGATTGATGGCGATGGCATTGTGCGCATCAAATGCAAAGATAATGACGAGCAATAAAATAACCAAAGGAAAAATGAATGGCTTTTCAAAATAAAAATTTATCTGTAATTGCGTATGCAAATGGATTTACATTGTGGCACTATGCCGAAAATGTGGCATTGGCAACCATTACCGCCAGTGGTTATTTTGACGGTGTTAAATCGTTGATGAACAGTGGTGACATTGTGATTATCAATGCATCGGATAAAACATCTATCAAATCTATTGCGGTATCGTCGGGGGTAATAACAACAGTGGCTTTGTCGTAATATAGTTTTGTTTTTGTTTCGGGTCGGGAATTATCCCGACCCTTTTTACAGTACCAAAGGAAAATATAATGCTGACGAAAATAGATTTGTGTTCAATGGCGCTTTTGAAACTGGGCGAAAAACCGATTCAATCGTTGCTGGATGCGACGCCGGCGGCACAATTGTCGCGCACATTGTTTGACCCGGTGATTGATGGGCTGATTGCATTGCACCCGTGGCGATTTGCGTGCAAAAAATTTGAATTGGTCAAAAATACAGATGGCGATTTTATTATCCCGGCCGAATGCCTGCGCGTGGTGAAATCGTGTGGCAATATCATTGGCAACCGCATTATTGCATCATCTGATACCATGGAAATTATTGGTGTTGCGCGCGTCGCGCCGGATGCCATGCCGGGGTATTTTGTGTCGGTTGCGGCCACTAAATTGGCCATGGAATTTTGTGTGCCATTGACCGGCGATCAAACAGTGTTCCGAATGTTGGCGGCGCTGTATGAAACAGAATTACAATCGGCCCGATTTATAGACAGCACCATGCACACCGCCGGAAACATTGAAAATTTTTCATTGATTGATTCACGGTTTTAATTTGTTGGGGGAAACGCACAATGGGAAACTTTATAAAAACACAAAGTTCATTTGCCAATGGTGAAATCGCGCCAGATTTTTACACTAACGATAATTTGAACGGTTTGTCAAAATTGCTGAATATGGATGTGACTGCGGGCGGTGGTTTGACGCGGCGCGGCGGATTGGTTTCTGTCGCGGCGTTGGATGCGGCAACGCGACTGGTGCCGTTTTCGGTTGGCGAATCAGATGAATATATGTTGGCATTGTCGGACGGGCATATTCACATATATTCAAATGGCACGCATATTCAAGATATATCGGCACCGTGGACATCGGGGGATATTGATAAATTGCAATATGCCCAACGCTTTGGCACGATGATATTTGTTCACCCGGATTATCAGCCGCGAATACTGACGCGTGTGGCAAATGGGTTTGAATTGACGCTGTTTGAATTTGAACGCAGTGATGTCGATATGTCGGTGCATATTCCGTTTATTCGGTTTGATGACACCACCGATATAAAAATCACAGTCAGCGCGAACAGTGCCGGCAATAATTACGCAACATTTACAACCAGTCGTGCATTTTGGACGACAGACGATTTGCATGGGCGATTTTTATTGCTGGGGCACCAATGGACCATAACATCCATAGACGGCGCAACCGTCGCCACGGCACAAACCAATGGCGCATATACATTGCCATCGGCACCGGTTTCCGATTGGTATGAATCGGCATTCAGTGTGCGTCGCGGTTGGCCGGTCAGTATAACATTCCACCAAAACAGATTGGTGTTTGGGGGCTCGCGTTCATATCCGGCGGGCGTGTGGATGTCCACGGTTGGGCGACATCGGAATTTTGATGTTGGCACCGGTTTGGATGACCAGGCGATATTTATCACATTGCTGTCCGCCCAGCGCCAGCAAATTTGCACGGTGGTTGGTGCGGATAATTTGCAGATTTTAACAACCGTTGGCGAATGGGCAATTGCAAACAAACCATTGACCCCGGCATCGGTTGATATAAAACAGCACACATCGGTGGGCAGTATCGCATCGCGCTTTCTGGCCCCACAATCGGTCGAAGGTGCCACGGTGTTCGTTGCGGCCGGCGGGCGTGATATTCGCGAACTGTGCCTGGATGATTTGGGTGAAAATTACAATGCAACGGATCTGTGCGCGTTTGCAAAGCATTTAATGTCGTCACCCGTCGATATTGCATATAACGCGACATCGCGGCAATTATTTGTCGTTATGGCGTCGGGCGATATGGCGGTGTTGAATCATAATTCGGCGCTGGGGATTTCGGCGTGGGGCACATATCAAACAAATGGACAATTCAAATCTGTTGCGGTGTGTGGTGGCGAAACATTCGTTGTGGTGTATCGTGGTGGCAATTTCTGTTTGGAAAAATTTTCGCATGATGCATACAGTGACGTGACAAATATTCCATTCCGTGTCGCGGCGGCCGGCGTGCCATTGCGCGCATCGGGCCATAATGCCGCGGTTTTGCGGGTGCGCAAAATTACTGCGCGTGTGATGGATACAAAAACACTGTTTATAAACGGCGTGCGTGCCAATTTACCCAATGCGGTATATGGCGAAAACGCGTCCGGGTTTACCGGCGATGCATCGGTCGGCGCGCTCGGTTGGACGCGCGAAACATTCGGCGCGCCATGGCGCATAGAATCTGATGATGCGTTGCCCATAACCGTTATGTCGGTGACGATATATGGCAATTACACAGTATAAACATAAAATACCAAGGGGGGATAAATATGGGACAATTGGTTTCTGATGTACAACAAGTACTGGATTACAAGAATAATAAAAAAACAGCCGAAACACAGCGGCAAAAAATCTTGGCCGATATGGCGAACGACGAAAAAACAAAAACTAATTTAGTAAAACGGGCGTTGGCAACCCAGCGTGCAAAGTATGGTGCATCGGGTATGTCAAACCGTGGTATGACCGAAGATGCGGTTTTACGCCGCCTGCAATCTGAAACCGCCGCGCCGTATGATGAAAAGCGTCGCGCGTCGTTGGAAAAATTGCGCAACATAAAAACATCGCGGCCAAATTTGCTGAAACAATTGCTGGATAAATTTGATGATTTGGTGGCCTAGGGGGGCGAATATGTACAAAATATCTTATGTCGCCGATGGGGCAACGACCGAATATCAATTTACATTCCCGTTTTTTCAAAATGCCGATGTTCGCGTATCGGTTGATAATGCAATTGTTGCGGCGACGGCGGGCGTGTATTCGGTTGTGCCAAATGACGATTTTACCGGGGGTCGTGTGGTGTTTCAAACACCGCCCGCACGTGGCGCCACGATTGATATATTTCGTCGCATATCGTTGTCACGCGTGATTGATTACCAACCAACGGTTAAAATAGACCCAGAGTCACTGAATTCTGACTTTAATTTTCTATTGGCGGCATTCCGTGATTTGGATGGCGTAAATATTGATTTGGCCGAGTGGGCAAACACGCATGACAATGTGATGAAGTTCCTGAACTACAATATGGATGTAATCCAGGATAAATTGGGTGGCGGCGCCGTAATGGGGTTGTATAAAAACCTGGTTTCGGTGCTGGAAAATGCGTTGCCAAAACTGATAAACGATTATGGGTCGGTGGCCGATGCGGCACCGAATGAAAACCATGACGACTATGGCGTTTTATAGTTTTATGGACGAATGGAATCATATTTTGGGTATGTCCACACCGGCGCACCATCGGCGAATTATGGAATTTTTGGCCGATGTGTGGACCACACCACCCAATCGCGGATTACTGATGGCGTTTCGACATTCGGGAAAATCAACGGTTGTGGGAATATTTGCGGCATGCGTGCTGTGTATACGACCCGAAACGCGTATTTTAATTTTGTCGGCGGAAAGCACACTGTCCGCCCGGATGGTCGGGCACATTCGCAATATATTGGAAAATCACCCGCGGTGTGCCGATATGATTCCAACCGGACGACGCACATGGGCAAATGACCGCATAACAATAAATCGGCCCATAGGCATTCGCGAACCATCGGTTGTATGTGCCGGTATTGCGGGCAATATAACCGGTGCGCGTGCCGATTTAATAATATGCGACGATGTCGAGGTTCCAAACACCAGCAACACCGCCGACAAACGCGAAAAACTGCGTGAAAGATTACGGGAACTAGACTTTATTCTGTCACCCGGCGGCACAATGATTTACATCGGCACGCCACATACGGTCGATACGATTTACCGCACAGATGATGATTAAATGGATGTCGGTGCGTCTGGCGCATTGTCGGTGTCAATTGGTTCACGGGTACTGATGAACATACGCAATTTACGCAACAATTCGTCACCCGCATCGCCAAACAGTGGCAAATATGTTTCATATTCGGGCATATCGGCCTGTAATTGGGCGCGTGCGCGTTCCGACAATGGTTCGTTTAACATATCCGTCGCCACATGCCACAGGTAATATGCGCGGTGCGTTTTGGTAATGACAGACCATTTTTCCAACAATTCTGGTTTCTGGTTCAGTGCCGCACGAACAGCAACCATCCATTCGTCACCAAACTTTTTGATAACCGATAATTGCATAATTCTGTTTAGCCCGTCAATATCGGGGGTGAATGCGTTTATGCCGTTTTCCAGTTCGGTCCATTCGGATTGCGTCAATGGCACCGTGGCAACTGTTTCCGCCATTTGTCCACCATACGGCAACAGTTCGCGTTCAATGGTGTTCATTGGGGTTTTCCCGCTGCGCAGGTTTTCAATATGTTGAATCAGCGTTTTCCCGGTTGGCAACAGGCGCAATTCGCGCAATACATCGGCGTCGGCCTCGTCCACAAAGACGGCATTCACGGCGGCCCAGCCGCCAAAGATAACATGCTCTTGACGATACAGGTTTAATAATTTCTGGGCAACGATACTGGCTTTGGCTTTCATATTCTCTCTCCGTGTGATGGGTTATTCCATAACAATCATAATAACCTTGTGCATGGTTTTGCCGATGATTTTTTCATCAGGCGATGCAATCTGGCCATATACCTTGCCGCGGGAATCCTGGCGTACACTGACAATTTGGGCGGTCGCGGTGTCGGCGGTATCCATTGTGTCAAAATCGGTATCAATGCACACGGCCAAATCGCCAACAGCGGGCGCGGTTTCGGCATCGGCAAATACATACGAATGTTCCGGAATAAATCCGCCCAGACGTTTGGAATTTGGCATAATGGCGTATATACCACTGCGACCCTCCAACGGCATGGGGGCAACAATCATTGTTTCATCAGATTTTTTGAATGCAATGGATTTGCCCGCGGGTGTGCCAAAAACCGGTACCAATTTTTTGCGTGCACTGTCGTACAGTTTTGCCCCGTACAGACCTCCATGCATATCAATGCCAGATGCCGGGTTGTCGGGAATCAGAACGGATTTTACGCGCTCTTTAACCTTGCTGATCTGTTTGTTCAGTTCGCCCGATTTATACAGTGTGGCGATTTTATCAAACAGGCTTTGTGCGTTCATTGCAAACGACCGCGCCAATGGTTCAATTTCGTTTTGGTAAATTTCGCGCTGGCCAACCTCTATTTTATGATACACGGACAAAGTCATGCCGGCGTCGTGTGCCGCCTGGGCAATTGTTTTGCCGGTTTGCTGGCGAATCTTGCGCAGACCCGAACCAAATATTTTCAGACCGCTGTCCTCGTTATCATTCAGGCGGCGTTTGATTTCGCTTTGCCATTGGTCGGCGACGGCGTCATCTTCCTTGATGAAAATGTCGGATAATTTGCAACCCAAAATATTGCAGATGTTCAGCAATTGTTTTTGGTTCAAACGACGAACGCCTTTTTCAATCTTGGACACGGCGGACAAAGACAAATTAGATTGACGCGCCAATTCGGTCATTTTCATGCCCGCTTTCAAACGAATGTTGCGGATATTATTTGGAAATATGATTTCTTCCTGGGCCATCGCAAAACTCCTGGGTTTTATATTTATTGACAAAATATTAGTCAATTTTTGCGCGCGCCGCAAGTAAAATAATTACAAATCCATATCGTCGGGAATTGCCGAAACATCAACCGTATCCGCGGGCACATCGTTTGATGGGGCGGGTTGGGCATTGCCAAACGCGGCATCGCCACCGAACCCGGTTTCGCCACGTGCATCCATTTCGTCCAGATTGTCGAACAAACTGTAATCGCCAAAGAACGCCGTGCGCACCGTTTCCGGACGACCATGACGGTTTTTGCCGATGATAATGTCGGCCTTGCCACGGGCACGTTCCAAACGACGCTGGTACGATTCTTGGATTTTATCGTTTGTGTTGCCCGAAATGCGCTGGGACGGATCGCGATTTTCCAGGTAATATTCCTCGCGGTATGTGAACATAACAATATCGGCGTCTTGTTCAATGGATCCAGATTCACGCAAGTCCGCCAATTGTGGGCGTTTATCATCGCGGTTTTCAACACTGCGCGACAACTGGGACAGGGCGATAACCGGCACATCCAATTCCTTGGCCAGCATTTTCAGACCACGGGTGATTTCGGAAATTTCCTGGACACGGTTGTCGCTTTTGCGGCCGCCCGGCGACGTCATCAATTGCAGATAGTCGATTACAATCAATGCGACCCCGCCACACTTACGCGCCAGACGGCGCGCGCGCGTGCGCATCATTGGCACCGACATACCAGGGGTGTCGTCAATGTACAATGGCACGCGACTGATTGCGGCGGCGTATTGCGACATTTTCAAGAAATCTTCGTCGGAAAAAGAACCCTCGCGCATGGCGGATGCCGGAATCTTTGATTGCGATGCCAACACGCGGGTTGCCAATTGTTCCTGGGACATTTCCAGACTGAAAAACACGACCGCGCCCTTGTACTGTTCATTGGCGCGACCCGATAAAATTGCGTTCGCGGAGTTAAATGCGATGTTCATCGCCAGCGTCGTTTTACCCATCGCCGGACGACCCGCGATAATAATCAAATCACTGTGGTGCAGGCCGCTGATGGATTTATCCAGCGCGTTCAAACCCGTGGTCAGACCCGACAATTTGCCGTCGGCTTTGTATGCAACCTCGGCCTCTTTTAATGCGGCGGTCAGGGCGGTCGCAATTGGTGCAACATCGCGTTTGGTTTCGCCCGCCGATGCCAGGTTGAATAATTTTTGTTCGGCAACCTCTATCTGGGTGGTGACAGGGTTGTCCAGATCCTCGACAAATGCGTTGTCGGTAATTGATTGTCCCAATTCAATCAGTTCGCGGCGCAGTGCATTTTCGTACACAATGCGACCATACTGTTCAACATTTACAACCGTCGCGCCGGCACCCGCCAACTGGGTCAGGTAATCAACGCCACCAACCGATTCCAACACGCCCTGTTGGTCCAGGTAATTTTTTGCCGTGATAATATCAAACGGAATGCCCGCGGCAAATTGGCGTTCGGCCAACTTGTAAATTTCCTGGTGCGCGGGGTGCGAAAAATGTTCCGGTTTCAAAAACTCAGAAATGCGTTCCAACGCGCGGTTATTCATCAACACCGCGGCCAGGACGGCCTGTTCGGCCTCTAGGTTTGTTGGTAAAGTTTTGGGAGTAAAGTCCATGTCCAATATAGTATCCAAAAAATTTATGTTTTCAACGCCTTTTTTGCACGGATATAAAACACTGAAAATTCCGGTGGTTGATGACGCCGGCGCGTCCGCATGGCCCGAATTATTCCCCGCGCCGCGCATTGCCGAATTGCGTGCCGCGGTCGGCCCCCGGCACTTTGCGGCGCAAATGATGCTGGAACCGGTCGCGCCCGAACGTATGCGCCTGGACCCCGGGGCATTGCATTTATATGATGACGCGTTTGACGGTCGCACCGCCCAAATTGGGGAACATAAAATCACAGGCGCGGCGGTGTATTGGGACCCATCAACCGGGCGTCGCGGCCGCGATGGCAGTGTGTGCGTTATGCTGTATCGTGATGATGTAACGCGGTGCGTGTTTATTCACGATATTTTGTATATGACGGCATCTGACGATGACGCGCACCCATTGGCGCACCAGTGTGATGCGGTGCTGAATTTTATGCGCGTGCACAATATGCGTCGCATAACGATTGAAACAAATGGCATCGGAAATGCGTTGCCAGAAATAATGCGCGACGCGGCAACACGTGCCGGCACCCCAATCACAATCACGCGGATTACAAACACCCGGCCAAAGGTTGACCGAATTTTAGACGCAATTGAACCGGCACTGGCCGCCGGGCGATTGTATGCACACCGCGCGTGTTCACAAACACCATTTATTGCCGAAATGTTGGGATGGTCGCCAAGTGGTGGGGCGGGGCATGACGACGGACTGGACGCGGTGGCGGGCGCAATATGTGCCGCACCAACACCAATCCGCCCCATGGGACACCACGCCCCCATATATTCCGCAAATACGAATTTCAGGGTTTAATGCATAACAACAAAACAAAGGAGAAAATATGCAAAATGATTTGGAACAAATGTATCGGCGCGCATTGGATGCGCGTGCGCCGTGGGTCGCGCGCTGGGACGCCGCAATGCGATACACCATGCCGACGACCGATACAGATGCGGCAACACTGTTTGACGCAACCGCGGCCGATGCGGTGGATAACCTGGCCGCGTCAATATATTCACTGATGACGCCGCCGGAATCGCTGTGGATATCACTGGTCCCAGAAAGCGATGCGTCCCCCGATGCAGACGCCGCGACGGCGGCATTGCGCGCGAATTTGAACGATTCTAATTTCTATACCACAATTCATCAATGCTATTTGGATTTGGTGATTTTGGGAACGGCGTGCCTGTTTATGGCGGAAACACCAATCGGCGCGTCGTCGGCGTTTTCGTTCACGGCGGTGCCAATGCGCGATATCGCAATTTTGCCGGGGGCGGTATTTCACACGGCAACAATGCCCGCGCGTGAAGTTATGGAAAAATATCCGACATGGACACCACCGGCAGAAATCCGGGACCAGATAAAGCGCGACCCGGCAACGCCACTGCGCCTGGTCCAGAGTTTGGTCGGCACAGAATTCACCGCGTGGTTGGATGTTGGCGGCAATATTCAAAATAATATCGTTGCGCGTGGCACATTTGAAACCAACCCATACATCATTTTCCGGTGGAGTGTTCTAAGCGGTGAACAATACGGCCGCGGTCCCGTCCTGCGCGCATTGCCCGACATCAAAACCGCGAACAAGGTTGTTGAACTGGTGCTGAAAAACGCAACGATTGCAGTGTCCGGAATATGGCAGGCCGACGATGACGGCGTTATAAACCTGAATAACATAAACCTGACGCCGGGGGCAATTATACCCAAGGCCGTTGGGTCATCTGGTCTGACGCCGCTGTCATCGGGTGCGGATTTTGATGTGTCGCAAATAATATTAAAAGACCTGCGCGAACGGATTCGCCACGCACTGCTGGCCGATCGGTTGGGATTGCTGTCTGAAAAAGAAATGACCGCAACCGAAATTATGGCGCGCAATTCCGATATGATGCGGATTTTGGGCGCGACATACGGGCGATTGCTGCATGAATTTATCCGGCCACTGACCGACCGCGGATTACAGATTTTGTCGCGCCGCGGTGTGATTGCGCCGATTGTACTGAACAGTGACGCCGAATTGAAATACATTGCGCCAATCGCACAAATGGCGGTGGCGGAAAACCTGATTTAACCATGGGGGAAAATTATGAACGAAATTGACCAAAACTATGCCCGCACATTTTCAACTGCGTCGGGTGCGGCGGTGCTGCAACACCTGCGCCGGATGACAATTGAACGTGTGCTGGGGCCAAATGCGTCGGATGCCGAATTGCGCGGCCTGGAATCCCAGCGCGCATTGGTGCATTTAATTGAAAATATGGTATCACGGGGGCGAAAATGAAACAGGAAACAAATGCTCTGGGTGGTATTGTCGCAACACTGCGCGACAGTTGGTTTTTAATCGCGTTTATTGGCGGCATGGTATATTGGGTTGCGCGCCAGGATTCGTCCCTGGCGGATATCCAGCGCGCCGACACGCGTATCACAACACTGGAAAATCGCACGACGATACTGGAAACAGGCATCGGGCAATTACAGATAAAACTGGACACGATTCGCGACGATGTGTCCCTGATAAAAACCGCAGTGATAAAGTAATTTTTTCTGGCGCGCCGCGCCAGAAAATAGAGAGTAGAGAGCAATGGGGGTGTGTCCGTTGCGGACTAAGTTCCCCTCCTGGAACCACCCACGGAATTTAACAATTCCGCGGGGCCCGGGTCGGGGTGTCCGCCAGGACGGGGTGGTCTTTTGGTTGTCCCTGCGGGGCAATGGCCCCCGACCTTCGTCGGGGTGACGGAATAAAAACATTGCTCTCTGCTCTCTGCACTCTGCTCTCTGGAAAAACGACACCCCGGCACTGCGTGCCACCCCTCTGGCCAGAGGGGAACTCGGCGTGCGACAGAAATAAAAAGCGCGCCAATGGCGCGCAACATTGCTCTCTATTAAGAAACGGGGCGAACGCCCCGTTTTTTATCACTTTGATTATCTGCCACAGCTGCCAATCAATTTGGAGATAGAAATATCTTTGTGCAGCAAGAAATCGTATTCGCAATTGCCAGATCTGTAAGAACCGGTGCAAGCAGCCAATGTCATAACGGCAAACAATGCCAACATAACTTTTTTCATGTTTTCTCCTTTTGTCCAAAAGTTCAGTGGGATTATACAGGACCACATTCCCAAAAGCAATACAAAAAAGTTGAAATTTTATATTGCGCCGCGGGCATGGTATACGCGGATACCGCACACAATAATTACATCAAACCGGGCATCATATTGTCGCCCCAGGCGCGATAAAAATGTCTCTGCCGCGCGCCGCAGACGCACGCTTTGTGCGGGGGTAATAGCATCCCAACCGGCGGCGATGGTTGGGCGGCGTTTAACCTCTATGAATACGATGGTTTTGCCGCGGCGGGCAATAATGTCAATCTCGGCACGACCCGTATTCCGACCGGTGACATATCGCGACCGCAAAATGCGGTATCCATGTATGCGCAAATACATACGCGCCCAAAATTCGGCAAATAATCCAGACTGATAGGAATTCATACCCACAATTATAGCAACCAAACCAAATAAAAACAAAGGAATTAAAATGAACGATAATACAGAACAAAAAAACAACGCCCGCGCGGTCCAGCATCGCCGTGGCACGGCGGCCCAAAATGATGATTTTACTGGTTTGCCCGGGGAAATTACGATTGATTTAGATAATAAATCCATCCGTGTGCATGATGGCACGACCCCCGGTGGCACAATGCTGGCACGTGCCGACTCATTGGATGGTGCCGATTATGTCGTCGCATGGCAAGTGCCAACGGACGAAAACAACTATACTTGGTTCCGCAAATACAAAAGCGGCTGGGTTGAACAAGGCGGCAACCTGGCAACGCCCCCGACAAGCGAAGAATCAACGATAACATTCCCATTGGCATTTACAGATACAAATTATTATGCCAACCGCACATTAAATTATTATGCTGCATCAAATGCGTGGGTTTCATACGGCGGTGGTGTCGTTTATGACAAAACAACCACAACCATGAAATTCAGACACAAAGGTTCGGTGTCATGGTATGCATCGGGATTTTGTGCACAATAAAAATAGCGGCAAGTCCGCTATTTTTATCTGTTTGCGTTGTCCCATTCGACAAACTGTTTTATTCCGTCTAAGAATTTGGTTTTGGGTGAATAACCTAAGAGCGTTTTTGCCTTTGACCAATCACATACGGTCTTATATACATCACCAGGTTGCATAGGTTTATAGTTTATTATCGCCTTTGTTTGCAAAACCTGTTCAATGGTTGCAATCATCCGTTTTAGTGATATTGGCTCGCCACCACCCAAATTTATAATTTCATACCCGGTTTTACTGTACTGTATTGATGCAATAATTCCTGAAATAATATCTGTTATAAAAGTGTAATCGCGTTTTGTGGTTCCATCCCCATACATATCAATTGGAGTTCCATTACGAATTTTTTCGACAAATTTCCTGATGGCTAAGTCAGGCCGTTGACGTGGCCCATAAACAGTAAAAAAACGAAGACATACAGCGTTTATATTATACAGATGATAGTATGTATAAATTATCTGTTCACATGCAGATTTTGTTGCCGCATACGGAGAAATTGGTTCTGAAATTTTCAAATCTTCAGAAAATTGCTCCGATTTACAATTACCATATACGGAACTGGATGAAGCAAACACCAATTTTTTCACATTATGTATTTGCATTAGTTCCAATATATTTATTGTTCCAGTGATATTTGTTTCTGCGTACGCAATGGGATTTTCTAATGATGGGCGAACGCCAGCCCGTGCCGCCAGGTGAGCAACAACGTCAATGTTATTATCTGTAAATATTGATTCCATCCTGCCTGCATCACAAATATCACATCGGTACAGTTTGTAATTCTTATTTAATAAATTTGGTGAGACATTGCGCTCTTTTAATGCCACATTATAATAGTCATTGAAATTATCAACAGCAATTACATTATGGCCACTTGACAATAAAGTGTCAGCCAGATTAGAACCAATAAATCCTGCGGCACCAGTAATTAAAATGTTCATAAAACTTCACCTTTTTTATTAAAGTTTTGTGCTAATTTCTCTATGTATTTAGTCATTACATCATCATATATGGTTGAATCAGCGCAAATCTGTTCCAATAATTCTTTTGTGCGTGGGTGAGTGCCCGTTAAAACAGAAGCGATTTTATTGCGTTCCTTGTACCGAGCGACTGATTTTGTATAATAATGATTTATCCTTATTCTGTCATACGGCAAAATCTTGTCACTTTCCCATTGGTGGCCAAACCAGTCATACTTGTATTTTTTGCCGTCGGTATCAATGGAGTAGCAAAATATATGTGGAATACCTTGGTGTGGACTAACCATTTTTGCTATTTTTCTGGGATTTAATATAGATTTTAATCCATAGTGTTGCAGAGGTCTGTGCGTTGTATAATTTTTAATTACTAACCCATCTGGATCTGTTATGTGTCCATTTGGGCCATACATTATCCACGGACAAATTATTTGTGCAATACCGGGGCGTCGTGCAATGTCACGAATTATGCTTGGTATATCTGCTGCCTGTGCGGGAACTACAAATTCATCAGCATCAATAAAGGCCAACCAATTACATTTTGTTTTGTGTGATTTTAGCGCATGGTTATATGCCAATAATTGTTGTTTTTGTCCTGGCCAATAAATGTATTCCACTATTCCAGATTTAATATAAGGTTCCAAAATTTGCTTTGTAGAATCGGTACTTTCGTTGTCATAAACAAAAAAGCGTTCAAACCCAACGAGTTTATGAAACTCTAACCATTCTTTTATGTATTTGGATTCGTTTTTAACGATTATTACAGCTCCTAAAAAACATATGTTATTCTTTGAAGACATTATTTCGTCTCCTTTTTCATCGGGTATGCTTCTGGTTGTTTGGCCTCGCCCAAGTATTGACGATAACAATTTGTAAAATGTCCCATGTCTAATGCCTGGTATCCGGCATTTGACAAGTCGTATGCCAATACCGTTGCCGTTGGGCCTGCGGCAATAAAAAATAATGTGTCGGCCGGTTGTTGCATGCATTCTGATAAAATACGATCATAATCATCAAATGCGCTGGTGGCGGGAACATGAATCTCTGTTTTTGATTTTATGTTTCCGAAAATGCGTTCGTCATACTCAAATCGACCATTTTCTGGTACAACAAAACAAACATTGCGATTACGCCATATACCAGTTAAATCGTCAATGGCCAACTCATAAAAGACCGCATCGCGCGAGAAAAATGAATTGCCGTATTCAGGGTTTATAAACAATGGTGACAATGTATCCCACCGTTCACGCCAATACCATTGCCAAAAAGACAGTCCATCGCGAAAGTTTGCGATATTATT
Source organism: uncultured Alphaproteobacteria bacterium (assembly GCA_934232895.1). GTDB lineage: Bacteria > Pseudomonadota > Alphaproteobacteria > Rs-D84 > Rs-D84 > Enterousia. The sequence goes on from CAKQGH010000003.1 coordinate 60,302, forward strand.
ATGCAATGCGTTAAATGGCGGGATGCAAACAATCAACTTTGTGTCGCTTGGATGACGCAAAATTTCCAGCAATCGGCGTGATAATTCGTCGCTGGGGCGTTGATACGGATCGTTTTTATTGCGTTGCATGGCGATATCAAATTCGGCGTCACCAAATCGCGCCAAAGATGCACCAGATTTTATCATTTGCAACATATCAGCAAAATCCATAATTTTTGGAAATTTGGCCTTTATGTCCATTAAATTACAAAAATCACGAATAAATGTATCTGTGTGACTTATTTTCGAAATAATATCTGGATTCAAAAGGGTACCAATGCTTTTGTCGTATTCGGTGTCCATGTTCAAAGTGCCGTCACGAAATCCATTATAGAAATACCGCCAATGCGCACCAACGTCACGTCCCAATTTGGTATTGCGCTCGAATGCGGCACCGCCTGTAATCATTTTGTCGCGAAAACGCTGGCGACCGCGACTGCTGAAATGGTAAATCACAATATCATTCGCCGTTGTATACGGGTACCAATTTACAGTATCTGCATTATGATTGCCCATGTGAATATGAACGTATTCGGATGCACGAATAGCCACCTTGGGAATTTGACGTGTAAATTGGTTGAACCGTGACAATTTGCCAGCGGCCTGTAATTCGGAAATTTCGGCATCTGATAAATGATTATCAATCATTGTTGTGTTGTCGCGCCAATCGCCACCGGTGTCCAACATATTGTAAATTGGTACAAACAACATATTTGCATACGATTCAGATAATTCATTTTTCAGGTTGCCAGATTTTGAACGCCAAAATTCATCGGCATTGGCGTTTATAATCCAATCTGCCGTATATTTATTGCGCGCCAATGTTGCCATACGATGTACCCAATTTGCCTGGGAATAATCCTGCGAGGGTTCGTCAATAATTTCCAAAATCCATCCGCGATTTTTATATTCTTGCAATATTTCACGCGTACCATCGGTACTGATGTTGTCAGTGACAATAAAACCGTCAACACCCATGGAATGATGGAATTCCAGATTTTGACGAATTATATCCGCCTCATTTTTTACCAGCAATGTCATAATCAATTTCGGATTTTTTATTGCCTGGTATGATGGATGCAGATACCGGCTTTTTAATTTCTGATACGAGTTTCTGGAACGCATTAAGTGTACAAGCAATAAATGCAGTTTTCCAAACAATGGTATTCTGCGTTTAATAAACAACGGCGCATGTTTTTTATAGATATATGATTTTAATTCATGCATTTTTTCGTCGTTAACATTGCACGCATTGCGCGAATTATCTGTAATGCGATACAAGAACAGTGTTTCGGGAATGCGATAAAAAGTTTTTCCGTCTTGGATAAAATTCAACCAAAATTCCCAATCTTCTAATCCGCCGCGCATATTTATGTCATAGCCGCCATATTTATTAAAATCTGACTTTCTATACATTGCGGTATTTACAACACAATTATGCTCTGTCATCGTGCGGGGTGTCGGCAAATCTACATTCAGCAGGCCATCACGTGCACCGAAATATTCAACATCGGAATAAATCACATCGGCCAGCCCCATTTCCATCGCGTTCACCATTTTTGAAACGCAGGTTGGCATCAGCTTGTCATCGGCATCCAATGGTAAAATATATTTCCCCGTGGCATGTGCGACGGCGGTATTGCGTGGAACAATCGGGGCGCCCGTATTTTGTTTTAACGCGATGATACAAATACGCTCATCTGATTTTGCGTACTGTTTGGCAATTTTTAGTGTGCCATCAGTGCTGGCGTCATCAATAATTATCAGCTCCCAATCAGGAAAGTCTTGTTTTAATACGCTGTCAATGGCATCACCAATATATTGCGCCTGGTTAAATGCCGTCATTATTATCGATACTGTGGGCATTTCATCTCCATTTAATCTTGAACAGGGGGATAAATTCAAACAACTGGACCCAGTTATGCTTTATTTTCAGTAATGGTATTTTCCCAAACAGACGCAGCCGAAAGCGCGTTTTGTCGCAAAAATATTTTACATAATCTGCATAATATGCGGGGTATTTATTACGTAACTGGGTGCTGATTGCACCCGAGGCACGTTCCATTTTGGGATATTGTTGGTTTGTTGTGTTTGTTGCCAGCCAACGATATTTAACCAATACCGTTTGTAAATTATGAAAATTTGTCACATCCATCAACCGCGCCCACAGACGATAATCTTCGGCGGGACTGTAATATTCTTCGTATTCTATATTATTATCGGTCAACACCGATTTGCGTATCATTGACGCCGTGTGTGCAACATAACAATTTTCAGTCAAACATATTTTTATATCTGTGTCCCATTCTGGCTTTTTTTCTATACTGTTTTGATCACCAAAATATTGCAGCCAGCCCGATACCACACCAATGTGCGGATTTGCGTCCAGGAATTCAACCTGTTGCATCAGGCGCGTTGGCACGGATATATCATCATGGTCAAATATTGCAATATACTGGCCGCGCGCCATTTGCAGTAATTTATTGCGTGATGCCGATATACCCATATTGGTTTTGTTTTCAATGTATTTAATACGCCGGTCCCCATACGATTTAACAATATCGCGCAGGTATGTTGCATCGGGCGAGTCGTTCAGAATCAGAAATTCAAAATCTGTAAATGTTTGGCTTAATATAGATTCAATGCATTCGCGCAAATGCGACGCATCTGTCCGATAAATCGGCGTCAGTACTGATACTTTTGGCATAAATTCCCCTTTGCGTTTGAAGACAAAGGCGCCACAGGTATGCGTCCTGTGTCGCTGGGGTATATATTAGTGTATGTGAAATGCTTTTGCAATGAAAATGTCGCGCCGTGGCGCCGGCGCATCAAAATGCATACGGTTTCGATTGGAAATTTTCCCGGGCCTGTTGAATATTCAATGCCGCATCAGATGCATATCGACCGTTGTCCACCAAATCCAGCGAGCCATAATACGCCGTCATCATTGGGTCGTATGCGTTTGTGGTTGAAATCCATTTGTCGGCCCCGGAATTCGGTGCGCCATATTTATCCAGCACATTTTGCCAAAATGCCAGGATTTTTTTCTGGCGTTGGTCGGCGAATTTTTCGTCGGCCCCCTCTAAATCATTTACATCGTTATTGTACACCACGCGCCACACAACATTGTCGGTTGCGTTGCTGGTAAAATACACGGTGATTGTTTCGCCCGTGTTTTCTCGCACCAGGTGCAATTCCGATGCGTACATCAGACCGCGCCCACGCGCCAAACTGTTTATACATTTTGCCAATTCGGCCGGTGCGACCGAGCCACCCTGGCGGCATTCATAATCCAGGTTATATTTCCAATCCTTGGCAATGGTGTATATTATGCTGTTATCCTTGCGCGGGGCATATAATCCCTTGGCATGGAAAAACAGTGTGTGTATATCATCAAACGACATCCCCAACATAATGCCCGCAATATCAAACGATGCCACCGGTGCCGGGGTTGCGTCATCGTTTAATTCAACATCGGTCGTGGTGATGTCGGCATCGTCACTGTCGGTGATGGCGAAATTGTCAAAATCAAACGGGTCATCGTCCGCCATGGCGCACGGCGTCACGCCGATAATTCCAATTGCAAATAAAATACCAAATATACGCTTCATAGTGTTCCCCGATGTTTTATTTTGCCACTATTTCATAAACCTGGAATTTGAACAGGCCGGCCGGGTCGCCGCCCGCGTCCAAATATTTGTGCACGCCGCGCTCCACAATGGAATCGCGAATTCCGGGTTCAAATCGTATTTTCATAAACAGGGTCCCGCGCGAAATTTCCGGCGGCATATCCAAATCGTTCGGGGTGCGCCAAGTGTGCAATTCGTAATCAGCCTGCCAATAATCGCTGCCCGTGGGGCGGGTAATATCATTTATAACCGCGGCGGTACGCATAGATTTTTCGCCGGCCATTTTATCAATTTCTTCGGCAATGGTGTTTGACCACTGACCAAACACCGCCGCCCCAGACATTTGGGCCAATATGCTGTTGTTGCGTGTGCGGCGCGCAATGTTTTCACGGTCGGGCACAACATAGAAATATTCTGTAATATAACGGTCGACCAATAAATTCATTATTCGCATATCGCCCATTTCATCAGGCGTTTGAATTTCACCGGGTCGGTCGGTGGATAAATTGTTCGGCTGGAAAAAATATGTGTCGGTGGTTGTGCGGCCGCCCGCATCATAAATTGCGCCCGTCAAATACAAGGCCGCAAATGTAAAGCCCAGCATTATAATTCCGAATAAAAATATTCCAATGCGTTTCATCAATTTAATCTGTATGCGTTAAAATCCACAATGTAATACCCCAGTGTTCGCGGATATACCGATGTGCGACGTGCAACCTTGGCAAAAGCGATTATCTGCATATCGTCACCGAACGATGTTGATAAATTTGCGCGAACCGTCCACATGCCGCCATTCGTGCTGATTTGTCCAATTGGTGAAATTTGAATAGAGGCGGTATCAACCGTCATACGACCCGACGCGTCGGCAATGTCGACCCAGGTTGGCACAACATCCAATATGAATGAATTAAATACCTCGTCCCCAGATGCACAGTATATCGCACATGTTTTATCAATGCGCGCCGGGGCGTTGTCGGACATGCATTGCGACTCGCGCTCGCACGTTTTCCACAATGCATCATTTTCCGCAGATGTGCCAATTGTGAACCAATCGCGGGTGAAATTCGCAATAACCGATTCCTGCATCGTGCGGGTTGCGGAATAGGCCATTTGGCCATGCGGGTGCCCCACAATAGACCACGCGCCCGTCACAGAATCAATTGAAATAATAAATGGTTCAACCGTTGCGCCACCACGCACCCACATCAATAAACCACACACGCAAATTATCAGAAAGAACAGCATCGCCACGCCAACCGAAAACACGCGGGAAACGGCAATGCGTTTGCCCGCCGGGAATGCTGGCGTTTCAAAACTGTTTGGATAATCCAATTATAATCCCCCCGCGTTTGGTCCAGACTATGCCTGGAACACCATGATACATGCGCATGGGCTCAGTTTCAATTCGTTGTTGTCATACCCAACACCAACCGGCTCGCGGTCGTAAACCTGGCCACATCCGGCCAATGCAATTGCAACAAATAATCCCAGAAATATCTTTTTCATGTCTGGTTTCCCCCTTTCAAAGCTTTGTGCACAAATTATAAGAAATTTCGCGCCCCCCGGTCAAGTAAAAGTTCAAATAGCAAAGTGCAAAGTTCATCCGTCGCCGCTGCGCTCCGCCGTGATAAAAATAATGTGTGCGCCATTCGGCGCACCGCTTCATTCATTTGAACTTTGAACTCTGAACTTTGAACTTTTAATAAATGCCCCAACGGGGCATTTATTAAAATTGTGTTTCAAACGATAACAAGAATCGCTGTTCGCGGTCGTATTCGTTCATTTTTAACGGCCACCCCCAACTGAAATTCATGGGACCCATTGGGGTGTTCCAATACACACCAACGCCAACCGATGTACGCAAATCGGAATCAATTTTATTTTTACGTGTGCCATAGAACGGATGTTGGTATATATCCTCGGCCCGGGGCGGTTTGCCCAAAATACCATAGTCCGCAAATACGAACCCCTTTATCTGGTATTCGTCGGGGATAAATACTGGGAAATTCAATTGGGTTGAACCGTTTACCTTCCACATACCGCCCAATGAATAGTTCTGGTAATACCAATTTCGACTGCCCACGCCAGCAATGTCGAAACCGCGCAACGACTCGCCCCCCAAGAAATAGCGGTAAACACGTGACACATAATCGCCATCAAGTGGTTGGATATATCCAAATTCCATCGATGAACGCAATTGCCACCGGTCGTCCAGGAATTTTACCATACCGGTTATATCGCCATTATAACGCATAAATGTTTCGGTGCCGCCAAAACCAGTGTACGCCAGCCCCAAATTTGCCACCACACCGGTGTGGGTGTTCTGCTGGAAATTCGTGTCCAGGTTGTAATATTTCAAATATGTTCCCAATGTGTACAGGTCTGAATTACGCCAACCTGTTGCCGATTGCAAATCATAGTTTTGATCAAATGATGCCGACAAACGCACATTCTGGGTCCAATGGTCGGTCAGGCGCCATCCCATACGTGTTGCCACCGTCAATGAATCGCGGTCATATCCAAAACCACCCAACGACGAATAGTTATACATCGTGTACGATACATCAAATCCGCCCGACAATGCGCGCCCAAACAAATATGGTTCGGTAAAGCTGAACAGCGCTTGTTTCTGGTACTGGGCAATTGACCCACGCAGTTGTACAATTTGTCCGCGGCCCATAAAATTATTTTCGGTAATGCCCGCATCAACCATAAACCCGTTGATGTTTGACCATCCAAAACCGCCCGATAATTCGCCGGTTGGTTGTTCTTCGACCTTGATGTCCAGGTTCATCATATTTTCATCGGCCAGACGCGTTGGCACCATTTGAACATCTTTGAAATAGCGCGTACGCATCAGGTTCTGGCGGCCTTCCTCGATGGTCTGTAATGAAAATGGGTCGCCTGGGCGCATGGGAATCAATTGTTCAATGACCGTATCGAATGTCCGCACATTGCCCAAAATGTTTATGGTGTTCAAATACACGCGATTGGTTTTTTGAATCTTGAAATTCATACCAATAGTGTGGTTTTCGTCATCCTTGGTCGGAACCGGGTCAACCGTGATAAACGCATACCCATGGTCGGCCACCGCCCCACGCAGCGCCGTTATGCTGGATTCAACCTCGTCAATATTGTATGTGTCGCCGGTCGACATTTTTATAACATCATACAGTTCGGAATCCGGGACATCGGGGAATGGGTTATCAATGGTTATTTTACCAAACTTGTATTTTTCACCCTCGTTCACGGTGAATTTAACCGAATAGTATTGCCGGTCGGGGGTAAAAACGCCGGTTGCATCTGTCACCGCGAAATCGGCATAGCCATTACGCAGGTAAAATTGGCGCAGCAATTGTTGGTCGTATTGAATGCGGTCTTCGTCAAATACGTCGAATTGCGTCATAAAACGCCACCAGGCATGTTCGCGTGACAATATTTCACCACGCAATGTGCGCGCGCTGAATTTTTTATTGCCCGCAAAATCAATGTCGGTAATATAGGTCGGATGCCCCTCGGTAATTTCATAGACGACATTCACGCGGTTATCGTCCAATTCAATGCGCTTTGGTTCAATTTTTGTACCGAAAAATCCCTTGCGCTGGTATATGGTCAACATGCGTCCAACATCGGCGCCGATAACCGATGCGTCGTATGATGCGCGCTCTTTCAGGCGGATTTCTTTTTTCAAATCCTCGGTTGATATTTCGTCGTTGCCTTCGACCGTCACCATGTTGACGGTTGGGGCCTCGGTAATATCTATTTTCAGCACATTGCCCGACATACGAACATTTATTTTGGAAAAATATCCACTGGCCTGTAATTTTTTTGCAATTTGATTCGCGCGCGCGTCACCAACATTGTCGCCAATTTTTACATCGGACAAAATGCGAATAGATTCCGCATCCATACGCTGGTTCCCCGAAACATCAATGCGCGAAACAGTTGCCGCATTTGCGCCGGTGGCGGCAAACGCCAATGTTGTGACAATAAATATATTCTTCCTGTTCATTTCAGTTTAATCCAAATACTCGTGCCAAATCGTTCCACATGGTCAATGCAAACAATGCGATTATCAGCAACCATCCGATAATAATTGCGATTTCCATACCGCGCCCACCCAGTTTACGCCGGGTTATGGCCTCGATAATCAATATGGTTAAATATCCGCCGTCCAATACCGGCAACGGCAACAGGTTTATGACCGCCAAATTTACCGACAATAACGCGATTATTGATAACAGGGCGAACAGACCGGCCTCCATAGCCTTGCCCGAAACCTGGGCAATCGTGATGAACGAGCCCAATTGTTTGGACGACCGTTCGCCGGTAATGATTTGCTTTAACACAACCAACAATGTTTTCGATTGGTAATATGTTTCGCGCGCGCCGGCGTGCAGGCCGCCGAAAAATCCTTTTTTGCGCAATTCGGTTTTGCTGCCATCGGCAATCAATCCCCAACGTTCGGCCGGTTCCAATTGCACATGCATCAATTTGTCGCCACGCACAACGATTACATTTGCGGTGTGGTTAGACGCCAATTCTTTGGCAATTATTATCTCGCCCCAATTGGTGATTTTTTCGTCGTCAATGCGCATAATCACATCGCCCGGTTTTATCCCAGATTTGAACGCAACCGATTCTTGAATTACTTGACCAACAACGGGCAACTGAACATTACGCGGGCGCGCCATAAACATTCCCGAATAAATCAACCACGCCAACATAAAATTCATTGTGACACCGGCGGCAACAATGATAAATTGTTTCCATGCGGGCGCCGATAAGTAATGACCAACCTTTTTCGCAGCGGGCAATTCGGCATACGCACGGCGATCAAACATCATATCTTGGCCATATATGGAAACATATCCGCCCAGTGGCAGGCATGCAATTTGCCACTGTGTCCCGCGTCGGTCATGCCATTTTACAATGGCCGGTCCAAACCCGATTGAAAATTTATCAACGCGAACGCCCGCCCAACGCGCGGCAAAAAAGTGCCCCATTTCGTGAATGAACACCACCACGCCCAAAACAACCAACAACGCAATAATCGCCAAAAATGTATGCATACCTTTCCGTTCCTTTAATCACATGCGATTACATCATTATGAACCATACCAAGGGCAGGGCATAAATCCACCCGTCAAACCGATCCAGCATTCCGCCATGACCGGGCAAGATATGACCAAAATCTTTAATTCCCATGCGGCGTTTAATCCAACTGGCGGTCAGGTCGCCATATTGGCTGAGCAATGCAACACTGATACCAATCCACATTAATTGCGGCATAAATGTATCTGTGCCCAGCAACCCGTACAAAATCGACATAAATGTGCCGCACAAAATGCCGGCGATTTGCCCCGACCATGTTTTGTGTGCGGACAGGCGTTCCCACATTTTGTCGCCGCCCAATAACCGGCCAAAGAACCATGCACCAATGTCGGCCCCAGAAATAACCAGCAACAGCAACAACACAATCCACGGGCGGCCGCCAACGGTGTTTATTGCCGCCAACATTACAAACAACCACACAATGAACCCGCCGTAAACCAGCCAATTTTTATTTTTCTTTAATTCATCATGTGCCACGCGGACGGTCGCCAGAATCATTTCCAGTATCATCCCCAGCACGACCAAAATGCCCAAATAACGTACCGTGTGCAAACCATAATATTCACCAACGGCCGCCGCCGCCGCGACCAGCGCCATAATTGCACCAACGATAATTCTTTGTAATGTATTCGACATAATTCACACCCCATAAAAATTTATTTCTTTTTCCCGGAATAGTTCGCTTTTTTACCGCCACCGAATCGGCGATCGCGATGCGCGTATTCATCCAATGTGCGTTGCCACAGCTTTTCATCCTTGACCAAATCGGGCCAGTGTTCGGGCACGAACATCAATTCGGCATACGCCAATTTCCATAACAAGAAATTGGAAATCCGAAATTCGTTGCTGGTGCGAACCATCAAATCAATCGGCAACAATTCGCCAGTGTCCAAAAACGTTTCAAATGTTTCGCGTGTGACGGGCGTGCCATTTTCAATTGCCGCATTTACCGCGTTTACAATTTCGTCTTGGCCACCATAGTTCAACGCAAACACAACCGTGCCACCGGTGTTTTCGGCGGAAACCTGTTCCAGTTTATCGCACAAATGCGCCAGCCGTTTTGGCAAACGGTCACGCGTGCCAATCACACGATAGCGCAGATTTTTTTCAACCGCGTGCTTCATATTCTTTTTCAATTCGGTATAGAATAAATCCATCAGAAAATCGACTTCTTCTTTGGAGCGGTTCCAATTTTCGGTTGAAAAAATAAAGAATGTAATCGTGGTCACGCCGCGTGCAATGTACCAATCGACCAGGTTTTCAAAATTAGAAATCCCGGCCTTGTGTCCCATCAGTGGTGGCAACCCGCGTTGTTCGGCCCAGCGGCGGTTCCCATCGCAAATAAATGCAATGTGTTTCGGCACGCGCACAGGCGTGGCGGCGGTATTATCGGTTTTGCGTTTCAAAAATTTGAACATATCATTTCCAGTATTTATGTGGGTTGATTACACAGACATAATGTCAGATTCTTTTTGTTTTGCCAATGCGTCAACCTGGGCCGCACGCATATCAAACACTTTCTGCAAATCATCTTCGAATTTATGCTGGTCATCCTCGGAAATTTCTTTGTCGGTCACGGCGCGTTTGATTTTGCCCATGGCGTCCTGGCGAATGTTGCGCATAGAAATTTTCGCTTCTTCGGCGTATTTGCCGGCAACCTTGGTCAATTCGCGACGACGTTCTTCGGTCAGTGGCGGCAGATTCAAACGAATAACACCGCCCGCCGTGTTCGGGTTCAGCCCCAATCCGGAATCACGAATGGCCTTTTCAACCGCACCCGCATTGTTGATGTCCCATACGGTGACACTCAGTGTTTGGTTGTCTGGGGTTGCAACGGTCGCGACCTGATTCAATGGCATATCAGAGCCATACACCGGCACACGCACGCCATCCAACAGGTGCACCGACGCACGCCCGGTGCGCAAACCGGCGTATTCACCCGATAAAACATCCAGAGTTTGCTGGGTTTTTTGTTCGACTTCTGCTTTCAAAATTTGATAATCCATATTAAAATCTCCTTCTTGTGTAAAAAGGTTAGCAAATTGATTTGACATTTGGCAAGAAGAAATATAGAATAAGCCTTCGCATGGGGTTGTAGCTCAGTTGGTAGAGCACTGGTTTGTGGTACCAGGTGTCGCCGGTTCGAATCCGGTTATCCGCCCCATTTTAGCAAAATACGCCAACCGTTCGGTTGGCGTATTTTGCTAAACCGGCCGTATATCGCCGGATTCGAACCGCGGTTCGCTTACGAGTAAGCGTGGCAAGTACATAACGCCGCCACGCGCTAACGAGTGGTGAGCGTAGCGAACAATACGCAGATGTCCAGCAACGCTGGACATCAAGGTACCCGGTTATCCGCCCCATTAAAAAAGGAACCCGCCGAAATGGCGGGTTCCTTTTTTTAATCGTGGGCGGGTCGGATTCGAACCGGCGAACAGAGCCGTTCGAACCGTGGCAAAAAGGCGGAAGCACGCCGGTCCACCGTAGTTTTAACGAAGGTGGATTTTGCAAGGTGGCGAAGCAATTGAGGTTATCCGCCAGCCGATTTATGCCCGCCGAAATGGCGGTTTTATTTTTGCATCGTTGGGGGGGAATATAATGCGGCGTTTAATCATATTGTTTGATGTCTTGTTTTGCGGTGCGATGCATGAATTACACATAATGATACCATCCGCCGATGGCGCCCCCGCCGAATACATTGCCCATGATGATTCCGGCGAATAAAAAAAACCGCGCAGGGCATGCCCGGCGCGGGTTCAAATGTTTTTGGAAAATGAATACTAGTCCTGGGTATCGTCACGCAGGATGTCGCCCTCGGTATCGCCGCGGTTGATAAATCCTTCGGTATCGTTTTTCATCGGTTTGTGCATGGGGGCCTCCTGTGGGTTTAATAATTAATGTTTATCTTATTATACAATTACCGCACGGTGTGCACAATCAAATTATTTCCATGCCGTCGGAATATCGTCATAGTCGGACAGTCCGATTGCCCCGCGGTACATAATTTTAACCTGGGTCGTGGTGGCATCTGGGAATTGATTGTATAAATATTCGCCATCGGGGTTGCGTGCCGACGGGCCCGCCAATTTTGTGCAACCATCAAATGTTGCGGTAAACATAGATGCTGCCATATCGCCCGAGATGTCACCAAACAGACCGACCGGAATTTCGGTTAATCCCGTGCAGCGCTGGAATGTGGCGTTATACATGTGTGCGGCGGGCGCGCCAGATATGCCGGCGAATAAATCGGATGGAATTTCGGTAATGCCGCGGCAGTCAACAAATGTTTGAGCAAACATACTCTGGGCCGGTTTGCCAACAATTCCCGCAAACAAATCATGTGGTATTTCGGTGATACCGGTACAGCCCTTGAATGTTCCATAAAACACAGATGTCGCCGGGGCCCCGTTGACCTGGGCAAACAGTTTCGGCGGAATCTCCGTCAACGATGTGCAATTTGTAAATGTTGAATTAAACATAGATTTTACAGGCGCTGTTTCCAACCCATAAAACAGGTTTTCGGGAATATACGCCAAATTTGTGCACCCGTAAAATGTTTCATAGAACGTCGGAACATCTTTGCCAATAATGGGGAATACGGATGCAAAACTGCCGTCTACACGGGCCAATGCCGTGTTGTTTTTCAGGCTGATTGAATTGTTGGCGTTGTTATTGTACCCAATGATTGACCCCGCCAAATGGATTTTGTATTCGCCCGGGGTGGTGTATGTGTGGCTGATGGTTTTCTTGGCCGTTTTTTCGTTGGTCACGGTTTCAATGCCCGCGCCGTCGCCCCAGTCAACCTGAAATTCGCCCGCCGCGGTGACGATGAAACTGAAACTGGTGGTGTCGGGAATTGTCGTAAAATACAATTCCGATGACAATACCGCAGGTGGTCCCAATGTTTCAATTGCCTGGATAACAACGGCGGTATTCGCGGCATATTTTGTCGCATATTCGCCCGTGCCATACGATGTTGTGCGACCCGCCAATGCGTTCGCCGCATCAATCGCCGTCAACAGATATTCCATATTTGCCGCCGCCCCACGGTTGGTCAAATTTGGGTTATATGGCACCGTGATGTTCAATTGTTGTTCAATGGCGTTGTGCACATATTCAACACTGGCAATTGGGGCCGCGGCCGGCACATCTGCAAATACGGGTGTGATTTGCAAACAAACACAGCACAATAAAAATGCAAAAAGTTTGCGCATAAATAATTACTCGGCCGATGGTAACGGTTGGGTTGGAACAATCAAAGCCCCGGTCACAGTGTATGTGCCCGCCATGGTTTGATCGGCGGTTTCGCGCACATCAACACGCGCGTCCAACGCATTGGATACGGCAAGCGCCGATGGATACTGGGCATCGGTGACATTGGCGTCAATTGCGTCAACCTTGTTCGATGTTGATTCCAATGTGATTGTGGCGTTGTCAACATAGTCAACCGATGCGACACGAACCGCCGCGGCATCTGCACCGGTGCCAATTGCCGCAATGCCAAAAACAAAAGTGAAAAACAACACCGCGTGGCGCATTATTCTCTCGTTTCCTTGGTCACAAATTGATGTAAGTTATATGTCATATTGTATACCTAACGGCGCATCCAATCAAGCGGATTTTTATGCCTTTTCAAGAACTGTATAAAAAAATGGGGCGGGGCCCCATTTTTTTATCCAACCAATTTTTGCCAGAATGTTTTTTTCTTGGGTTGTTTTTTGCGCTTGCGACGCGGCGCGTTCATGGTTGTTTTTTTCGCGTCCAAATGTTGGGCGTTTTTCTTTTTCGCATCGGTTGATGGCGCGTATGCATCCAAAACTTCGTCGGTTTTAACGGTTTCGGGCGCCACGCGTTGAATCGAATATTGGTCAATGTTCATCATGCTGTCGTCGCCAACAATCACGATTTCGGTTTCAAACTCCGATTCCATTGCCGCCAATTCCGCACGTTTGTGGTTCAGCAAATATACCGCCACATCGGTCGGAACCGTCATAATGATTTTCTGGGCGCTTTTGGCCAGCAATTTTTCCTGCAAATGGCGGAACATAATCAGCGCCGCCGTTTGGATAGATGGCACAACACCGGCACCCAAACAGTGCGGGCATTGGACATACGATGTCTCGATAAAACTGCTGCGCAGGCGTTGACGCGACAACATCAAGACACCAAATGCGTTGATTTTTGCAACCTGGGTACGGGCGCGGTCGCGTTTCATAACCTCGCGCATTTTCATTTCCAGTTTGCGGTTGTTGCGTTCTTCTTCCATATCAATAAAGTCAATCGCGACAATCCCCGCCAAGTCACGCAGGCGCAATTGTAATGCGATTTCCTCGGCCGCCTCCAGATTTGTATTCAGGGCGGTTTGTTCGATGTCTTTTTCCTTTATCGCGCGGGATGAATTGACGTCGATTGTCACCATTGCTTCGGTCTGGTTGATAACCAGCGACCCGCCCGATGGCAATTGCACATACGGTCCGTGCAATCCTTCCAGTTGTTTTTCAACGCCGGCCTTGACCATCAATGGAACGGCGGCGTCCTTGTATTGAACCAACTGTTTGCGTGGCGCGCGGCCGTACATTTGCTGGAAATATGTTTTGGCGGCGTCGTATGCCTCTTCGCCCTGGATGACCAAGACATCGTCCTTGTCCGCCAGGAAATCGCGCACAACACGGCGCAGTAATGAATCCTCGGTATGAATGGTGACCGGCGCGACCGATTCCAGTGTCGTTTTGCGGATTTCGTTCCACAAATTCACCAGGTAATCATAATCCGCCGCAATTGATGTGGCATCCGCCCCCATTGCCGCCGTACGCAGAACAACCGTCATACCCTTGGGGATTTTCAGACCGTGCAGAATTTCACGCAGGCGCGCGCGTTCGGATTTGTCCGAAATCTTTTTCGAAATTCCATAACTGTTGCGTTTGCGGGAATTCGGCATCAGAACGGCAAAACGTCCCGCCAGTGACAAATATGTTGTCATAGATGCGCCTTTTTGGCCGCGTTCTTCCTTGACCCCTTGAATCAGCAAAATTTGTTTTGGTTTGATAACATCCTGAATCTTGAATTCGCGGGCGCGTTTAACAAATTCCTTGTTATCTTCGCCGGCGCTGTGGTCGTCGTATTCGGCAACCTCGTCATTTTCGTCATCGGGGTCGTCGTCGTCATCGACAATATTGGCATGCGCCAATTCCAACAGTTTCTTTTTCTGTTCAGGTGACACCTGGTAATAATCCGGGTGAATTTCCGAAAACGGCAAAAATCCGTTTTTGCCCGTGCCATAGTCCACGAATGCCGCCTGTAATGACGGTTCAACACGAATAACCTTGGCCAGGTAGATGTTGCCCTTTATCTGGGGCTTGGTTGTTGTTTCAACATCAAAATCAGAAACACGATTGGTCGCAGTATCCACCACCACCACGCGGGTTTCTTCCGGGTGGACAGCGTCCACATAGATTTTCTTTGACATTTAATAATCCTTTTGTTGCGGGTTCGTATGCAACGGATACATTTCGTCCCCATGGGGCGTCCCAGCCCATGCCAAGGGAAATCGCCGCATAAATCAGCAGCGTGACCAAAAATGTATAAAATAGTGACAATATAAACACTTACTATACCCCATTGTCATACGACGGGATTCAGTCTAGCACGCCGACCCCCGTTATGGCAAGGTATTTATTTTTTGCGTGTTTTAATATTTTTTATTTTCGCAGGAATCTGGGAAATTTTATCCTTGGCCTCGGCCGCCCAGCGTTTCATACGCGCACGCAACCACCGTTCATAGATAAAGAACAACCCACCAACCCCAATCAGCGGCAACACATAGTAAATTATGCGGTATGCCAACAGGGCGCCGAAAATATTGGCCTTGTCCACGGAATCTGGCAATGCCAACATAAAAACACTTTCAAATACGCCGATGCCGCCCGGAACCTGGCTGAATACACCGGTGGTTTGGGCAATTACAAACAGCCCAATATATGTGCCAAATGGAATGTCCACAAATGGAATCAAACAGAAATACAGCACCAACCCGGCCAGAACACTGTCGGTGATGCCTAATAACATTTGCAGTCCCGCCATTTTTGTGGATGGTACCTGGAATTTCAATTGACCGATTTTGATGCTTTTGCCATAAAACAGCACGGTCATGGCGAAATATGCCAACAACGATGCCGCACAGAATATAAACAGTGCGTTCACTCCGACCGCCGCCCCGGTTGATGAATTCAAAATATCATGCGGCACCAGGAAATACCCAATCAGTACGATTGCCGCACACCCCAAGAAATATGTAAACCCAGAAATGGTCAACATCTTTACAATATCGCCACCACGAATGCGCCACCGTGTGTACAGACGGTACCTAATTGCGCCACCACTGACCACGGCATGACCGGCATTGTTGCTGATTGCAAATCCCAACATTCCCGCCAACATCCACTTCCACCATACGACCTTTTTATTTTCGCCGACATAATTCAATGCCAAATAATCGTATAATGACAATGCAAAATACCCCGCCAGACACGCACAGCATGCGGCAAACAAATTCGCCAACGGAATCGCCGCAATGGCATGAATAATGTCAGAAAATGAATAATTGCGCAATTGCCACCACAACATTCCGGCGGCCAAAACAAAGAAAAATATGCCTGCATAACTGATGATTTTTTTCAACAGGCGTTTTGCATTGGTTGACATAAAAATCCTTTTACCAGGAACACAGGATAACAGTATGCCCCACAAAAAGCAAAGTAAAAATAACGCCTGGGTAAATTGCGGAAAACTATTTTTTATTCAATATATCGCCCGATTTTATATATTCGGGTGCGCTGGCCGGTAATTTGCCACGGGCGGTTTTTGCGTATTTTTTTGCGTTTTTATCGTCGCCAATCATTGAATAGTATTCGGCGCGTGCCCAATCGGCCCGACCGTCGTCGTATGCGCGTGCCAACACCCAATATGTCAGTGGCGCGGGCGCCGCCAATAATGAGCGCTTGCACAATTCAATGGCACGGGCGTCGTCGCCGGGGGCATTGCGTTCGGTTAAAACCAATGCCAACGCCGTTTGAATTTGTGGGGCGTTTGGCAATAATTCCAAACTGTGTTCGTATGCGCGAACACTGTCATCATAATGGCCAAATTGATATTCTATATCGCCCAGTAATTCGTAAAAATATGGGCTGTCGCCGTGGCGCGAAATCAATGTGCGTGTGCCGACGCGTGCCGCATCCAAATTGCCCGCGCGCATTGCGGCAATTGCCCGCGCGTAAATGGCGGCATCTGATTTATTTGCGTATGGGTACAATTCGCGCACGCGGGCGGGCGTGTCCAAATATCCGACCAATTTTGCGCGCACCAGTTCAAACTGGGCGCGGCGCGTTGATTCCAATTTTGCATCTGGTATGAATTCAATTTTTGATATGCGGTCACGTACATTATTTAATCGTTCGGTGGTCAATGGGTGGTTTATGCGCGATGGATTCACATGCGATTCCAATTCGCCGGTTTGGTCCCGCATTTGTTCAAAAACCGTCACAAAACCGTTTGGGTCTTGCCCCGCACGCACCATTAAATCCAGCCCCAGGTTATCCGCAATGCGTTCTTCGTCCCGGGAAAATGCCAGCATTGATTGCTGGGCAATGCCGCCCGAGCCCGCCAGCACCCCCGCACCCAGCGATGGATTGCCGCCCGCCACCATCAGCCCGATGCCCAGTGCCTGAATCAACATGGCGCGTTGCATTTCCGCCGCCATACGCGACGACATCTGTGCCATGTGGCCGCCAATTGTGTGCCCCAATTCGTGCGCAACGACCGCCTGGAGTGCGTCGGGCGATTTAATTTGCATCAGCAGACCGGTATATATATATATGTCTTCGCCCCCCATAACAAACGCATTAAAATCGTCGTTTCGCACAATATGAATGCGCAGGCGGTCATTTGAAATATCGGCGGCGTTTGCAACGGGTGAAATCAATTCAGATAAAAATCGTTCGGTTTCGGTGTCGTTGATAATTGCGGCGGCATCTGCGTGTGTCGCCATAAATATACATATTAAAAATGCAAATATTTTACGCACCAATTTGGGCCCCACGGTCAAATATAAACATTAAATCACGTGTCCACACGTCCACGCCTGGCATATCGCGTGCCGCATTTGCGGCCAATCGGAACAGGTCGCGGTGTTCGCGCCAATCGGCAAAATGGTAATTTATCCAACCACTTTGGCGGGTGCCAATCAATTCGCCGGTGCCGCGCATCATTAAATCTTGTTCGGCAATGGCAAACCCATCGTCGGTTTCGCACAGGACCGATAAACGCTGCATCCCGTGTTCGGTCGTGTTTTTCCCAAACAATAAAATGCAATACGATTGCGCGTTGCCGCGCCCGACACGCCCGCGTAATTGGTGCAATGCGGCCAGACCGAACCGTTCGGCATTTTCAATAACCATAATTGTGGCACGCGGGACATCAATGCCAACCTCTATGACAGTGGTGGCAACCAATACTGACATATCGGAATCGTCATCGGCAAATTTTGCCATAACGGCGTCGCGTTGTTTTTTGTCCATTTGGCCGTGAACCAATCCGGCGGTTGGGAAAAATTGTTTCAAATATTCGTGCCGTGCGGTTGCGGCCGCGGCGGCGTTATCTTCGGCATCGTCAACCAGGGGGCATACCCAAAACACCTTGGCCCCGGTGGCAATCTGTGCGGCCAGGCGCGGCACCAAATCGGAAATGCGCGTGACCGACAATTTTGTTGTTTTTATCGGCAGGCGCCCCGCAGGCTTTTCATTTATAATCGACACATCCATATCGCCATAAATTGTCATGGATAATGTGCGCGGTATTGGTGTGGCGGACAGTGCCAATAAATCGGGGTTGGAACCCTTGGCCCGCATAGATTCACGCTGGGACACGCCAAATCGATGCTGTTCATCAACAATGACCAATCCCAAATCGCGGTATTCAACATCATCGGAAAACAGGGCGTGTGTGCCAATGGCCAAACGTGTGCGCCCCGAACGCAGTGAAATCAGTTTTTCGCGCCGCGCCGCGCCCTTGTCCCGGCCGGTCAGAATATCACACACTATGCCGATTTTGTCACACATTGGGCGCAATTTATTATAATGTTGCAATGCCAATGCGTCGGTTGGGGCCAGCAATGCCGTTTGCCCACCCATTTCCGCCATGCGAACCGCCGCCGCCATGGCGACAATGGTTTTACCACTGCCCACATCGCCCTGGACCAGGCGCATCATTGGCGTATCGGATGCCATATCGGCAAATATTTCATCAATTGTGCGCGATTGCGCGCCCGTCAGTTCAAATGGTAATGCGTCGCGGAATTTATCCAATAATTGGTATTTGTTTGGACGCACGGTGCGTTTGTTGCGTGGGTCGCGCCGATTGCGGCGACTGATTGCGATGGCCGATTGGTGCGCCAACAATTCCCAATATGCCAATTTCACAATATATTTTGAATTTGGGGCCAGGTCGTCATCACTTTCGGGGTAATGAACATGTGTCAACGCATCGAAAAATTCGCGTGTGTTTTCGTCCGTCTCGGCCGCCATTTTGTCGCCCAGTGCACCAAAAATCTGGTCCCGAACGGCGGCGAAAGTTTTCTGGGTCAGACCCTCGCCCGATGGGTATATGGCCTGGATTGATGGAATTTTTCCGGCGTTTTCCATGGGTTCAATAAAGTCAGGGTGGTTGATAATTGCACGCGATGTTTTTTCCAATTTACCACTGACCATACGCCATGCACCGATTGGTAATTTTTCCAACCAGTAATCCAGAAAATGTGTGTTAAAAAATTGCAGTGTGACCGCGGCGCCGGTTTTATCATTACAGACAATTTGTGTTGGGGTGCGTCGCCCGCGAAAAACACCACCGCGGCGATGCGATTTTATTTGCAACGGAATTGTCAGCGTTTCCCCCGGCGTTGCGTCCGCCACACATTCGGTTATGCCACGCGCGCGAATATATGCCGGAATGTGCAACATAAAATCCAGCACCCGCCGCCCCGGCAACACATCATCAAATCGCGCGGCCAAAACTGGCCCCACGCCACGAATGAATTGCAGGTCGGTATTCAGAAAATCGAACAGTTCTTTTCTCATATACCAAAAACGGTACCGCAAAAGCATCGTTTTATCAATAAAAAAGCACCGCCAAATTTGGCGGTGCGGTAAATTATGGTTCGCAATTATTTTGCAAACGAGTAATTCATTTTCAAATGATCCGGATTATATGTGCCGTTCATAATTGCCAAAGTATCCTCGACAATAACCAATTCTTCGTTGGTTGCAATCATAAATACTTTGACTGGGCTGTCCGGGGTGCTGATTTCGGCCTGGTCAACGCCTTTGCGCGCCAAGGCGGCGGCGTTCTTTTCACGGTCGATTTTGATACCCAATTCTTCCAATCCGGTGCAAAATTTTTCACGCAGATAATCGTCGTTTTCGCCAACGCCCGCGGTGAACACCAATGCATCGGTGTGACCCAATTCGGCCATATATGCGCCGATGTATTTTTTCACATTGTGAACCTCGGTATCAATGGCCAAACGGCATTTGTCGTTGGTGCCCTTGTTTTCTTCGACATCGCGGCGGTCGGCAAAACATTCGGTCAGGCCCATCAGACCCGAATCCTTGTTCAAATGTTTCTGCATTTGATCCGGTGTCAATTTCAATGTGTTCATAACATACAAAACAACACCAGGATCCAAATCGCCCGGACGGGTGCCCATGGTCAGACCCGACAACGGTGTCATACCCAATGATGTATCAACCGAAACACCGTTTTTAATTGCGGTGGCCGATGCCCCCGAACCAATGTGCAGTGTCACTAAATTGCATTGGTCGGCCGGTTTACCCAACATTGTCGCGGCGCGTTTTGACACATACAAATGCGATGTCCCGTGGAAACCATAGCGGCGCACGCCCAATTCGGTGTACCACGCGGTTGGCACGGCATAACGATACGCGTAATCTGGCATAGTCTGGTGGAACGCGGTGTCAAATACGGCAACCTGTTTCGCGTTTGGCAACAATTGTTTTGCGGTGACAATACCCATCAATGCCGGTGGGTTGTGCAGTGGCGCCAATGGCGACAATTTGTCGATTGTTTTCATAACATCGTCGGTAATTTCAACAGACGACGCGAATTTATCGCCCCCCATAACAACGCGGTGGCCAACACCTTTGATTTCGTTCAGGTCAATTGATGCCTCGCGCAACATGAACAGAACGACATTCAATGCCTCGTCATGATTTTTCATAACGGTGTCTTTGCGTTGTTTGGTACCATCCGGATATTTTTGTGTGACAAAAGAATCCGGCAGACCGATTTTTTCAACATTACCGCCAACGACGGCTTTCTTGGAATTCGCGTCGAAAACCTGGTATTTCAACGACGAAGACCCACAGTTCAATGCAAGTATGTACATTTGTGTCCCTTTGTTTCTATGTGGGCCAGCATAGCAAAGTATCAATCGCGTTTCAACAGTAAACTCGCGCCCGGATGCGCCATTTTGTTTTGTCTATGTTTGTGGTTATGCCCGTCGTTTTATGCGATACCCAAAATGCGTCGTCGCCCACGAATATGCGCAGATGCAATCCATTTGCGTCGGAAAATGTATATGGTGCGGGGTTCGCACGCGTACCAATGCCAAACGACGCAACTGCATCGCCCGCACTGTATCCGGCATCGTCCGATTGGCAAACCAAGACAACATTTGCAAAAATTGGCGCCAGTGTTGTATTGAACGCGCATTCGTATGTTGTCGCATTCCCAATTTCCATATCGGGCGATACCATAACAGATGGCGCGGTCGCACCGCCAAATCGCGCAAACAGTGCCGTCCAAAATTCGTCGGACACCGATGCAATGTCAAAATCACTGGTGGCAGGCGTCGCGTCGGCACGCGCTAATGCAAAGCCGCCCAATGTTTCACCATCGTGCACGCGCAGTGTTTTTGCGTCGGTATCCATTGTGATTTCACCGGCCAGCCCCGTAAAGTTATTATTTTGCGCGTTGGTTCCGCGGCGAATTTGTAAAATTCGTGACATATAAAATCCTTTGGTTAAATTGATTGTTTTATGCAATAAAAAACACCGCCATTGGCGGTGTCGTTATGTGGCGCATTATACCACAAAATGCCCAAAAAGGCAAGGGCGTTATCGCACTATGCCACGCGCCCGTATGCGGCCAGATATTGTTGGAACAATGCGTTGCCATCAAATTTTTTCTGCTTTTCCGATGCTTTGCCGGGGCGCCACGAGTACAGATTGCCGGTGTGTGTATCTCGACCGGTTTCCAGAAAATCCCAATATGCCATCAATTCACGATATTTATCCTGGTGCTTTTCATCCCATTCAGACAATTTTTGGTCGCGGTCTTGAACCTGGGCGGACAGCATGCCAATGGCGTTTTTGCCGTCGGAAAATTCCTGGCGTTTTTTTACCTTGCGGTCCAGTTGGGTTTGCTTTATTTGTTTGCCCAATGCCGCTTGGTGTAATGCATCAATCTGTGCCTGGGTTTGTGGAATAGACACGGTTGGTGCCGCGGCGGGAACAATACCATTTTCCAATTGATACAAATATTGCTGTACATTGTTAAACTCGTCTTGTGTTGCATACTGTGCGCCGGCCACACCGTTTATTTGTGCGTCAATATTTTGTTGGTCAGTTGCGATGTCGGTACGGTATTTGGAAATTGCGTTATCCAGGTTTGTTTCATTCAACCCGCGGTTGCGCATATTGTCCAATTTATCGATAATAGCCTGGCGTTGTGCATCATCTGTGTCCCGTAAATCTTGCAAATGTTGCCTGTCGCCGGCATCTTTGTCGTTGAAATTTTTTAATGTGTCTTTCATACGTTTGCCGCCGTTGGTGTTAAATTTGCTGCCGTGCAGGTTATACGCATTGCCCGCAATCGTAATTCCGTACCCAATGCCCATAAACGCCCATTTAATGCTTTTGTCCATGGCGCTGGTGACGAACTGAACGGCCTCGTTTTTATTCCACGATAATTTGCCGTCGGAAAATATAGATAACTTTTCTTTGCCCAATGCGTCCATAATCTTGCTGGTGGTGTATCCGTATTTGATGACCGATAAAACCTCCATCGCGGTTTTGGCTTCGTCTATTTTGCCATCGCGTACGGCGCGCATTATAATTTCAGACACAATCGCGCGCATTTGGCCACCGTGACTCAATGCGCCGGCAAATGCCTTGGGCATGGTGTCTTTTAATTCTTTCAGTGTTTTGCCCATCCATTCGAAATGCTTGACCGCGGTTGGCGATTTATACAACAGGTTGGATTTAATATTGTCGATATTATCAACCAACTTGCCCAATCCGTCGGTTGGTTGCATTTTGACCTTTTTATCATCCAATGCCTTGACAATAGATTTTGCCGCGTTTGACATATACAGACGGTCGCCACGGAATTTCGTGTATTTATCCATATAATCGGACCAAGTGTCCCCGATGTTTTTGGATAATTGTTGCCATGGGGTCAATTCATCTGTGCGCTTTGGCGGAACATAGTCATCAGAATCACGATTGCCGTAATCAACCTTGGATACGGCCTCGTCAAAAGGTTTGGATATTTTGCCTTTGTCGTACGCCCTGAATACATCATAAACTTTGGATTTTTTGTTCAGTGTATCCAACAGGTCGCGATAATTGCGTTTGAAATAGTCCAGTTTTTGTGGATTGATGGTTTTGTCGTCAAACCCGTTTTCTATGGCCTGGAAATCCGGAATGTTTTGCTGTTGCAGGCCCAACGCGGTTTGAAATTCCGGCTGGCGTGCATAGAATGTTAAATATTGGGCAACGCTTTTTACTTTTTCTTGGAATTTCGGTGTGGTGTTGTATTTCTTGCTTTTGATGCCATCCAACAAATCGGAATATGAAAAATCGCCATCAATCAATCCCCACTGTTTGAAATAGATTTCTAAACTTTGGCGATATGTGGTTAAAAATGTTTTGAAATCGCCCTGGATTTGTGTGTCGGCGGCATTATTCGCAACGCCATTTGAAAACAGTTTCAAATCTGGCGCGCCGAAATATTCATCCAGGAATTCGTTCGCATCCTTGTTATCTTTGAATGATTTTCGGTCGGCGTCCATCCCGCGAAACGCGGTTTGAAATGCGCGGAATAATTTCTCCCATTCGTCGTCGCTTAATTCCCATGCGCCGCCTATCTCGGTCGGGTCGGGCATAGGATTGTTTGCGCCATTGGTCATCAGATTCTTTTTCCAATCTTTCATGTGACCACGAAAATCATCGGCTTTCAGATATACATCGAATTGGGCGCGAACCTCGGCCGGCATGTTGTTAAACCGCAACTGCATATAATATTGCAATAAAAATTCATCCATTTTGACGGCCATGTGAAAACCTTTGTTTTATTACCCACATAATTATAGTGTCTTTTTGGTAAAAAATCAATATACAGCGCGCGGATTTATATTGTATAATTGCCCCCAGAGAGAGTTCAATGCCAGACAAACATTCGGTCCAAGATTTTTTGATAAATATCTATGGATATACATTTTTTAATTCGCTGATGATGTTGGCGCCGGTCTATGCCGTGTTTATGCAGTCCCGCGGCATCAGTGATTTTGGCATATCGCTGTTGTTGGTGCTGTGGTCGGGCGGGGTGCTGGTCACGCAATTTCCGGTGGCGCATTTGGCGCGAATGTTTGGGGCGAAAAATGTGCTGTTCCTGGGCCAAGTATTAAAGGCCATTGCATTCGTTCTGTGGATTTTATGGCCGACATTTACCGGGTTTGCGGTTGGAATGGTACTGTGGGGGATGCATGGTGCAATTTACAATGTTGTATCCGAAGATGTTTTGTACGACGAATTGCGCGCGCGTACAAATACATTGGTTTATGAACGAATATTGGGGCGCCGTAAAAACATAGCCGCAATTGCGGTTGCATTGTCGTCTTTTGGGTCGCTGTTGATGGTGTGGGGATACGAATTTATAACCGCAATGTCGGTTGTTGCGCTGGTGCTGTCTATGCTGTTTTTGTCACGTATGAATTTGGTCCAGGAATATCGTGGTGTCACTGAAAATGGCGGGTCGGTAATAAAATCTGTGAAATCGGCCATTGCGGCAATGCGCACCACGCCGGGAATTGTTGCCATGTTGGTGCTGAGTGTTTTGGTGACCAATTTTTCGTACCTGAACGATTATTTGTCGCTGATTGGATATGACATTGGCGTGCCGACCGAATACATTGGTGCGGTGCCATTTTTCATATTGGTGTGCCAGGTAATTGGCCAGGCATTTGCCCATAAGTTTGTTGGTGTGCGCTGGGGCATATTGGCGGGTATGATAATTGCGGCGGGCGCGCTGTTTGGGGTGTTTGCGGTGTACTATTCAATTGTTGGGCTGTTGGCGCTGGGGGCGGCATACATAATATGTGCCGTGATAAAGATTTTATTGTACGCCCGGTTTCAAAAAATGACGCCGTCGTCCCAACGGATGGAGTTTTTATCGTTTTACAGTATCGCCGACCAGGGCACATATATGATTGTATGCCTGATAATTGGTTTGGGGTCTATGATTGGCAGTTGGCGGTACAGTATCGCAATTTTGGGTGCGTTGTTATGCGCGCTGGGCGCAATATCGGTTTGGTTCGTGCGTCATCGCGTGGGGGGTGATACGATGCCCAGCCCGGCGCCAAACGCAACCGTGCGCCCGTCGGGTGGTGATGTGGTCTAGACATTTGTTCCTGTGATTTTTTGATGTGGTTTCTGGTACGATTTGCGTATGGGAATGAAACTGCGCGATTTTATATTGAAAAGTGTACCGTATATGTTGTCAATTGCGGGCGGGGTGGCGCTGTTCTCGTTGACCCAAGATAACATTGCGGACAAAGACTTGTCTGATTTATTGACGAACATTGCGGCGTCGTTGCTGTCAATCCCGCTGGTGTTTTTGTTGTACGATTATTCAAATTCGCGAATTTCCAGCCGACTCAGCACCACATTGGCGGCAAATATGTCGGATAAAATCAATGTGTTGGTGTTGAACATCATTATGCTGTTGCGGCGGGCAATTGGGGTGCGCGGGCGCGCGACATTGGAATCGCTGAACCAGATGGATGGACTGTCGGTGGCGGATATATCGCGTCGAATTAAATTGACGCCGGCCATGGTGAAAACATTGCGTGAATACCACGCGGAATTGGAAAGCCTGGTATACAGTGCCGCGCAATCAAACCTGTTGTCGGGCCCCCAGGTGCAAACCCTGGCCGGATTGGGACGCGAGGTTTTACACCTGGTCAATGAAACGCGGTACCGCAACAGTCGCACCGTTATTGCACAACATGTGGAAAACATAGTCGCCCGCGTGACCGAATGGCTGGACGCCGATGCGGGCGGGGCGATAGATTTTCAGAATCTGTTGGCGGCGGCGCAAACGCGAAAAACAAAAAATGAATAAAAATGCGATTTTTTCTTGATTTTTATTTTAGATTATGTCAAAATTTGCCCCGAACCTTGAACAAAGGGCACCATGCCCCGGATTCAGGTTCCGTTTTGGGGACATAGCTCAGTTGGTAGAGCAAATGACTTTTAATCATTGGGTCCAGGGT
>CAKQGH010000004.1 GCA_934232895.1 uncultured Alphaproteobacteria bacterium
TGTGTAGCTCAGTTGGTTAGAGCGCTTCGTTCACATCGAAGAGGTCGTTGGTTCGAGTCCAATCACATCCACCATAAAAATACGCACCGATGTCGGTGCTTTTTTTGTTTTTTCTCTTGCTCTGATTTTCGCAATTTTGCTAACATTCAATCAGAGATGAATAAAATTCTGTCGTTTTTATGTTCATGGATGCTGTGCATCGGTATTGCCGACGCGGCTGTGCGTGATGGCAATGCCACGGTGCGCGCGGCGTCCGCATTGCAACAGCGCGTGAACACGACTGTCAAATCGACCGGTGGTCGCACGGGCGGGGTGCGCATTGGCACAAACACCGCCGCACGCAATGCACGCGCCACGACAACATCGTCAACACATAATCGCACAATTTCATCACGCGCCGCAGCCGTCCAGCCGACCGCATCGCGTGCCGCCGCAACATCACAAAAATCATTGATCACGCGCAGTGCGACCACGCAACAAAAATCGGTCACCGCACGCGCCGCCGACACAACCACAACCGCCATGTCCGAAACCCGCACGGGGGCCGCATACGAACAATGCAAAACGGCATTTTTCACATGTATGGATCAATTTTGTCAATTGAAAAACGACGATTATCGCCGGTGCTCGTGCAGTGACCGCGTTCTGGAATTGGCGGAAATTCGCGATGTAATGCAGGACGCCAGTGATAAACTGACCGTGTTTAATGAAAACCTGGATACCGTGGGCATGACCGCGGCCCAGGCATCGGCCATGAAAACCGCGTCCGAGGGCGAAAACGCACTGACATCGGATAAATCCGCGTCCAAGGCATTATTACAGGCCATTATGAATTCCATCAAGGGCGAGGACACGACCGTTGGCGGCAAATACGCCGATTTGAACAGTATCAGTCTGGCGTTTGACACAACCAATTCGTTTGGCACACTGGATGCCGGTGCGGCGGTTGCCGCATACAACGGGAAAAACCTGTACAGCGCCGTATATCCCCAGTGTCGCAGTGCCGTTCGTGCCGATTGCAGTGACGCCGCATTACAACGCGCGATAAATGCATATCTGATGGCGATTGAACAAGATTGCAATGCCGTTCAAACCGCAATTGAAACCAAACAGAAAAAAATCAAATCGGCCGTCCGCGAAAGCAGCGCTATGTTGGACCTGACGCGTGTTGAAAACCGCCAAAATCACAACTCGTCTGATTTAACAACATGTATTAATGAGGTCGAGGCCGCCATATTAAGTGAGGAAGTATGTGGCGCAAATTATCACAAATGCCTGGATAACGGCGAATTCATTGATATTTCAACCGGCAAACCCATCGCGGGCGTTGAACGTTTTTACGAACTGGGGGAAATGTTGAAGTTTGCCGACGGTGTTGATGCGGCAAACCAGAAACTGTCCAAGGTCAACGCAAACCGCACGTTTGTTCAAACATTTGAAAACAAGGTTAAAAAATTCGCCCAACCCGCACTGGACAAATGTACCGAGCAGGCCGACACCGCATGGGCCGAATATCTGGACAAGGCTTTGTTGGCCATATATTATTCCCAGCAATCCAAGGTCGATGAAATTCAACAGGGCTGTTTTGATTTCGTATCGTCGTGCTATATCAACAACGAAACCGCATTGACCGCCGCGATGAAGGAATTGTCCACCGATTCTGCATTGGTGTTGCAACCAGATAAAATTACATTATCAAACGATATGTGCAGTGATTACATCACATCATGCGACAAAATGTTTGGTGGCACCGATGGCAAGGGCATAATTGCAAAATATATCGAAAACCGCAAAGATACCGACACATTGGCGGCATGCCGTGCAGTTGTAAAACAATGTTTTGATAAATTCGGTGGCAATGGTTATCAGAACTTCTATTACCCATCCAGCGGCCTGTTTAAATCCGGCGAGGCCCTGGATTGGTTTACGTTGTATACCGACACCGCAACAGCCGAGCGCCAAGAATGCATTATTGATGATGGGTGTACAACAGTCCCTGCAACCATTACACACAATAACCAGACAACATCACAATGTGCGAAACAATTGCAAAGCATACCCTCGTGCAGCAGCGAGGAAATGATGAAAGCGGCGTTTGGTGGCTTTGACCGCGCCCAAGTCATCGAAGCTAATAACGAAAAAGGAATAAAAACTGCATACATAGTCAACGCAGGCGGCTCTTTGGCCTATGGAACCCCGTCAGAAACCGAGGAAGCTTATTCCCCAGGGAATGGTATGGCCATAACAAAAGGTTTTGCATTTGCAGCCCGCGTTCCACGCCCGACAGGCGTTGCCACTGAAATATATAATCAGATCCTGGATACACTGACAATCCAATGTACGAACGTAGACGGTCGTTTCGTAGAATATAAATTTATTGATAAAAATGCATACAAAGAAAATGATTTTTGCAAGTCTAACTTTGATGGATCAAAGTACGGTCCGAAAGGAATTTACAATTTGATGGATCTGTATGGTTTATTTGCAGACGAAAATATGTGCCCACGCGGGTACATACAAAGCGTCGATACACAATCGTGGGGCGCGTGTCTGTGTTGGGAAAACGGCGGTCGCCGCAGTAAATGGGGAACCAGCACCAAGTGCGAAGCGGTATTGCCAATCAAAGCCGAAACCGCGAATAAAGATGGCACTGCCTGTACCGGCCAGACAATTATGCCAACAACAACAGAGACAACAGCCGAGGATGGCACCACACAAACCCATCCAACAGCCAAGGAAGATGTTGTTGCGTGGTGTACACAATCAACGTTATCCCTGTTAAACCAAGTGTGTTCCATAGGCACAAGCACCAAGACTGGTGTACAGTATTGCATAGACAAAGAAGGCAATAATATTAAATCATTACCCGAGGGAATGTGATAAAACAGGCGCGATGGTTGCGTTCCATCGAAAAAAACACCGCACAATTGGCGGCGTTTTTTACATTTACATTAAAACAAACTATTTTACCGTGCGGCGAATATCATCGGCAATCAATGCCGCCGGGGCACCATCGGGGCGCCGCCACAATTTATCAGCCTGCGTCAAATCCGCAATAATTTGTTTCCGCACCGCGGGTATTGCCAATTGGGTTGTTGCATCCAACACATTTTCGACCGTGGCCGCGGTTCCCAAAAATTCCGGATACACACCACGCGACAATAAAATATTAACCAAAGACACCCATTTTATACGAATTACCTGGCGCACCAGCCATGTTGTTATCGGGTTCATTTTGTATATAACAATTGTTGGGATGTGCAACATTGCCAATTCGGCCGATACGGTTCCACTGGTCACGATGGCCATATACGATTTTGCATAAAATTCATAACGCCGCGTGGCGTCAACCAATGTGACCGGCACATGCCAATGTGCCACATTGCGCCGCACATAATCCGCCGTGGTTTCAACCGTTGGAATTACAAATTTATATCCCATATATCCACTGGCTGCCAATATTTCCGCCGTTTTACGGAATATCGGCATCAGACGTTTGACCTCGGACATACGGCTGCCGGGAACCATGGTTATAATTTTATCCGCATCACCATCATGCCAATGCGATGATTTATATTTTCCAATCAGGCCGTCCGACACGGGGTGGCCAACTGCCACGGTATCCAGCCCATATTTTGTAAAATATGGTATTTCAAAATCAAAAAACGCATACAATTTATCAAATGTTTTTGCGTATTTCTTTGCACGCGACGGCCGCCAAGCCCAAACCTGGGGTG
This sequence comes from uncultured Alphaproteobacteria bacterium, assembly GCA_934232895.1. Classification (GTDB taxonomy): domain Bacteria; phylum Pseudomonadota; class Alphaproteobacteria; order Rs-D84; family Rs-D84; genus Enterousia. The sequence goes on from CAKQGH010000004.1 coordinate 3,738, forward strand.
CAACAACATGATGGAATCGCAACCCCTGGGCAATCAGTTTTTGTCCCGCGGTCGATTTGCGAACCTGTGCGATAACACTGCGCGCAAAACCAGGTGCATCAACGGTCAGAACAATATCTGGTGCGGCATCAATTATCGCGTTTGCTGTTTGACGAATGCGACGCATCAATGTGCGCGCATGGGCGGCAACCTCTATCACGCCCATAACGGCCAAATCGCCCATTGGAAACAAAGAATCCAGTCCCGCGGCAATCATATTTTCGCCACCAACGCCAACAAAACGCGCATCTGGCATAGCCGCCATTATTTTTGCGCCCAGAACATCGCCTGAAACCTCGCCAGCGATGATAAATACGGTCAATTTTTTATTCTGCATTTTTCGCCGTGCCAATTCCACGTTTTGAACGATTTTCAATAAAATCAATTGCATCCATTGCGTATTTGTTATTTTTTACCTCGCGCCGAACGCGTGCCAGACGTTCCGCAACGGTACCGTCTGTTTCACGAAATACCGCCGAATAAACATTGTGAATTGCGTGCATATCCTCGTTCGTGAAACCATGACGCATCAGACCAACACGGTTGATTGTGCGATATACCGCACGCGGATTACCATCATATATGGCGTACGGCAAAACATCGTTTCCAACACCAGACATACCGCCAATAAACGCATTGCGGCCAATGCGTGCGAATTGCAATACCATAACACCACCGGACAAAATCGCGAAATCTTCAACCTCGACATGGCCGGCAACCTGGACCAAATTGGACATAACAACACTGTTGCCAACCTTGCAATCATGGCCGACATGGGCATTTACCATAATTTGGCAATCATCACCAATAACCGTGCCATCAGATGCGGGTGTGCCCGAATGAATTGTCACATATTCACGAATTTTGCAGCGTTTACCAATGCGCAGGCCGGTCATTGCGGCCTCGTCTTGCCATTTCAGGTCCTGACTCATCACGCCCAGAACGGCAAATGGATAAACGATAGAATCATCACCAATGGATGTTTTCCCATCAATTACAACATTAGAAATCAATTCCACGCGTTCGCCCAGAACAACATTTGGTCCCACAATGCAATATGGCCCAATCTTGCAATCGGCACCAATTACGGCACCGTCACGAATAATTGCGGTTGGATGTATATTTGTCATGATAACACTCGCTTTCTTACAGTAATTTCAAGTGTTATGATACATCACCACCGCATAAATTGGTATACAATAAATATAACAAATTATAACAACAGGCGCCCATCACGCGCATTGCACGACCGTGCCGATTGATTATATAAAACCAACCCCAGCGCACCGATTACCGGCATAACCGTAATCAGCCCAAACATCATCAGCAACGCCGAAAATGCCATATCGCCCAATGCGGCGGGCAACATTTTTGCGTGCCACACCGACATTGCAAACGACACGAAAAACATAACCGACATTGCCAAAAACACCGGTACAGATTCCGTCAGCACAAACAGCACCACGCACAACGCCGACAAAAACCGCGCCATCCATTTTAATTTAACATACGCCGATTGATGAATACGCCCATGCGGCACCACATTACGCAACGCAACTGTCGCCGCCGCCGCCGCACCAATCAAAACCAGCGCAATCAAATGAAATACGGTCAATGCCCCCAATTGACCAAATCTGAAAAATTCGGGTTGCATTAAAATCGCAGTACTGGTCGCCATAATTATCAACACGCACCCGGCAACATCACGCATTTCACCGCGCGCCGCGCGCCCAAACATCCAACCGCACACCAGGGCACCAATCTGTAATATCGGTCCCCACCACGCATGCGTATCAGACAAACCGACCATAATTAAAATCGCACACACAACCGCAATCATTCCCACGCGACCGCCGCGGCGCGCCCCGCGCCAGGCATTAAATATATTCTTGTTCTGCATGCGCGATGCAATAAACATAGACGAAACAAACACCGTCGCGGCAACCATAAATGGCAAAACGGTCGCACTGTCACGCAACACGCCATAATTGCCGCCAAACATTACCACCCACACCAGTATCATTACAACCGTGGTCATACATGTCCGGGGAATCATATTTTGGGCATTCCACCCAAACCGCGCCAAGAAATCCGCCCCATAAAAATACACTATCCCAAACAGCGGCAGCATCAACAGCCCCCAGAACAAAAACGCCGGGGCAAACAAAGCCGCATTATTGAACGCACTTATCGCACTTTGCACAACCATCGCATCATCAAACATAAACTTGCCTTTTGATTTTGTTGAATTATTATATGGGGATATGACGAAAAAACAAGAGATTTTTAGCCTGATGGGCGGCCGTGTTTGGTGCAATCCGGGGTGCTATAACCCAACATCTGATGCGGTGTGGTTGGCGGCAATGGCCGGGGCAATACCCGCGAAAACGGTTCTGGATGTCGGCACCGGTACGGGGGCGGTGGCATTATGCTGTGCCGTGCATAACCCGAATGCAACATACACCGGAATTGATATATCGCCCGATATGCTGGATGCCGCACAGAAAAATGCGGAATTAAACCACCGCGATGTGGAACTGGTGTGCGCCGATATATTAAATTGGAAAACCGACCGCAGATTTGATTTAGTTATGACCAACCCACCGTATTTTACCGGCACACCAGCCGCGCACAATGCGCACCACAATGCAGATTTGATTATGTGGACACGCGCGTGCCTGCGCCGGGTGCGCCCACGGGGACATTTTTGCACAATTGTTGATGCGGCGGCAACCGACCGGGTTATTTCGGCCATGGTGCCACTGTGCGGCGACATAAATATATTCCCACTGTTTGGCGCAAAACATACCGCCGAACGCGTAATTATCACCGGCCGCACGGGCGTTCGGGGCGGGGCGACCATTCACGGTGGCCTGTCCATGAACAATGACGATGTTTTGCGCGACGGCTTGACTATTGCCCAGATGTTGTCTAGACTGGAATCCAAATGATAAGTTTCATAACCAGATATTTTACATCTTTGTGGGCGCTGATTACATCGCCGTTTCGTGCGTTGTGGCGCATGATTTCGCGCGCATTTCCGCCACGTGAATTTACGGTTATGGACACACCGCGCGGCAATGTTTATACTTTCAAGCAATCCAGTTTTTGGCGTTTTACCAAATTCTGTGGGAAAATAGGTCTGGTTATATGGGCCACATGGTCAACATACGTGTTTGTATATCACCGCCCATTGCTGCAAAAACGCACCCAGCAATTGGAACAGGAACGCGCATTGCACGCACGCCACATGACCGATTTGCAGACCTATTTGAAAAAATACAACGATTTAACGCGCGGTTTGAATGTCATAGACGACAAAATTTTGAATGCAAAAAAACTGACCGATAAAGAAAAAGAAGCCTTGATGGACAGTCGTCTGAAAACATGGGGCGAACTGGATTTCTTGCGCACACGTCTGGTCGAAATGTTCACCAACGAAGATTACGCGCCAGAATACGCTAAATTGTCGGATTTATCGGCGGAATACGAATTGACACGCGCGGAAAATGCGGAACTGAAAAAGCGCAACGCGCAAATGGTTGAATCTATGCGCACCATTGCCGATGCCGATATTCAAATTGTGGATATGGTGGGCAAATTATCATCGGACAACATCGAAACATTAAACAAACCATTAAAGCAAATTAAAAGCACACTGGCATCCCTGGGACTGAACCAGGCAATATTGATAAAAAGCGCCAACAAATATGCCAGTCCGTTGGTCGGCGCGGCATTCAGTCCGGCTGAATTTGACAAAGAATTGGATTCAAAATATCAGAAATTGGCCGACGATTTGGAATTGTGGAATGGGCTGTCTAAATTAAACACATTGTTGCCATTGGGGGCGCCGGTCAAACGCGTGCGCATAACATCGAACTATGGCACCCGCAACGACCCATTTACCGGCAAGCCAAAAAAACACCGCGGGATTGATTTTGCCGGTCGTATTGGCACCGAATTGATGGCCGTTGCCCCTGGACGCGTTGTTTCGGCCGGCGAACGCGTTGGATATGGCACCACAGTCGAGGTTGATCACGGTCTGGGCTTTACAACATTATATGCCCATTTGTCCCAGGTAATGGTGTCGCGTGGCGATTGGGTACGACCGGGCACAATTGTTGGGCTGGGCGGGTCATCGGGCCGTTCGACGGGGCCACACCTGCATTACGAAATCAGATACAAGGGCGTGCCGTTTAACCCCGCAACATTTGTAAAGGAAAAATGATATGTTGGCATTTACAAACGCAACTGAAAAACAATCACCGACGATTATTGGCGCCGGATGCGAATTGACTGGGAATATTCAGACCGACCACATCGTGCAAATTCACGGCACGGTTATTGGCGACATTGTTGCCACAACCGTTGTCATTGGTCGCGGCGGCCGCGTTTCGGGACGCGTGACGGCGGAAAATCTGTTCCTGCACGGAACATTGAATGGCCCGGCGGTTGTTGGCACTGCAAATGTATTCAGCAACGCCCAAATGACGGGCACATTGGCATATAACACATTAAACATTACCGGCAACACCGGTTTGGAATGTAAACTGGAAAAACGCAAGGAAGGAAACAATGAATAAAAATATATCAAAAATATATATTGCATCAGACCATCGTGGGGTTGGGCTGAAATTATACTTGATTGAAATGCTGGCGGCCGATGGGTACCAGGTTGTAAACATGGGCACCGACGATCCAAACACACCCGTTGATTTTCCAGACATTGCAAAAACAGTTGCCGACGCAATGGAATCTGACAAAAAATCGCGCGGGATTTTAATTTGTGGCACCGGTGCCGGCATTATGATTGCCGCAAATCGCTATCGTCACATTCGCGCATCACGTTGTGAACGCCCTGAACAGGCACGCGACGACCGTTTCCACGACGATATTAATGTTTTGGCACTGGCGGCCGATGATATTGATATTGAAATGGCGTTTGTTGTTGCGCAAACATTCCTGGAAAGTCCATTTGACGATTGTGAACGACGCGTACGCAGAATTCAAAAAATCTCATAAAAAACGCGCCACTGGCGCGTTTTTTATAGAGAGCAATGCGCAGAGAGCAGAGAGCAATGAATGTGTCCGCCATCGGCGGACAGGTTTATTATTTGATTATCCCTATGTGAAAACTTTGTCACTCTATCACTTTATCACTTATTCACTAAAAAACGGGGCACAGCCCCGTTTTTTATTTCTTTACGACAAAGTTCACCAACTTGTTTGGTACCACGATTGTTTTTATTATTTCGGCACCATCCAATTTGGCGGCGGCCGATTTTTTCGCCGCATCTATAATATCCGTTTCTGGTGCACCCACCGCCACAGTAAATTCGGCGGCACGTTTACCATTTACCGATACAACAATTGTCATTTCGGTCTTGGCCAATTTTGATGCATCGTATGTCGGCCAATCAGACAACGCCAACATCGTATTGTTTCCCAATTTTTCCCACATTTCTTCGGTCAAATGTGGCGCAAACGGGTTCAACACGCGCACCAGCGCAATGTATGCCGCACGCGGCATTGTGCCGCCTGGGAATGCATTCAGATATTCCATCATTGCGGAAATAGCGGTGTTGAAACGCATACCATCAATACGTTCGGTAACGTCCGCAATCAATTGGTTCATTAAACGTTCTTGTTCCGCGGTCATTGGCGCATCGGTCAAATTGTCCGATAAATTTTCCACGCGTTTCAAGAAACGCTGAACACCCGCCATTGCACCATCGGTCCACACAACATTGTTTTCCCATGGCCCCAGCGACAGCACCGCAACGCGACCCGCGTCCGCGCCAACCGCCGCCACCAAATCGGCCACCATAAAACCGTTCCCGCGCGATTTAGACATTTTATACCCGTCATTACCCATCAATAATCCCTGGGCCGTACGACGCGCATACGGTTCGGCAGTGTTGACCAATCCCAAATCGTACAATACATGGTGCCAAAAACGCGAATAAATCAAATGGCGCGTATTATGTTCATGCCCACCGTTATAGTGCGCAACCGGCATCCAGCGCTCCATTTGTTCGCGCGAGCAAAATTCTTTGTCATTTTTTGGGTCCAAATAGCGCAGGAAATACCACGATGATCCGGCCCATCCCGGCATAGTATCCGTTTCGCGATGCGCCGGCGCACCACAGCACGGGCAGGGCACATTTACCCAATCGGTCGCGCGTGCCAACGGCGATTCACCACTGTCGGTCGGGCAATAATCCATCATGTGCGGCTGCATCACCGGCAACTGGTCATCCGGCACCGGCACCCATCCGCACTTGTCGCAATAAATCATCGGTATGGGTTCACCCCAATACATCTGGCGCGAAAAGCCCCAATCTTTTAATTTATATTTAACCGTTCCGCGTGCAAAACCGTGTTCAGTACCATATTTAATCGCCGCGGCGATTGCATCCGCCTTGTTCATTCCATCCAAGAACGACGAATTGATATGCAGACCGTCACCTTCCCATACTTTGTCGGCCTCGCCCCCCGCCAACACCGGGATTATTTCCAGACCAAACTTCTTGGCAAAATCCCAATCACGGGAATCATGCGCCGGCACCGCCATAATTGTGCCATACGCGTAATCAACCAACACATAATCCGATGTAAAAACCGGTATTTCGCGCCCCGTAAACGGATTTATCGCGGCGATACCGCGCAATTGCACACCCGTTTTTTCGCGCGTGGCGTCGGTGCGTTCAATTTCGGTCTTGGCCGCCGCGGCACGAATATATTCACGCACAGCATCGGCATTTTCAACGCGACCTTCGTCCAACCATTTGCGCACCAATTTGTGTTCTGGTGCAATTACACAAAATGTCACACCAAATATGGTATCTGGGCGCGTGGTGTACACCGTCATAACATCATCACCAACACGAAAATCAATATCGGCCCCCGCCGACCGCCCAATCAGGTTTATTTCATCCTTTTTAATGCGTTCATCAAAATTGACATCACGCAACCCATCCAGCAATTTCTGGGCATATTTAGACAGCGCCAGGTTCCACTGCATTTTCTCTTTCTTTTCAATAATACCATGACAACGCGGACATTTGTTATCTTCCAATTCTTCGTTGGTATATGTCGTCTTGCATTCCGGACACCAATTCATCGGCAGCGCCGATTTATACGCCAACCCCGCACGCCAGAATTGGATGAACATCCACTGAGTCCATTTGATGTATTCCGGATCAGATGTCGCGATGCGGGTTTCTGGGTTAACCGACCAACCAACCCGATCAATCATTTCTGAATACGATTTTATCAAATCACGCGCAACATCCGCCGGATGGCGACCAATTTTTGTGGCATAGTGTTCGCCGGCAATTCCCATTGCATCAAACCCCATGGGGAACAATACATCATACCCACGCGCGCGGCGGAAACGCGCCATCACATCCATCCCCGAATAATTCATCATGTGGCCCGCGTGCATACCCGCGCCGGACAAGAACGGAAATTCAACCAAATTATAAAAACGCGGTTTTGAACCATCATTTTTCGGCACAAATGCGTTTGCTTCGCGCCAACGGCGTTGCCATTTCGCCTCGCGTTCTTGGATTTTTGTGATGTCGTCTGCCATAATTTATACCTTTGTTAAAAATCGGATTAAATGATATACGCGAACGCCCAGAAATTCAAGGCAAAAATCGCATTTATTCGGCCAAAAACAGCCCTAAAAATTCGATATTGCCACTGCCGCCATGAATGGGCGATTGTATCAAGCCACGACGCGCAAAGCCCGCATCGCGAAACGCATCTGTGGCGCGACCTATTGCATATTCGTGCCATTCGCGCGATTTTATAACGCCCGCACTGCGCGCCGCAATGTGGCGCGGAACCTCAAATTGGGGTTTAATCAGTGCAATTACCGTACGCGCGCCCCACGCACGCAACACCGGCGCAATATCTGCCAATGATATAAACGACACATCAATCACCACCAAATCAACCGGCGAAATCGGTTTCAAATTACGAATATCGGTCTGTTCCAGCGATAAAACGCGCGCATCATTTTTTAATTCGACCACCAATTGATCCGTACCAACATCAACCGCAATCACGCGCGTGGCACCACGTGTCAATAAAACCGATGTAAAACCACCGGTACTGGCCCCAATGTCCAGACAAACCATCCCAACCGGATTTATTTTGAATTCGTCCAACGCACGTTCCAATTTCAAACTGCCGCGACCAACAGAATAGGGCAAATCGCCCCCCGCCAACACATCAACATCGGAAACGGACTGGCTGGGCTTTTTGGCAACCACGCCATTTACCATGACCAACCCGGCATGTACCGCCGCGATGGCACGCGCCCGCGTTGGGTAAATATTTTGTGAAACCAATGCAACATCTAATCTCATAATGCACATTATAATAAATTACCACGGATTAAAAATCAACTTGATAAAAAATACCGGCAAAAACACAATATTTTTACGCGATACAAAATTAAAAAACAAATCAATAAACAAATAAATATAAATCTATGTTAAAGTTTTTAATCATCAAGTCATAAATTGCCCCACCACCCCACCAAAAAACACCCCAAAATACAAAAAAATCACCACAAAAACACATAAAAATCGCAGAAATCCGCCACTTTTCGCAATTTTTCGGGGCAAAATAGGGCGCATTTGCCGATTTTTGACCCCAAAACCATCATAATTTCCACCACCAAAACATCAAAACAGCAATAACGCACACAATGCATTTTTATAATCGTAATAACAAAATGATATACAAATATTGTTATAAACAGTTTCAATTAATACGACGCGCGCCCACACCAAAATCACACCACGCAAAAAATACAAACCAAAAATATATTTTTCATACCGCGCACCATCCAAAAATTATTTAACCATACACAAACATCCACACCAATTGTTCGTCCATTTATATTCGTTTCACTGTTTTCGCCCCTCTCACAATCTTAAACTATACATAATATACATTATGCGCCTTTTTGGAATATATTACCCCGCCGGGACCACCCCGCCGATACACACAACCAAGGAAATAAATCCTAAACAACCAAAGGAGAAAAGCAATGCATTCACATCACAAAATAATTTTTGTAAAAATTTGTATAAACAATTTAGTATTTACGATTTGTCGTATTCACTATCAACAAACAATATGCATACGTCACGTATTATTTCATATAATTCTGGCAGTAATCGCCCTGTTATATCGTCTGTTGTCGTAAATTCCGTCACTTTTGCCACAAAAATCGGTCAAAAACAGAAAATCGCCATAAAAAACAGGGCTAATGGCCCTGCTTTTTGTCTTTAATTTACTTTATCACAAACACATTCTAGTGCTTTGTTATCTTTTTGATTTTTGCAACCGATTTGCTTGCAATATCCGTCAGGTTTTTAAGACTCTTTTTCAGGTCACTTTCCTCATCCGCACCCGGCGCGACCGGTTCAACATCAGAACAGCAATTTGGGCATTTTGTTGCCGCAATATTTATTGTCGTCTTGCAATACGGACATGTACGTGTGGTTGCCGCCTTTTTGTCACGCATTTTGCCAACAACGCGCACAATCAAGAATACCGCAAACATGGTTATCAGGAAACTGACAATCGAATTCAGGAACAATCCGATGTTTATTGTGGTTGCGCCGGCGTCCTGGGCCGCAGCCACCGTGGCGTAATGGGCGCCCGGCGTCCCACCCGACAGCACTATAAACCACTGTGAAAAATCAACACCGCCAACCAACAGCCCTATTGGCGGCATAATAACATCTTTGACCAACGAATTGACCACACTGGTCATAACGCCGCCGACAATGATACCGACAGCCATATCGATGGCACTGCCGCGTTCAACAAACGAACGAAACTCTTTCAGAAAACTACTTTTTGCCATATTCACACCCCTTTTGTTTTTGAAAAATGATTATCAACCGCCGCCAAAACCTTGCCCAGCGTTTTGCGCAGACTTTCATCACGGGTTTCAACCGTAATATCCGCCAGCGCGTATGTTTTATATCGCTCGTCAATCAATTGGGCCAAAATTTTCCGACTGTCGGCGTGCAATAATTGCGGTCGCGTATCGCGAAAATTTGTCCTTTTAACAAGCAATTCCAATTCGGCCTTTAACCAAATTGTCAACGCCCTGCCCGCCAAAATTTTGCGCACCGCGGGCGTAATAAACGCGCCCTCGCCGGTGGAAATAACCTTGGCCACGGGCGGCGTATCCATCAGTCGTGCAATCACACGCTGTTCAACGCGACGAAATTCATCCTCGCCATACAGGGCAAAAATGTCCACCACGCTGCAACCGGCCGCAGCCTCTATCTCTTTATCGGAATCAACGAACGGCACCCCCAGTTTTCGGGCCAATGCGCGCCCAACACTGGTTTTGCCCGCCCCCATCAGGCCAACCATAACAATTGGTTTATCGGGTTTTATTTTGCTTTTTTCAATCATGCCCCAAATAATACATGAAAAAGCCAGATGCCTCAATAAAAAATTGAAAATATCATTTTTATCCCGGCGGGGCTTTTTATTTTATAAAACAGAAAAATATGATATAATTATCACCAGTATTGATAACCGGGGGGGCAAGAGATTATGAAACATACATCTGTTTTGGCATTGGTGGCGGCATTGGTCGCGGCATTTGGCGCATCGCACGGCGCGGCCATGGCGGCGACACCCGCGAACGCATTGGCCAATGGCATTTCTGTGCGCAACATTGGCGCGATTCAGCACACCATTATGAACAACGCAATCGGCACGTTCGAGGGCACAATGGCGGCCGCCCTGGGCACACGCGGAAAATTGATTGACGATGCCGCACCGGCCAACCGCCCCACCCCACGCGCGACGCGTGGCGACAGTTCGAAAATGTATGGTCGCATGCCTGAATATGGCACCCCGGCAATGTACGGTGAATATGGCGACGATGGCACCGTGTTGCGCGGACGCAGCGGCGGCGACGACATCGCAACCACCCGCCCCACAATGAACAGCGTTTGGATGAATTGGCAACATGTTGCCGACGATGCCAGTTTTAACGATTTTGCGACTGTCGATTCTGATTATGACCTGGTGATGATTGGTCTGGCCGGCGGCGATGCCCAGTTTGGCAACGGCATATCCGATTGGGGGCTGTTTGCGGGCTATGTTGGCGGCGACCAGAAAAACGATTTAATCGATATTGACGAAAACGGCGGCTATGTCGGCGTATACGGCGGATATACCATTGGCGGACTGAATTTATCGGTGGCGGCGAACGGTGGTGCGCTGTTTAACACGGTGGCGGCAACACGTACGATGCGCGGCCACGATTACGCAAACGCGTGGGTTGGCGCGGCCATGAATGTGACCTATAACATCGAATTGGACCCAACATTTACATTTCAGCCCGGCGTGTACGGCGGCTATACTTGGATTCAGTCGGCAAATTACACAATGGGTGACGGCACATACACCGAAAACCAGAATATGAATTTGTTTGAAATTGCGCCAGGCGCCCGCGCGATAAAGAATCTGGGCGACGGGTGGTTTGGATTTATCGGCGGCAAATATGTGTTTAATTTTGCACACGGCGGCGACACCAACGTGATGGGCACAAAATTGGCCGAATTGGATTTTGATAACTATTCCGAATATGGCATAGGCATTGAAAAATCCATAGATAGATTTAATATGTCAATCACCCTGGGGCGCCGCGACGGCGGCCGCACCGGTTGGACATGGGGAACCAGCCTGAAATACATATTCTGATAACACGCGCCGATGGCGCAATAAAAAGTTCAAAGTTCAAAGTTCAAAGAATGTGTCCGCCGTTGGCGGACAACATTATTCACCTGGATTCCGGGGTCAAGCCCCGGAATGACACATACAAAAAGGTCAACAACCAAGACCTAAACTATGTTCATAAAAAAATCAGTATTCCGCCTTTGTCATCCCGGTGCTTGACACCGGGATCCAGGTTTATTGAACTTGCGTGTCAGCGCACATAATTGTCATTGCGAACAAAGTGAAGCAATCTAACAAGGTCCCTGCGAGGCAATGGCCCCCGACCTTCGTCGGGGTGACGGTTATGGAAATGGCCTAGCGCACTACGAGATAACAAGAGTAAAGAACATACTAAGTTCCCCTCCGGTGGAGGGGTGTCCGCCAGGACGGGGTGGTCTTGAGAGCGCATAATGTTGGATAAATGTAAAAAGACCACCTCCCCGCTACGCGGTACTCCTCCACAGGAGGAGAACTTAGACCGCGACAGGGTGTCGTCTGTGGATTGCCGCGCTGCGCTCGCAATGACACCACAGAGATGCAAAATATTTCACAAAAAAAACGTGATTATTATCCGGCGAATGGAATTGTGACATTGTCGGGTAAATTAAAGCACCCATGTTTATCGCAAAACTGTGTGCCACCCGCGCCCCCAACCATAACACAATCGCTGGCCGCAGTGGCACCGCCGTCTTCCGCCTTTTTTATAGTGGTCGATCCCGCCGGACATGCTGTGCAATCCTGTTGACTTCCACTTGCACCATTATTGTAATAGCCAATATCACACGTCAATATCAAATCGCACTTATTACTGTTATCGTCCCCAGAATAGTATTTCTTTCCATCAGAGCCCCACGTTCCATGGTCTCTTTTGGTGGTTGCACCAGTATTTGCCGACTCCGCTTTTTCTGAACATTCCGCATAACACTTAGTAATACCGTCTGTATTATCAGCGCTTGAATGATTGTGATACGCTGGACACGGTGTACAAGTTCTGTTGTCTGGGGTCGCAACCGATGCATTGTTCCCGGTAAAATAGTACCCCGCACTACACGTCAATATCATCTCTGGGTCACAATTGTTATTGCCGTAGTAAACCTTGGATTTTCCCCCAGATTTCAAACTCCACTTCCCGGCGGCGCCTATCGCAGACTGCTTTGCAGATACTTTTTCAGAACACTTTGCATAGCATACTTCTCGCGCCGTTGCGTTGGTTCCACCATCTGAATATCCATAATATCCATCTGCCTCCGATATATTATAGCACGCATAACATGTGCTAGTTTTATCATTAGCATAATAATTCGCTGGTGTTGCAGCGCATGTTTGAACATCGCCAGCATAACAATACCCCAGCGAACACGCCTGGCATTTTGGTCCCTTGGAACCATCCGCATAATATCCAGTTGGCGGTATCTCGCACATGCCGTTTGGTGTGCTAACACACATTTCCCCGATACAGCCCGTTATGTTATTGGTACATTCTGACCAAATATAACTCTGATCCGTGTCGGAAAGTGTCACCCCTGTACATTTCATGGTTCCAAAACCCGTTCCATTACCAAATATCCACACACCAGTTCCCTGTGGCTTATCCCTCGCATCAACCCAGCATTCACAGTTGCTAAAGTCCCAATATCCAGTTGTTTTGCTTGTTGCAACCCAATTAACATCACCATATATACCTACCCACACTGCATTACGTCGTGCATCGTAATCCGATGTATAACACAACTTTTCTTGGCTATCAAGAAATCCTTTAGTGGCGCAACCGTAGCTGTTTGGCTGACAGCTGCCCGCGTCTATTTCGCCATTACAGTTATTTTTGGTCACATTCAGATGATAGCCATCCTTACATTCTGTAGCCAAACAGTTTCCATAACTACCTTGGCTCCAAATACGAATTCCAGATTTTGCATGCGCCTTTTTCAATTCATCCGCAGTACAAGCTATTTGATATGCCGCACAGTCCCTGGCAATCTTGTCCGTACCCATCAGCGGCATATAACCGCTGCAATGATTATCCGAATTATAGCAAGTTAATTCAAAAATATCATTACATACGTTCGGGAAAGCAACTTTACTAGCAGTGTCCATACCTATGGCCCCCAAAACCTTTATAGACCATACACCACCAACCTGGTTTTTGTTTTTTTCGGCCAAATCATCGCTACAATCTCTTTTGCAGCCCGTCTTTTCAACTCCAGCATCAGACTCAGTCCAATAACCTCCCTTGCCATTATTTAGCACACTTGAACACGAAATACATGCCAAATCCCCCTCGATAGCAGGCGATATAATACTTCCATCAGGTTTCATCACTGCCATGCTGCTGCCATTACTATATGTTCCAGCTTGACACGCTTCACAAGTGCCGGCTGCATCAGTCACCCATTCCCAGCCACACCCAGCCGCATCTTTACACACAGCAGCAACCGACAAATTCTCGCAATCAGCGGCAAACAAATTCGGCACAACACACAAATTTGTTAATACAATAACTATTGGCAAGAATATCTTTTTCATCACAGAATCTCCCGCGCGATGTCACAAAATATAAATTTATTCTGACAATCCCTTGACATTAATTTTGGCGGGTTTACGAAACAATGTCAATTGTATTTTGCATTACCCGAACAGATAATCATACACACTAAAAATATTGACAAAATCATTGTGGTGTATTACAATTTAGTATGTAAAACCAACCAAGGGGTACAATTATGAAATTCAACGAAACGGTGAAATATAATCTGAAACGAGTATTGCCTATTTTGGGTATTGCGGGCGCAACATTGTTGCCAGCGTGTAAGAACGATAAAGAAAAAGAACCAGAAATTCAAAAACACGATGTGGAAATAGAATTTGCACAATATCACTATGAACTGTTGGCCCCAGACACGATTACTGAACGCTTGTCACATCCAGATGTCAGAAATATTTACATGGTCCCAAGTAATGATGATTTTACCAATGTCTCAAAAAAATATGCAGGGATTGTCATTGATGCGGTACTTCAACCGGCGGTCAATGTCGCCCCAGACCGTGTGTTTGGTCGTGGCAATTTAAGATTTACCCCTGGTGTTATTTTAGAAAAAGACAGTTTGTGGCTGGTACAACACGGTTGGACCATTAACAAACAAAATCAACGATAACAATAACGCCCCACCCGGGCGTTTTTTATTTTCCCCTTCGCCAAGCGAAGGGGAATTTAGACCGCAACGACCACATAGCTAAATCCCCTTCTGGCGAGCCAGGGCGCCGGGCACACGCCCGGCGGGGTAGTTATTTTTTGAAACTTTGTGCAACATTACGCACTCTCAAGACCACCCCGGCCGTTGGCCACCCCGACCCGGGTCCCACAAAATTTCCAATTTTGTGGGTGGTTCCCGGAGGGGAACTGAGTCCGCGACGATATTATGGGGCACAGCATAAAAAGAATTGTCATCCCCGCGCAGGCGGGGATAGGGTCTTAAAAATTGCCGCTGTCCGTTGTTGTACAATATTTGGCAAATGGTGGTGTATACCAATATTACCGTATACCGCAACATTCTGTGTTTGGCTCGTTGTCACTCGCACTGCATAGTCCCTATTCCTGCCTACGCAGGAATGACAATTTTGGGCTCGCGTTACTCGCTGCATTTTTATGACCTGGATCCCGAGGACACCACCCACAAAATCTGACGATTTTGCGGGGCCCGGACAAGCCACGGGATGACAAGACCTTTATTCTCAAAACTTTATCACTCTATCACTTATTCACTTTATCACTTATTCACTTTATCACTTATTCACTTTATCACTTATTTTATACCACTACCCCGTCCGCTACGCGTCCACCCCTTCGCCAAGCGAAGGGGAATTTATCCCGCGACAAAGATACAGAACACAGCATAAAAAGAATTGTCATCCCGGTGCTTGACACCGGGATCCAGGTTATTGGTGTTGTCCGCCAACGGCGGACACATTCTTTGAACTTTGCACTTTGAACTCTGAACTTTTTAGCAACGCGCCAAATGGCGCGCTATCTATTCTCTATTATCTATTCTCTATGCTCTAAAAAATGCCCCGGTGGGGCATTTTTATCCACGGAATCCCGTGGCGACGATAAACATTTCCACACTGTCCGCACGCGATGCCGGCGGTTTAATATGATGCACGGTTTCAAAACGCTGTTTAATCTGGCGAATCAGTTCGCCGGTTGTGCCGCCGGTAAACGATTTCGCGACAAATGTTCCGCCCGGTTTCAGTGCGCGACACGCGAAATCAAACGCATATTCCAACAATACCATTTGGCGCAAGTGGTCGGTCTTTTTATGTCCCACCGTGTTCGGCGCCATATCGGACAGCACCACATCCACCGTGCCGCGCCCAGCGGCGTCGGCCGGCAAATTTAGTTTTTCCACCAACCAATCCAGTGCGGCATCGGTTGTAAAATCGCCTTGGTAAAATTCCACACCCGGAATTGGTGTAATTTCCAATAAATCCATTGCAAACACACGCGACCGCGGATATGTGCGCACAACATATTGTGTCCACGAACCCGGCGCCGCGCCCAGGTCAACAACAACCTGGCCATTTTTCAAGAAATGGTATTTTTCGTCCATTTCTATCAATTTATACGCCGCCCGCGCACGATACCCATCGCGATGTGCGCGCGCCACATAGGGGTCAGACGCCTGGCGTTGCAGCCATGCGACCGACGATTTATGTGCAGCAATTTTTTTATTCAGTATCTTCATATTATTGTCATTCCGCAGAGCCCGTTTGCGTCCGTGGGGCGCACCGCCCCGTGCGCGGGCCCTAGCGTGCGTGCTGTTCGTTCATACGGCGAACATAATCACGGTGCAAAATTTGGGCCGCGCGTGCCGCGCCGCCATAGATAACATCTGTGCGATCATCATCCGAATCGGTCACAATATGACGCGTGCCGTGGTGTTCGTATTCAACATCAAACGCATATTCAACCACCAATTCTTCGCCACGGTATCCCTTGGGCACCATAATGGCCTGGACCGGCGAGACGCTTTTAATATCCCAATTAAATATTTTTTTCAAATTTATGTGCATTTTACTGATTCCCTTGCTTTTTCATTTTTTCCATTATCGCCTCCATACCGCCCATACGTTGAACCAGGGCCATTTGTTGGCGCATTTTCGCATATTGTTTGATAATGTGTTCAACATCGCGCACCGTGCAACCCGCGGTTTCAGCAATGCGAGCCTTGGCATTGGCAAAAACCTTGTCCGGTTCGGCGCGTTCGGCGGGGGTCATGGCTTCCAGAATCTTTATCTGGGCATCGACACTGCCATCTTTGATTTTTTCTTTCATGGCCGCAACCGCGCCGGACATTCCCGGCACCATTTTCAACAGGCCGCTGAAATTGCTCATTTTTTTAATTTGTTTCAACTGGGCCAGCATATCGTTCATATCAAATTGACCCGACATCATACGCTGGGCGGTTTCCTTCATCCCAGATGGAATTTTATCCTCTATCTGCTTGGCCTGGGCGGCGGCGTTATTTGCATCGGCCGGCGTGGCGGCGACATTCTCGCGTTTCTTTTTTCCAAATCCGAACATTTTTCACTCCTTGTTTTATTTTTTTTTGATTGTGGCATTTTTGGCCGCTTTGTCAAGGTATCTGTGCAGGTATTTTCCCGTCAATGATTCTGGAACCGCGGCAACCTGTTCCGGTGTGCCGGTCGCAATCACACGCCCACCGCCGGCACCACCGGTCGGTCCCAAATCAATTACCCAATCGGCCGTTTTAATCACATCCAGGTTGTGTTCAATAACGATAACCGTGTTTCCGGCATCAACCAATTCATGCAACACCGACAGCAACATTTTAATATCCTCGAAATGCAGACCGGTTGTCGGCTCGTCCAAGATATAAATCGTTTGACCCGTGCTGCGCGCCGCCAATTCTTTGGACAATTTGATACGCTGGGCCTCGCCCCCGGACAGGTCCAATGAACTTTGCCCCAGTTTGATGTAATCCAACCCCACGCGTTTCAGCAATTCCAATTTGCGCGCAATTTGTGGCACATTGATGAACAGATGATATGCCTCGTCCACAGTCATATCCAATACATCGGCGATTGATTTGCCCTTGTATTTAACGGCCAGTGTTTCGTCATTATAGCGCGCGCCGTGGCATTTGTCGCACTCCACATACACATCGGCCAAGAAATTCATTTCAATCTTTATCTGGCCATCGCCCTGGCATGCCTCGCACCGACCGCCCTTGACATTAAATGAAAAACGGCCAGATGTGTATCCGCGGGCCTTGGCCTCGGGCAAGCCGGCAAAGAAATCACGAATGTTTGAAAACACGCCGGTGTATGTGGCGGGGTTGCTGCGCGGGCTGCGCCCGATGGGCGATTGGTCAATATCAACAACCTTGTCCACATTTTCCATACCGCGAATGATGTCGTGCGCCCCCATTTCAATTTTCGAATTATACAGCGCGCGCATCAATGCCGGATACAATGTATCCAACAACAATGTCGATTTGCCCGACCCCGACACACCCGTCAGTGCGATAAATTTTCCCAATGGGAATTCAACATCTATGTTTTTCAGGTTGTTTTCGCGCGCCCCGGTAATCGTGATTGATTTGCCGTTGCCGGCGCGACGCTTTTTGGGAACATCAATCTTGCGTTTGCCGGTCAAGTATTGCGCCGTTAGTGAATCTTTGCATTTCATCACCTGTGCCGGTGTTCCGGCGGCAACAACATTACCACCATTTACCCCCGCCCCACGACCAATATCGACCAAGTAATCCGCCGCACGCATGGCGTCCTCGTCATGTTCAACAACGATAACCGTGTTATCCTTGTCACGCAGGGTTTTCAATGTTTCCAGCAATTTGTCATTATCACTTTGGTGCAAGCCAATGGACGGTTCATCCAATACATACAGTACGCCGGACAGGCCACTGCCAATTTGCGATGCCAGACGAATACGTTGCGCCTCGCCCCCGGACAGGGTTCCCGCCATACGCGACAATGTTAAATACCCCAGGCCAACATTTTGTAAAAATTGCAGACGCGATGTAATTTCGCGCAGGATTACGCGCGCGATGTCGTTTTCTTTCTGGGTCAAATGGTTCGGCAAATCTGTGAACCAACGCAGCGAATCATCCACCGCCAAATCGCACGCATCCATAATATCAAAACCATTGATTTTGACGCACAATGCCTGGATATTCAGGCGTTTGCCGTGGCACATTGGGCACGGCTTTTCCGATTGGTATTTCGCCAGTTCAGATTTCATCGCCTCGGATTCCGACTCGCGCCAGCGGCGTTCAATGTTCGGGATTACACCCTCGTATGGTTTTTCATAAACGAATCCGTTCCAGTTGATTTTAATCGGTTCATCCCCACTGCCATACAAAATCAAATTCTTTTGTTCGGCGGTCAATGTATGCCATGGTTTCGACAACGGAATCTTGTATTTTTTATGCAACGCATCCAACAGATGGTCGAATTGACTGAGCATACCGCCCCGCGACCATGGCGCAATTGCCCCATCCAAAATCGACTTTGACGGGTCCGGAATTACCAAATCTGGCGACATATTCAGTTGCACACCCAAACCATCGCACGCCGGGCATGCCCCCAATGGTGCATTAAACGAAAACAGACGCGGTTCAATTTTCGGCACGGTAAAGCCGCTGACCGGGCACGCATAGTTTTGCGAATATAACACATCCTCGTTCGTGTCCAGGCGACGCACCAATACCGACCCCGGCACCAGGCGCAACGAACCCTCGAACGAAGAATACATACGACTGCGGAATTCATCCACCGCGTTGCTGTCGGCGTCCGCCGCCGGCATGGCCAAACGGTCCACAATCACAAATATGTTATGCTTTTTGTTTTTATCCAGTGCCGGCACCGACGCCAAATCGTAAAGTTCACCATCAACAATCGCGCGCTGGTATCCCTGCTTTATCAAGAATGCAATTTCTTTCTTGTATTCACCCTTGCGCTCGCGGACCAGTGGCGCCATGATGTAAATGCGCGTGCCCGCCGGAATTTTCATGGTCCAATCAACCATTTCGGCAATAGTCTGCGATTTAATGGGTAACCCCGTCACCGGCGAATGCGGCACCCCAATACGCGCCCACAATAAACGCAGGTAATCGTAAATCTCGGTCACCGTTCCAACGGTTGAACGTGGGTTTTTCGATGTGGTTTTTTGCTCGATGGAAATTGCCGGGGCCAATCCCTCTATTAAATCAACATCGGGCTTTTTCTGCATATCCAAAAACTGGCGCGCATACGACGACAGCGATTCAACATAACGACGTTGACCCTCGGCATAAATGGTATTAAATGCCAACGACGATTTGCCAGACCCAGACACGCCAGTAAAGACCACCAATTTGTTTTTTGGTATGTCCAGATCAATATTTTTAAGATTATTTTCGCGTGCACCGCGAATTTTTATTATTCCACTCATAGTAGTCGATATAGATAATTTGTCGCGATTTTCAATACAAAGGGCGAAAATTCTTTCGCCCCTGTGAATTTATTTAATTGGCCGATGCCATCAATTTGTCAGGGTTCAATGAAATCCCAGATTTACGGGTGTGGTCCGCCCCCGCGCGCGGTGCCAATTTGCCACCGACCCAAATATCAATGCCGCCGGCATTACCAAAAGTCGCCTTTTGATTCTGGGCCGCCGATACATAGTACACATCACCCGGCACCAGGACACGGCTGAACACGGTGTTGCCACGCGCATCTTCGACCTTGACCCAGGATTCATCTATCGCCTGCAAAACCACGGTGCCCTTGGCACGATTGTCGGCGCCAAAACGTTCGCGAACGGCAACTGTGAATTTCGGCTCAACGGGCGCCTGCTCTGCGGTCACCGCACCATTTGATACAACGGTTGTATCGGTTTCCGGTTGGTCGCCAGACAATAACGATGCTACCAAAACTATGACCAAAATCAGCGCGACCATACCCGCCGCAAACCATTTCCAATGAACGCGCACGAACGCCCACAGGTGTTGAAACCATGCGCGCAATGTCTGACCACGTCCCGCACACGCACATGCGGCACCATCATCGGCGGCGTCATCTTTATCTGAATGCGCCTGGCATTCACCAGACAGCCCCATTTCGCGCTTTAACTTTGCAACGATTTCATCCGGATCCAATCCCAATTCCATGGCGTAATTACGAGCAAAACCCAAAATATAGACCGGCTCCGGAATCACATTGTAATTGCCGTCTTCCAGTGCCTGTAAAAATTCCTCGCGAATACACAACTGCTTTGCGATGGTTGGAATTTCGCGTTTGCGGCGACCGGTTGTGCGCGCGTTGCGCAGCATTTCGCCCGCGGTAATTTCCAACTGTGGTAAAGTATTATTTTCATTCATAGTTGTTTTTCCTTGTTATGCACTATCATAAACCTATATTTTCCAGGTCGCAACCCCAAAATTCACGAATTGCATCACGCAGTGCATCCGCATCGGTAATTTGGTTTACCCATATGCGAAAACCCGCCGAATTTGGACGCCCCGCCGAATACCATGCGGCATGTTTCCGAAACATGGGCACCGCCACCGCCGCGCCATAGTATTCGATTGCATATTCCAAATGTTGCAACACCACACGCCCGACATTGTCCGGTGCGCATTCGCGCCCCGCAATTTGCCCCAGCACCCATGGCCGCCCCAACATTGCACGCCCAATCATCACACCCGCATAGCCCAAATTTTCCATGTCGGCGGCATCCGCCGCGGTTGCAATATCACCATTTGCAATAATCGGAATCGGCGCGTCCGAAACATCGGGATGCACCGCCGGGCCAACATATAATTGGGCCCGTGTCCGCCCATGCAATGTTGCAAACCGAACCCCAGAATCCGCGGCAATATGTACCAGTTCACACCAATCACGATGCGCA
Organism: uncultured Alphaproteobacteria bacterium; assembly: GCA_934232895.1. Lineage (GTDB taxonomy): Bacteria > Pseudomonadota > Alphaproteobacteria > Rs-D84 > Rs-D84 > Enterousia. Next base: position 25,474 of record CAKQGH010000004.1, read on the forward strand.
TCGTCCCACCCCAGTCGGGTTTTGACCGACACCGGAATATCAACCGCGCGCACCACCGCCGCCATTATTTTACCGGCCAACGCATGGTCCCGCATCAGGTACGCCCCCGCCCCGGCACGCGTTGCAACCTTGGGCACAGGACAGCCCATATTTATATCAATCCACCGCGCACCCGCGTCCTGTAAAATACGCGCCGCGTCGGCCATTAAATTCACATCGGCACCAAAAATCTGGGCACCTATGGGCCCCTCATCATCATATCGGTCGAAATTGCGCGGACAATTTTTATGTGCCGCAACCAACGAATGGCACGAAATCATTTCCGTCACCAGCGGTGCATTTGGTGCAAACGCGCGCAAGACCCGCCGAAACGGCCGGTCGGTAATTCCCGCCAATGGTGCAGCAAAAATTTGATTATCACTAAACATTTGTGATATAATGGCACCGATGAAGGAAAAAATCAAAAATTTCTTTGGGTTTATTGGGCGCGCCTGGGATGCCAGTTGGCGCGGCAAAATCGGCGTTTTAATGGTCGCATTTGCGCTGTTTATGTTTGTACGCATATTTTGGGGCACGGTGAATGTTCAGCGGTTTATTGTAAATATATGGCGCCTGGATGTCGAGCAAACCGAATTGGCGACCCAGCGCGAAAAACTGGACGCCATAAACCGCCACATTGAATTATTACAATCGGCCAGCCCCGATTATGTCCAGGAACTGGGGTTGAAATACCTGAACATTGGTGACCCAAAATTCAAGATTTTGAAAATATAGCCATTAAAAATCCCCGCACTTGCGGGGGTTTTTTTAATTCAACAAAATAATCATAACATTCAGGTATGTCGCAAACAGCATCCATAATAAATATGGCCACAGTAAATACGACGCCCATTTGTCGAAAACATGAAACGCACTCATCATCCAAATGGTAATGCCAATCAGACCGATTAAAACTATCAATGCCGCACCTGCCAAATGCAGTCCAAAGAACATATACGACCACATTGCATTCAACACCATTTGAACCAAAAACAGCAAGTATGCCGGCGTTTTCGAACGGCGTGTTTTGTCGTTGCGTATGACCAAGAATAACGCCACACCAATCAATGCGTATAATATCGTCCACGCCAGCGCAAACACCCACCCATCGGGCGTCAGTACCGATTTGCTCAACGCATTATACCAAACATCGGACGGCCCATGTGGTGAAAACATGGCACCAATAACACCGGGAATAAACGCCAACACCATGGCCAAAATAAATTGAAATACGCGTCGCATGTATGCTCTCCTTTGAACTCTGATACCCAAATTATACCGCGCACCCCGCCCCACCCGCCACAGGAACGATTTCCCGGGCGCATTTATACAAAACTTGAAATTTTCCGAAAGATAGTATAGAATAGCGACCGTGCGCCCTTAGCCCAGCTGGATAGAGCATCGGATTTCTAATCCGCAGGTCGCAGGTTCGAATCCTGCAGGGCGCGCCAGAAATAAAGAATACCCACGGTGCGAAACCGTGGGGATTTTTTATTTTGTGCAAGTCTCAGGATTTGAACCTGCGAATAAGCGGTTCGACCCGCCGCAAATTTGCTTATTAGAAACCGATAAAAAATGATAGAGAAAAACTTTCTATGGCACCTATCGTACGTTGACCTGTGCCATTCTGTATTTCGCCCCGGAACACCCATACATAGTCCGATGCATGATGGTCGTCATACGGATCGCTTTCTATGTATACTGGCTGACTATTAAAACTATATGGAAGATTTATCGCCTTGCCACTGGTCAGATATTGCATTCTGACACCATACAATTTTCCTAGGTTTACTTGGACACCGGCTCCGAAGCGAAATACCGTTGCGCGCATAGAGCCAGTTGTAGCACGCAGATATTTGCTTGATTCTATTTCACCGCTCAAAAAACCTATTGCACCAATACCATAAATATAGACATCTTCATAAGCAATTAAACCAAAGTTACCATAAACCGGCTCATTATACGACCAATTGACAACCTGGGCCTTTGGTGTGATGATAGGATTTTCTGGCTCGGAAAAATACCCCCAAAAACTATCTATTCCGGTGTGTTTACCATCATGATACTTATTAAATCTTAACATTTGACATGTTTTGCCGGCAGGACACGGGCGACCATTATACATATCTGAAAGTGGGACGAATTCGTATTTATAATAGTCATATGCGACGGTTGTTGGTTGAACATCCATTTTTTCCAATTGCAAACCGAGTGCCGCACGAACGCCGAATTTGTTGTTTATACGCATCCTCGTTCCCAACTCAAAACCAGCATCAACACTTGTGCCATAATTTGAATATGTTCCCCCCAGGAATGCCAGACCCGCAAAGGCAAGTCGACCTTGAGCCCAATTACTATTGTCCTTGCTAAATGTACGAACACCAGACGAATAGTATGTTGTTTGACCGCCAGTCACAGATACGGATTCTGATATATCAACAAAATCTTTCTTTGAAAACACAACACGATGCTTATCATCTGGAGACAATTCGCCGGTGATGTTACCTTTTATCTTGGTACCATCAACTGATACACTGACACCAGGATTGCGCTTTTTGAATGCGGAAAAATCTATCTTGCCGGGCAATTTATCCATGCTGATAGTGTATTCACTGTCCGAGTATTTTGAAAATGTGCGTGCCTTTGTTATCTTAGTAGCCTCGGGGTTGTTGGCAGTGATTGTTTGTTCTATGCCCAATGGTGCATTAAATTTCACAGGTTCAACGCCGTGGTCAACACCATTAATGGAAATTCTGGAATTACCCAAACTGGTACGAACAGTTATGCGTTTGGTATCACGTTTTAATGTTTTTGATACTCGAACCTTGTTTTGTACAATCAATTTTTCCTGAACATCTGCATAGTTTTCTTTCGTAATTTCCAGTGTGTGCTTCCCGTTGCAAACATTGCCAAATTTAATGGGTGATGTACCTTGATATTTACCGTTGTCTAATGTGACAAATGCATTTGCCGGTGTTGTAATAATTTCAACTGGTGCACCGCGACAACTGGTGTCGCCAGCAACCTCGGTAAAAACTATCGACCCAGATGCAGACGCTGGCAATTTTGCCAGACGCTGCTTTTCTTTTTGAAATTCTCGTTGGGAATAGCGATATTGCACACAACCTACCCAGCCACCAGATTCTTTATCAACATCGCCTTTTTGACGTTCCAACCCCTTTAATGATAATGTGCCAATAGACCGCTCATATGACCGGGTTGTGCCTGCGCTGGTGGTTTCATCGGCATAAAATTCGGATTGCACATTCAGCGCAACACCAAATAGACGCCCAAGTTGGCTGTCTATATCACGTTCTGCCTTGTTGGCGGCATCACTGACACTGGTGTCTGAATATGTTTTTGCAACCAAATACTTATATTTTGTATCATCGGTTGGGGTGCTAGTGGCCCAATCGCATTTATTGGCAAAGGCCGACGTGGTGCACAAAATCATTCCATACGCAAAAATGGCAATCCGTTTCATTTTTATTCCCCCAGAATTATTGTTCAGACACAATGGTGTACTGCTCGCGAACCATGGCATCCCATTGCTGTGCGGCTTTCTTTTTCAGGTCATCTGATATACCCTTGCTGCCGTTCAGTGTGCGGTCTATTGCCTTTTTCATGTCGGCTTCACTGATTTTGACGCGTGCATATACAGAATAAAACATCTCTTTGTCATTATCGGCACTGACAGTACTCAAAACCTTTTCCCAATAACGATCGCTGACAACCGCCTTGGACATCAAAGCCTTGGCAGACTCTGTGCTAACAAATTGAACCTGGGCCGTGTCATATGTCGTGCCTTCCTCTGCGTTCTGGAACATGTATGTCAGATTCTGGTTTATTGCGCCCGCAATGGCATTTTTCGCATTATTTTCAGCGATTCTGTATCCCATAGAGATATTAGCTTTTTCAGCTGGAATTCGTGTCTCCCCCAAGAAATACAGGTCAGAGCCCTTTTTCGTCAGTGGTGTGCTTTCTTTTGCCCAGCTTGGTCGGCGACTCATATCGTCACTGCGTGCGATAACTTTGTCCGACATACCACCGCCACATGCGGCCAATAATGCGGCCATAGACGCCGCAATTATAGATTTTTTCATGTTCTTTCCCTTTGGTTGTAAAAACACCCGACGGAGCGGGTGGTTGGAGGTTCAGAACTATAATGCGTTGAAAATAGCGGGCTTATTCTTATATATCGCCACCCTCCAACCATCGGTTGGAGGTATTTTTTGTCCCCACGGACACAACGCATAAACGGGTTCTGACGCCCCAACACGGCATCGCCATGTCGTCATACATTTTATCATTGATGCGAATTTTTTCAAGGTGATAATTAAGGCCACAAAAAAATCCCGCCAGTTTGGCGGGGATTTTTTATCAGAAACTCTTATAATCTAACCTCGGTCAATTTACCATTTACAACATACGGAACAGGCACGCCGGCTTTCTTGGCGGCATGGCGCGCACCACGAACCCCACGTCTGGCCAGGCGTTGTATTTTTTCCGATAAATTCAACCGACTTTTAGTCACTTTTCATACCCTTGAATTTATTATAGACACGTTCATTTACAATTTCAAGTCGTTTTGAATCACTGCGTGCGACCAACTCAAAACGTTCACCGCCATTATAATATAATTCCCAATATTTAACGTTTGGTATCGTTTTCCAAAAATTATTCAAACTACGTTTATATCGACGAATTACATCAACCGTTGGCACATTATGCCCGCCTAACTTGACCCGCATTTTAATTCTGGCGATGTTTTGTTTAACCGTTTCAAGGAAAATATATACAAACACAATATCGTAATGTTCCTGTTTGGCCCGTTCTATGGCACGCAAATGATATAACCCAGAAATTGTTGATTCCAACACGAATGAACATCCGCCACGAAATAATTCATCCATCTGGGATAATAATATTTTGCCGGATTGGATACCTATTTTATCATTCAGGTTCTTGGCTATCTCGTCTGCATTCAGAAAGGTAATATCGTCTTCCCTGACTATTTCTTTGGCTAACGTTGTCTTACCACTGCCATTTGGGCCGGCTATAATATACATTATCTTGCTCATGGTTGGTATTATAGCATAAAATACCCTTTGTTTCACATAAAAATCCCCGCCAGTTTGGCGGGGTGTTTTATAGTTTTTTGTTGTTTACTAATCCAATACGCTGCGTTTTAATTTCAGCAATTCGATATACATGTATATATCTGATGCCGCGTACAGCAACAATGTGATGGCCAGGTAATACACCACCGCAACCGGTGCCGCCATTGGCCAGAACAGTAATGCCACCGCCAACGCGACCAACGCAATTGCGACAACCAGGTCAATCACCCAATGGCCAAACCGTGCACGCGCCATATTGATGGCAAACACCAATGCACGCAATGCCTTGAAGAAAAACAGCACCACAAAAATCAATGCAATGCCGATAATTGAACCGGTCGGGTACACACAGAACAACACACCCAACACTATGTTGACCAGACCGAATATTACATCAATCCAACCGCCGCCAATATTACGCGACACGATGAATCCGGAAATCGCGCGATACATTCCAAACAGCACCAATCCGATGCCAATAATGAATGTCAGCACGGTCAAAATGGCAACTGGCTTGAAAAACATCCATATTGCCGCGGCACCGAACAATATGGCCTCGCATACCAACAATGGTGCCGATTTATCGTACAGACGCTGGACCGCCGCCGCGGCCGGGTCCGATGGGGCACGCCGCACGCGTGTCGCACGCACGCGTTTTGGTGCATATTTTTTAACTGGTTCTTTTTTTGGCATATTAAACTCCCTTTCCTTGTTTATGTGATAACATTGTAATACTTTTACCCCCGCGTTTCAAGTCCCGCGCATCGGCAAAAATTCATATAAACGGCATAACTGTGCACGATTACCGATATTGCAATACCACTACCCCGCCCGCTTATGCGGGCACCCCTTCGCTGGGCGAAGGGGACGACGGGGGCTCAGAATACATAATAAAAAAAATTGTCATTCCTACGTAGGCAGGAATAGGATCTTGAAAATTACTCTCATTCGTTGTTGCACAATGTTCAATAAAAATGGGTTGATACCAATATTACCGTATTCCGCAATATTCTGTGTTTGGCTCGTTGTCACTCGCACTGTATAGTCCCTATTCCTGCCTACGCAGGAATGACAACATGGCAAGTGCGCCGAATGGCGCACTTCATTGCTCTCTGCTCTCTAATAAAAACCGCCCCAGACGGGGCGGTTTTTAGTGACGCCATTCCATTAAAATGGAATGTCGTCACCGATGTCGGCAACAGAAATTTCTTCGCGTGGGGCCGGTGCCGCCGCCGGGGCGTCATTCATTCCCTGGTCCAGGCTTTTTGCACCAGATAGAATCACCATTTGACCCGCGAATTGGTTCAACACAACCTCGGTCGTGAAAACATCGGTGCCCTGTTGGTTTTGCCATTTGCGCGTGCGCAACGAACCCTCCAGATACAATTTGGTGCCCTTTTGCAACATACGTTCCGCAACATCAACCAAATTAGGATTGAAAATCACAACGCGATGCCATTCTGTTTGTTCTTTCTGTTCACCGGTCGTGCGGTCACGCCATCTGTCCGATGTGGCCAACGAGAAACTGACAACTTTTTGTCCGCTTTGCATTGTGCGCACCTGGGGTTCTTGGCCCACATTACCAACCAATATTACTTTATTTATACTGCCTGCCATATTCGCTTCCTTTGTTTAATTGTATGTTTAATGAAAGCAATTACGCGCCAATAAATCAAGCAAAAATAACAAATCTTGACTTTTTGGGGCAAAAGGCGTATAATAGTCGGGTCAAAAGACAAGTTGGGCGCGAATTCTCGCAACACCCCATTCCCACAAAAGGATTATTTATGCATATAAATGAAATAAAGGCGAAATCGCCACAGCAATTGCTGAAAATGGCCGAAGATATGGGCATTGAAAACCCATCACAGTTAAATGTGCAACAACTGCGCTTTGCCGTGATGCGCGTGTTTGCCGCCGATAACAAGATTACACTGATTGGTGACGGCGTTCTGGAACGGATGCAGGATGGTTTTGGGTTCCTGCGCGCGCCGGAAAGCAACTATCTGGCCGGGCCGGACGATTTGTATGTGTCGCCAAATTTGATTAAAAAATACGGTCTGAAAACCGGCGATTATGTCGAGGGTCAAATTCAGGCACCACAAAACGAATCCGAACGCTATTTCGCGTTGGAAACGATTGAGCGCGTCAACGGCGACGCACCGGAAAAATTGCGTCACCGCGTATCGTTTGACGATATGACACCACTGTATCCGGACGAAATGTTGCGGATGGAGGTGACGGACGACAAAGACAAGGGACGCAGCCTGTCCGCACGCGTAATTGACCTGATTTCCCCAACCGGCAAGGGCCAGCGCAGTCTGATTGTTGCGCCACCGCGCACCGGTAAAACGGTTATGCTGCAAAACATTGCGCATTCCATCGCGACGAATTATCCGGATGTAAAACTGATTGTGTTGTTGATTGACGAACGTCCCGAAGAAGTGACAGATATGCAGCGCAGCGTCAAAGGCGAAGTGATTTCGTCCACATTTGATGAACCCGCCGCCCGCCATATCCAGGTTGCAGAAATGGTTATTGAAAAGGCCAAACGTCTGGTCGAGGCCGGTCAAGATGTCGTCATCTTGTTGGATTCCATCACACGTCTGGGCCGTGCGTACAACACATGCGTTCCATCCAGTGGCAAGGTTTTAACCGGTGGTGTTGACGCATACGCGTTGCAACGCCCAAAACGTTTCTTTGGTGCCGCCCGTAATATCGAAGGTGGCGGCAGCCTTACCATCATTGCGACCGCACTGGTTGATACCGGGTCAAAAATGGACGAAGTTATTTTCGAAGAATTCAAGGGAACCGGCAACAGCGAAATCATCCTGGACCGCAAATTGTCCGACAAGCGCGTGTACCCGGCAATTGATATCACCAAATCCGGCACCCGCAAAGAAGACCTGTTGGTGGGCAAGGATACATTATCGAAAATGTATGTCCTGCGCCGTATCATCAACCCAATGGGCACATTAGAGGCCATGGAATTCTTGCTGGATAAATTGCGTTTGACCAAAACAAATGCCGATTTTTTCAGTTCAATGAATCAATAACAGAAACGCGCCAATGGCGCGTTTTTTTTGGAAATACCCCAATGAAAATATATCTGATTGCGACGGTTGCCGCATTTATTTTATTTGCGTTTGCCGCCGGGGCGCGTATCGGCACCCTGCGATGCGAACGCGGCATGGCACAGAGCGCAACCCAGCACCAAAACGACATAATTCAACACCAGGTACAAATAAATGAGAAAACTTTGCATACTGGCATGCGTGATATTCGCCGCATCTTGCGCGAAAAATACACCATTGCCGAATAATACTTGCCCACCATGCATACCGATATATGGGCGCGCAAATGATTGGGGCCAAATCAGTGACGATTTGGCCCGCAATATTTACCGACATAATCTGATATGTAGCGAAATTTAATCAGCCAACGCAATGCCGACCAATTCACGGACAATTTCCGCACTTTGCGCATCATCGTCGCGTGGGGCATATTCCACAAATTCGAAACTGTGTGCATCGGGCGCAAACGCGTGTGTCAACTGGCGCGCGACAGCCAATGTTATGCCGTTTGGCTCGGGCACCAATACCGATTTGAACACATCGGCATCAATTGCATCAAAATCAAACGATACAACATACGGGCGACCGTCAATTTGGCGGAATATTTCCCCAATTACGGCGTCCAATCGGTCCGGCGAATTCAAATCATCGGGCGTGCGCATAAATATATTGTTGTCACGAACAAACTCTATTTCCGCCGGTTCATACGAACGCGAGCCCAAATAGAATATATTTTCGGGCTTTAATGCCGGCACGCGTTCTTGCAACCCCAACCAGCGTTCATCGCCCTGGCCCACCAATGCGCGCACATTTGTGCCATGTGGCGCCCCCGACGCCTGGGCACGGGATGATTCCGGCGTGTGAATATCCAAATGCGCATCAATGTAGACCAGGCATAAATCCTGGTCTGGGATACGGTCCGCCAACGCGGCAAAATGTCCAAAATTTACCGAATGGTCGCCACCAATCAAAACATGCGGCGTACGCGGTGTTGTTGCATAGATTTTTTTCTGGACCAAAAAGTTTTCACCAAAACGGTCACGCGCCCACAGTTCCGCATCATACGCATCTGGCACAACGGTTGTGCAATCACAATCTGGGAACATTTTTTTGACCGCCGCCGGGGCCAATGCCGGCCCGCCCAAGACTACATTTGCGGTCGCGCCGCGTCCATATTCAATTCCAAATAAAGATTTCATTTATAAGACCCCACTATACTTTCGGCGGCAGATTTAATTTTTTGCAGCGACTGTTCGTACGACGCGCAATCACGCGCGATTTCCGAACGATATGCATCGCGCAGGTTTGTCGCCATATAAAAGCACCCACGCAAATGCTGGGCGCAATAACTGTGCCCCGCCACAAACGCATTTTGACCATTGGTGCGGTTATCCGCACTGGACCAGTCAATATCCAACAAATTATCCAATTTAGTCCACGAATTATCCCCGGTGTATTTCCCCACACGGTCCATCCAATATTCATTCATTTCATCATCAGACCACTGTTTCGTGGTTTTCAACGCCAATATTTTATTCACCAATTCCGTAATTGCCGGTTGGTATGTCGCGTCAATCTGGGCCAATCTGGAACTGCAAAAGCAACGATTATACGCCGTATCTTTGCGCTGGCAATAATCATTCATGCATTCGGTATAATCCGCATAGCACCGCGCCGATGTTATTGTTTCGCCCGTTGTGGTTGTTTGAACCAAATTGTCCGACGAACGCACAACCGATGACGCATCGTCACGCACGGCCCGCCCGCGCGCGGCACCGGTTGTCGACGACACACCACGCATCATATTTGCATTACCCGTCGCCGAACGCGCAGTGGTGCGCCGCGGAACAACACGACGCGCGGTGGTTGAACTCGCACTTGATGCGGCGGATGTCGTGGTGCCAGTTGTTGTGGCGGCACGCGCCGCCGTCGTGGTACGCGGCACAACGCGGCGATTGCTGGACGATGCCGTTTGAACCGTACGCGCCAGCGTATTTATCTGCGCATTATTTTGTGTTGGTGTCGTCCCAGGGTTCAAACTGGTCCGCATTTTATTGTTCATATATGGATACAAATTGTTGTATGTATTCGCACTGACATACCCCGCGGCGGCATTTGACGACGTGCTGCGTGCACTGCGTGCGGCGGCATTCGCATCAATCTGCGCCACGCCCCCCACCAGGCACCCAATAATCAAAATTCGCAAATACCTATACATCACCACTATGATATAAACTTTTACCCCCCGCGTTCAAGCACAAAATAATATAAACATTTGCAATTCAAAAAATTGCTGTTATAATCTGTGTCGTTTCGGGGCGTAGCTCAGTCTGGTAGAGTGCTTGCTTTGGGAGCAAGATGTCGAAGGTTCGAATCCTTTCGCCCCGACCAGAAATAAAAAACGGTGCTTTACGCACCATTTTTTATTTCTGGTTTGGGCGAAATACGGATTTGACACCTGAACATTACGCAGTAATGTTGGTTCGACTACGAGTCAGCGAGCCCCCGGCGAGCGCAGTCCGCGCCCAGCGGACGCGAACGAGTGCCCCGCAGGCACGGCGCATTTATGCGCCAGCCGAGGGAATCTTTCGCCCTGCACCGATTCCGACAACCACTTTGGGTCGTTTTTTATTTTTTCCGCGGGACGCGGATTCGAACTTGGTTCTCATCTTTCCCTCGTTGTGGCACGCCACAACTGCGGGGCATTCGTGACGGTTTGGTCGCGCTATACGCGTCCGCACCTACTCATTGTCGCCCCGACCATGAATAAAAAATCGGTATCGTCAGATACCGTTTTTTTGTTCATCGATTGAGTGGTTGGATTCGAACCTTCGAGGAAGAAGGTTCGAACCGCAGGCACAAGGCAGACGGCAGTATGCCGGTTCGCGCCAGCGAATGTGCCCAGGTGGGCGCCAGCCAATCATTTCGCCCCGACCAAAAATACGGATTTGATACCTGAACATTACGCAATAAGGTTGGTTCTCATTTTGTCTTGCACCAAACAAAAAATCCCGCGGATGCGGGATTTTTTGTACGAATATTTGTTCTGATTAATCCAACCAATATTCCACAGTAGATACCACGCGGACGGTTTTGTCTATGGATTGGGATTCCGAACCATCGGCGCCCTGTTCCCGCGGCAAGATGGAAAACACACCCTGGCTGGCGTGACGAATGTTGCCAACACGGCTGTCCGATGCCTTGGCAAATTCAGCGGCCGCGGCCGCGGCGTTCTTGGTGGCCTGTTCCAACATTTGTGGTTTAATTTTGTTCAATCCGGTAAATACATAGGACACCGGCGAACCATATTGATTGTCCAGAATAATTCCGGCGGCAACCAAATCACCATTTTGGCGCACCGCATGGTCAACCAAATCAACATTCTTGGAACGCACGGTCACCGTTTGATTCAAAATAAAGCGCGATGTCATATCGGTACTGCTGCGATATGGGTTCGCCATCAAATCAGTTGTTTCTATGCGACCGTCGCTGATTTCTGCGGCATCAAATCCTTGCTCGGCCAAGAATTTATAGATTACAGTGCGTTGCGAGTCAATTTTCTTTTGCGCGGCGGTTAAATCATCCGATGTTATAACGAATCGCAAATTCCACACCGCCAAATCAGCACGAACATCCATTTCCGCCAGGCCCTTGACCGTGACAAAATTCGCCTTGATTTTAGATTGATAGTAATAATATCCCGGGAAAAATCCCCCCAATGCAATACCCACCGTCAGCAACAAAATAGCGCCCAATCTGCCGCCACGAGTGAATTTTTTGTCCTGGTTGCAATCGCAATTTTCTTTATTTGCCATCTGATTTCCTCCTGTTCAAAAATTGATATGATCAATGTTATGCTAAACTTGTAAAAACTGCAACTGTTTTTGTCCGTGTGTGCATCGGCAAATATACCGTTGTTTTATAAAAATCCCCGCCATCGGCGGGGATTTTATTTTCAGAACCGATACGAACCAGATATCTTGATGTTATGCAATTGGATATCCTGGTTATATTGATAGCGGTAATCCAAACCAACCTGAATTCCGGTTGCCGAAACAAATTCCACCCCGCCGCCGATATTTGCCCACATTGGGTCAATATTCAAATCATATTCGGTGAAACTGTCTGCCGCGGCAAATTTATATTTTGCCGTATCCGGCGCGCCCAGAACATCGTATTCAATACCAATCGATGCATACGGGCGAATCTGGAACCACATTGACGGATAAATACGTTTTTGCGCCATCAATGAATATCCCGGCGTCAACATCAGGTATCCATCAGATTCCATTTTCATGTAATCATGACCGCCAACCTTTTCAGTGACGCTGAACCCGGTGTTATATCCCGCGCGCACATACATATTGCCAACGATATACTGGTTCAACCAATCGTGCAACAGGCCCCATTCACTGGTCAAACTGAACGCGGAACCATTACCCGTGATTTCACCATCAACATACGTCTGGTTGCGAGAAACATCAAACAGGTGCAAATCCAAGAACGCAGTACCATACAAACGCGTTTTGTCGCCCAATATTTTCATCATGTATCCACCCATACCAATGTTCGTATCAGCAACCGATGTATCAATATGACCGGCAATGTAATCATTGGTCGCATTGTATGCCAAATCCAGCGCGCTGGCCGTATCGGTCGACATGTGCGACACGCGCGCCGTCAAACCATATATAACCGTCTGGGAATGTTGCCAATCAAACCCGCCCGATACACTGAACCGATTACCATCGGCGTGCAAACCGTCGGTCGTTTTTTGGTACAACATACCAAAGTCCGTATCAACCCAGGCCTTTTTCAATTTGCGGTTGCGGTTCCATATAAATTCGTCGAACATACGGTCTTCGAATGAACGCGCATTTGTGTGTTCATTCAACGCAACATTTCCGGCAATTTGTTCAATTTCGCGCGCCTGGAACAATTGGCTGAAACGTTCCAGCCCCGCGCCATTACGATATTCATCATAGTTTTCCAACCGTTTGTACAATTCGTCGCCCATCGTGCCCAGCCCCGCGCCACGGAATATCAACGGCAACAATTCAATTGCCTGGGTGCCACTGAAACCGTTTTTCTGTTGCAGACCCGCAATCAAATTATCCAACGCACCCGCCGATACCGCGGCATCTGGGGAATAGCCCGGCACGCGTTCAACAATAGGCTGAATTTTCGAAATCTTTATCGGACCACCAAAACGGTCATCAAATACGATATAAATATCGTTGCCATTTCGTACCGTCAAATATGCGCCGGCAATGTCACTAGCATCGGCCAAATCCGCCGGATCAAAATATGTATAGCACATTGTGCCCGACGCATTGCAAATCGCAACACTCACATTGCGCAGTTTATCCAAACCATCCAGTTCGCTGATGCCGCCATCGGCATGCGCCAACCATAACGCCTTGGATATATCGGGCAATTCGGTCAAACCAACGCCAATCAAACCGGTTCCAGACGCCAGATTCGCCAGCGAAACTTGTGATTTGAATTCGCCCGTAATCTTGACCAGTGCCAGGTTTTCGACATTGTTCGAAATTTGACCGAATGTATTATCATCGGCCAGGCTGATTGTTGACCAATGCAATGCACTGATTGGGCCACCCGCAACGACCAGACGACTGTTGTTATCAAATATATAATCGCCCCTAACGATCAAATCACCCAGGTTATTAAACCGCACACCGCCCGAAATATCACCAGTAATTTCAGCACTAATACTGTTGTAATCACGCGCCGAAATGGTCAGCAAATTGCCATTTGTTTCAATTGCGCCACGAACCTCCAAATTTGAAGTATTCAAATTCAGATTACCACCCGTTTGGTCAATTCCAGCAACACTTACGCTGTTGGCATTGATGGTGTAATCGTTCGCAATAATGTTTACATCGGTCCCGCGCACGGTTATATCGCCATTATAATTCTGGTACAAAATGCCCGCCTTGAAATCGCCATTTACGGTAATTCCATTGCCACGCAATTCGGCATTACCCGCAACGATGTTCAGCCCCGACATAATAACACTGGCCGCGGTTGCGGTATTCGAATTCAATGTCAGCATCCCAGAATTCACCACAACATTACCCAAATCCGCGCCACTTGTCGCACTCAGCATCAAATTACCGGCATTCGTCACACCGCCCGCCGTGATTGATGATGCATATAAACTGGTGGTTGCGCCCGACGCAACATTGATACCACCGTCAACCGTGGCATTTCCAGACAGAACATACCCGACCGAATTTGCGTTTGCGTTTAACGCACCCGACACGGTCAAATCGCCCGCCTGAACCATGGCAGTTGCATTGCTGCCAATAATATTAAATCCATTTGTCGTGGCACCGCTGGTCAACACATGATTCAAATCGCCGGTGATTGTAATCGCATCGGTCACGGTGATATTATTCGCCGTTGTGTTTATTGCGCCGCCATTTACAGTAATTGAATGCGCATCAACATTTGGTGCGGTAATGTCCATTGCGCCATCATTTGCAACAATCGCGTTGGCGGTCACACTCGTTCCGGTGATTTTCAAAACGCCACTGTTGGTAATATTTCCAGTCGTCACCGATTCCGTATTTGCCCCGCCCAACACCATTGTTGCATTGGCGTTGTTTGTCACCGCACTGTCCGCCGCATCAATATGCGCCGCCGAAATTTCAACCGTTGCGCCATTATAATTTATAATGTCGTCGCCCAGTTCCACATCCCCCGCCGCGGTAATGTCAATTTCACTGGTGCTGGATTCGGTTTCCAATTTCCCCGTGATGTTTGCCGCGGCCGCGGATTTCAGTGTTAATTTTTTATCCTTGGTAATAATATCGCCACCAACCAAAATATCATCGGTTGTGGTGGTCAGTGTTAAATCATCGGTATCGGCAACCAATACACCGTTTGTACGATCCGGCGTGCCATCGGCCAATATGCCACCGGCCAAATCAACTTTGTCCGCCGTGACCGACGCACCACGCAACACCAATGTGCCGGTTGCGTTGTTGGACAATGTGCCACCAATTACCGTTGTTCCCGCAGAAATATCAATGCGGCCACCATCTGTCACCGACAAATTGCCAGAAACATTAAATCTCTGGTCCCCGGCGGTTGCGACATCCGTCGCACCAAATTGCAAAACGCCCCGGCCCGACGCAAAAACATCGGCACCAACATCAATTTGCGCGGCATCAAAACGAATCGTGCGTGACAGCGCGGTGTCGCTTGCATGCACGCCACCACCAACCGAAATATTTTCGTCCGAATGAATGGTCAACGCGCCCGTTTGCACATCAACCTTCAAATCGCCAACCTCCGCATCACCCGATGCGGCGTTTACATCACCCGCAATTATAATGGTATCTGATACCGAGAATTTTTGTGTGGTTCCCCCAATGTTCAACGCACCATTTTCCCCAACCACAACCGTACCATTTGCACGGATTACACCATCCAGCGACGACAACGACATATCCATATTGCCGCCATTTACCAGCATGGCACCATTGATTGTCATATTGTTGGTGGCATCGAATTTCATTTTCCCCGCATTGGTTGTCAATGCGCCAGTTGTTATATCATATCCCGAAACATTCATCTGGCCACTGTTATTTGTGACATTACCCAATAATTTGACAGTGTTAGAAACACCAGTACCACCAGTAATTTGCAATAATTTCCCAGAGTTAACTACACCATCTGATATACTTACATTCGCCCCACTTAATGTAGTGTCTTGCCCTGCCGAGTTATTTACCGCCGATGCCGACAAAGTGCCACCGGCTGTAATATCTACCTTGCCGGTTGTACCGGACGTCGTTATCCCATCGGCAGTTATATCGCGGGCCGCCCCAATCGTCAATGTTCCGGCATTCATAACGGTACCCGTCTTGATATCAAGCGCGGACTGCAAGACCATATCCGAGCTGTTATCTATTAATGCCAATGTGATATTACCATTCGTGGCATCTTTTGTTGTCAACTTGAATGTACCATTGGCATTATGCCACTCTAAATCCTGGGGCACACCAAAATCAATGGTTCCGGTTGACAAATCAAAACCGTTCGCGTTCGCAAAACTGATGCCATTTGCGAATTTCGTTGCGCCCGACACATAACCAGTAAACGTTCCACCGGTCAATGCCAACGACTTGTCTGCATCCAAGCCACCATTTACAGTTAAATTTTTGGCATTGATGGTCAGTGCGCCATTATCACTGGTGATGCGACCACCAGAAATAATATTGCCATTTGCCGCCGCCAAGTTTAATTCAGTCCCTGAATTTTTAACATCACCCGTGGTGTTGATATTACTGGCCATGATTGTCATTTTACCGGCCGCATTACCATTGCCAATTTCGCCCGCGGTAATCGTACCGTTTGTCGCCGTCACATCTGCGGTGCCCGTGCCACTATAATTCAACGCGGCGGTCACATCTATGTTGCCTGTCGATGTAATTGTTGCGGTTGCGCCACTTGCATCAATTGAATTCGCCTGAATACTATTTGCCGATAATGTTAAATCGGATGCCGCGGTCAACGCCCCATTCAATGTTAAACTGTTCACATTTGATATGCTCAGCGCGCCATTTGCGGTGATTGTGTTGGCGGTGCTGGTACCAATCACGACATCTATCGCCGCAACCGATGAGGCATTGTGAATTTGCAATTTATACCCAGATGCAATTTCCAAATCCCCAGCGATATTTAATTTGCCACCCGTTAAAATCGAAAATGGTGAATCAATTCCAATCAGCGCATACACATTGCCATCTGTACCAGATGTCCCCGTGTTATCACGCCCAATATACATATTGCCCGCAACCGTCAGCGGCCCCGACGACGAAATACCATTACCATTCGTAATTATAACATTTTCGCCCGCGGTACTGTTGCCCGGCAACCCCGACAAGTCGGCAGAATTACCCGTACCTGGTGTGAAATCGGCGGCGCCCGCACCAAACGGCACCAGGCAGCACAAGAAAGAAACTAATTTTTTCATCATATTTTTATTTTATTCCGATCAGAATTATGGTTATATTATTACATAAATAGGAAAACAGGACAAGACCAAACTTGCCCCCATAAATCACTTTTTTATACTTATGCAAAGGAGTAAAATATGTATGAAATAGCAACGGTTCACGCGCGTCAAATTATGGACAGCCGCGGCAACCCGACGATTGAATGCGACATTACTTTGTCAGACGGTGCGTTTGGCCGCGCGGCGGTGCCATCGGGCGCATCCACCGGCAGTTTCGAGGCACTGGAACTGCGCGACGGTGGCGACGCATATATGGGCAAAGGCGTTATGACCGCGGTAAAAAATGTGAATGAAATTATCGCCCCGGCAATCACCGGTATGGACGCGTCCCATCAAACCGAAATTGATGAAAAAATGTTGGCATTGGATGGCACACCGAACAAGGCCAGATTGGGTGCAAACGCGATACTGGCGGTATCTATGGCGGTTGCACACGCGGTGGCCGCGGCCAAGAAAATTCCACTGTATAAATATATTGCCGAAATATACGGCAATGCAAACCCGTGTGTCTTGCCGCGCCCCATGATGAACATCATCAACGGCGGTATGCATGCCGACAATGGACTGGACGCACAAGAGTTTATGATTATTCCAAACGGCGCGAAATCTGAAAGCCAGGCGATTCGTATGGGCTCGGAAATTTTCCACAATTTGAAATCTATTTTGAAAAAAACCGGCAATTCAACCAATGTTGGTGACGAAGGCGGTTTTGCACCAAACTTTCATTCGTGCCGCCAGGCGTTGGATACAATTGTTTCCGCAATTCGCGCGGCCGGATACACCCCGGGCGACCAGGTTTCAATTGGTTTGGACGTGGCATCATCGGAATTCTATGCCGATGGCGTATATAATTTCGAGGGTCAAAAATTATCGTCCGATGAAATGATTGCGTTTTACGAAAAATTGATTGCGGATTATCCAATCATTTCAATTGAAGACGCATTGGCCGAAGAAGACTGGGATGGATGGCACAAATTGACCGATACAATTGGCAAAAAAATCCAATTGGTTGGCGATGATTTGTTTGTGACAAATCCGGCGCGCCTGGCCCGCGGCATTGAAATGGGCGTTGCAAACGCAATTTTAATCAAGGTAAACCAAATCGGCAGTTTAACCGAAACATTGCGCGCGATAAAAATGGCCCAAGATGCAAAATATGGTGTTGTTATTTCGCACCGCAGTGGCGAAACCGAAGACACAACAATCGCCGACCTGGCGGTGGCAACAAACGCCGGCCAGATAAAAACCGGTTCTATGTCACGCACCGACCGCATGGCAAAATATAATCAATTGCTGCGCATCGAAGAAGAACTGGACAAATCCGCAAAATATGGTATATAATACGACCGGAAATAGCGAATGGGGGGCGCAAATGCGTCCCCTTTTTTGTTTTATGTGCGTATGAATATTGTGAACATAATCTTGGTTGTTGCAAAATATGCGATTGCAATCGCAATCTTGGTTGGCGTGTGGATGGCGCCCGCGTGGGTTGCGCGCCAAACATCCAAAGACGGATACAATATGGTTATGGTACGATTGGCCAGTTGGCTGTTATTCTGGACCGGCATCGGTTGGTTGTGGGCGCTGTTTTGCGCATCTAAAAAATAAGTAATATATTTACCGTGTTTTGAACCGTTGTTCGGTAAACAACGCATTGCGAAATTCCGAATTTACGACGCATTCATAAACAAATTCACCCATGGCGCGGCTGGCGGCGGTGTCACTGTTCAAATACAAATCTATGCCAACCCACAATGGTGCACTGCGGTCCAATTTGCCAGTGTTGCAATCGCGCCGAATAATCGTGCCAACAATCGCACCCGAATCCCAATCAGGCAATATATTTTGCACCCCGTTGCCGCGACCGGGGTATCTGGAAATATGGGCATTCATCGTAAGGCCGGCAACCAATTCATATTCCGGCGCCATACAAGTATCAAAAATAAATTTGAACAATTTTAACATCGGATATTCATTTACTGACACCAAACTGGATTGCCCAAACGCAGTCAATGCGTGATTGTCAAAATTATAGTAAACCATATCGGTCGCATAATGCCCCAAAATCTGTTCAATTTTATACTCATTCAACCGTTCACGGTCACACAGACAACGATTTGGAACATTCAACAACAGGTCGCCATTTGGCAAAACGGAAATCGTGCTGCACGACACCATCCAACGGCCACGGCGACTTTTCATCAAATTTTTGTATTGCTGTTTACTTATTTCACATTGCATCGGTAAATCCTTGGTCTGTGCAACATAGCACCAATATAAATATTGTCAACATTTATATATGTTGCCCCAGGCACAAAAAAGCGCACAGGGGGCAAAATCCCCCTGTGCGGAAATAAACTGTCACTGGCACATAAATTATTTTTCACTCTGCTGGTGATTTTGCAGGCTGACACCGCGCGCCATAAATTCGGCCGCCAGATTTACCGCCGCTATACCTTTCTTGTACCCTGCCCCTGCTGCCTTGCTGTTCAAGGCGTTGGTTGCGGTATTAAATTTGCTTACATTATCAGTCATTTTTAATGCCCTTTGTCAAAAACACCTCTCTGACACCTGTCAGATTATACCAACAAAACTTTTTTGTCAAGCGTTATTGTCAACTTTTTATTCGTCACAGCCATACATACCACATTCTTCGTCCATCGCATATTCTTCGACAACGATTGGCGCCTGCTGTGGTTGTTCGGTGTAATGCGTTTCCTTGACAACACGCACACGACGGTTTGCCGCATTTGCAACACCATCGGCGGTTGGAACGGCTAAATCTTCCTCGCCCGCAGAAACCGCGACAATTTGGCTGGCCGGAATACCGTATTCAATCAACATTTTCTGTACAGCCTCGGCACGACGACCGCCCAATGCGTAATTATATGCCTTGGTTCCCATTGTGTCGGTATGACCAACAACCGAAACCTTGATATTCTTGTTTGCCTGGGTCGCCTGGGCCAACTTTTTAATCAGTTCCTGGTATTCTGGTTTAATCACAGATTTGTTGAAATCGAAACGAACCTCGAACACCTCTTCCATAACATGTTGTTTTGGTTCCAGCGGAATCTGTTGCACCTTGATAATGGTCTTTTCACCCTGGGCCGCCTGCATTTTGTCCAGACGCGCATTGATTGCCGCCAATTCGTCACGCATGGCCATCATCATATTGATGAATTCTTGACGTGTGACATATTCTTCGCTGACGGTTGGAATTTCATTTGCAACCGGTGCCGGTTCATCGGCCACGCATTCAACATCGTCGGTGCAATCAACCGTACCATCGACCGCCAATGTGTTGTTGCTGTTAGAAATTGTTTTATCGCCACCATAAATATTCTGGTTAAATATCAACGGGCGCGATTCCTGAACCGGCACGGGGTTTATCAGATGTTCCGGAACATTTACATTGTTTACAATAATCACACCCTCGCGCGTGCGGGCGGCGCCATCCATTGCGCGCAGCGAACGCGTTTCTGGGTAATATGTTTTGGTTGTGCGGTTGCTGGCATTTGTGGTTTTGGCAACGGTTGCCTGTTTGGTTTCGGTTTTTGCAACCGTGGATACGACCTTGCCATTCTTGCAATCACGCAGTGTTGCCAACGCCTTTTGAAAACGATCGCGGCATTCGGCGGCGGTACCCGTTTGACCACTGGCCGTTGCGGACAACCAACAATCGAATTTCGCCTGAACCTCGGCCGCCAATTGCGGGTTATCGGTACTGGCATCATTTTTTAATTGATCCAACAATTCATTGTATGCGGTGTACAATTCAAAAGATTCCTGTTCGTCATCGACCGGCCAATTATCCAATGTTTCTGGGAAAGGAACCTCGCCACTGAATGCGGCAACGGCCTTTTGCGCGAACAATTCGCCCATTTCAGAATATCCACTGGTACGGGCGTTATATATCGCATACGAACGATAATTCATCGCCAATTGGTTCAGAAAGGAATCCTGGTGCGGTGCAGAATATACATCCAATTGTTCAACATAGTCAACGGTTGGCGTGTCCACGGGGCCGTAGTCAACATTTTTATCATTCCCAGCACATGCCGCCAATGCAACCACCGACGCCGCCGCAATCATTCGTGATACAATCCATGTTGATACAGATTTATTTTTCATCGAAATTTCCTTTCCTTATCCCCCGTATTATACGATTTTTTGGTATATGAGTAAAGTAAAAAAAACATCCCCCACGGGGGATGCAATTTGAATAATATCACCGGTCGGCAAACTGGGACACAATTGTTCCAAGCGATGACAACCCGCCACCACCGCCGGCAACACTGCCCGCCACATCCATAATAGATGTCGTATTTGTTTTTTGTCCAATGCCACTGACTGTATTTGTTAAAAATTCGCCCCACAGCGCTTTTTTCTTGGCACTCAATCGCGCAGAACTGCAATTTTCAATTTTTGAAATCAAGCGCGCCGCCATTGTGGCCTCGGTCTTGGTATAATCAGCCTCGGAAAAATCAATCAGGTTAAATATTTCATATATGTCCGACACGGTTTCCTTGTTCTTGCACGACAACGACCCGTCCGCACAATATGTTGCAACCGCCGCCATTGGGAATCCGGCCCAAACCTGGTCATCATTGCCGTCGCCCGCAAAATAGTCATAACAAATAGATGCAAATTCCGTACCCGCCGAGCGCGTAATAGCCGCCGCATAACCACCAGTTGCCACATTACACGGTTTGCGTTTCAGCGCGGTTTGCACATCATTCACATTCATTTCGCCAACGCGCGCCCATTCTTTCATGATATTGTTCACAAATGTAATTTCCGCCGAACTGGGGACGCATTCGGTGGTCAACGCCTTTTGCTGGGAACTTAATTGTTTCACATTACCAACCAACCCCAACACCGTTGGCACCAAACTGGCCGTTGTGGATGTGTCAGATTTCTGGGTTGCGACCGACGCGGCCTTTTTAACAGTGACCGCCGCCATCGCGCCACCAGACACCAGGCACGCAAACGCACATATCAAAGACAGTAATTTTTTATTCATCTCTCGTGGTTGCATTATAACACAAAAAAAACATTGAATAAATATAAAAATTGCTTTTTGTCATCTGGCGCGCTAAACTGGACACCGTGCAGACCGACAAACGCAGTTTTATTATTTTCTCTAAACACAGACGATTAAAGCGCCTGTGGCAGTTTTTCTTTACTGGTTGGGGTCTGGTTATGGTGGCGGCATTGGTCGCGGGTGCCCTGTTTACCCAGCAATTATTATGGACACCAATCACGGCGATAAATATGTCCGACATCGTCAGTAATCAATTCAAAATGTCAAATGCATCGTTCGCCGGCACAGATACCAATGGGGAACCTTTTCGCCTGTATGCGGCATCTGGTCGCCAGGAATACGACAAGCCAGACATAATATTTTTAGAGAGTGTGTCGGGCAGTGTTGTGCGCCTGACGAACGGCACAAAAATAACTGATAAAATTCGCGCCAAATCGGGGAAATATAACCGTGCGGCCAGAACAATTACATTGTTGGGCAATGTTCGCATTGATTCCAGCAACGGGGACAAGGTTTTAACAGACGAATTGGTGATAAAATTATGAAACAATCCGTATTACGCATTGAACACCTGTCTAAATCATACGGCAAACGTATGGTCATTCGGGACATATCTATGGTTGCCCACCAGGGCGAATCGGTTGGGTTGCTGGGGCCAAATGGCGCGGGCAAAACAACCGCTTTTTATTGCATCACGGGACAATTGGCGGCAACGGGTGGACAAATATTCTTGAATTCCCAGGATATAACACAC
This sequence comes from uncultured Alphaproteobacteria bacterium, assembly GCA_934232895.1. Lineage (GTDB taxonomy): Bacteria > Pseudomonadota > Alphaproteobacteria > Rs-D84 > Rs-D84 > Enterousia. Next base: position 48,554 of record CAKQGH010000004.1, read on the forward strand.
CTGCCGTTTTACCAACGCGCGCGTATGCACATCGGATATTTGCCCCAGGAAAACAGTGTTTTCCGCGGTCTGACGGTGGAACAAAACATTATGGCCATTCTGGAGGTCGTGGAACCCAATCGCAAAAAACGGCAACAAAAGCTGGACGCATTGTTGGACGAATTTTCCATATCTGCACTGCGCCACAGTCCGGCAACCGCCCTGTCGGGTGGCGAACGCCGCCGCGTTGAAATTGCGCGCGCGTTGGCAAACGATCCAAAATTCATATTACTAGACGAACCGTTCGCCGGTATTGACCCGATTGCCGTAAATGAAATCCGCAGTTTGGTGTCCCAATTAAAAAACCGCGGTCTGGGCGTGATTATTACCGATCACAATGTACGCGAAACATTGGGCATTACCGACCGCAGTTATGTCCTGCACGATGGTAAAATATTAAAGCAAGGCACCACCGATGAAATCGTCCAAGACGAAATGGTTAAAAAGGTCTATTTGGGCGAAGATTTCACGATGTAATCGAACATAACAAAACAATTAAAAAGCCGCCCCTTTGGGCGGATTTTTTTACAAAAAAAACGGGGCGATGCCCCGTTTTATTATTTATCCAATGCCTTGATGATTTGTGCGTGTGGGATTGCGCCCGGGAACGCTTCTTCACCAATAATCAGGAACGGTGTGCCGCTGATTTCGAACTGTTGTGCCAAATCACGAACGTTCGCCAATTCACGTGCGACAACCTCGCCCGACATATCTTGTTTCAACTGGGCTGTATCCAGACCAGCTTCTTCGGCCATTTTCAAAACATTCTTTTCGACCTTTTCGCCCAATTTGGACTGATCTTTCAAATCGTCCTGGGTATAGAAATTACGGGTCATCATCATGTCAACCAATTTGGCTGCTTTTTCTGGGCTCTGCAATTTTGCAGCAATAGCGGCCTTGGCTGGGGCATCAGATAATGCGCCATGAATCGAGAAGTTTTTGATAACAACGCGAACATCGTCACGATCAGCCAATACACGTTCCAATTCGCCATGAACACGGCGGCAATATGGACAGCTGAAATCGGTCCAAACAAAGATTGTTTTCTTCGCGTCTGGTGCACCCAAAATCGGGGCATCTGCAATCATCATATCCGAGTGTTCACGAACGAATGCACGAACGGCCTTGTTCTTTTCAGCATTCAATTGTTCCTGGGCACCGTTGGCCATTTCCTGGATAATCAGCGGATTTACCGATGTCAGGTAATATGGCACAAACAAGCGGCAAACGCTGCCTGCGACCAAGATGATGGCAATCAATTTAATAGATTTTTTTGCCAAGATGATTCCTGTGCTGGGTTTCTTTGCATCATGTTTCAGCAGCATACCACCGAACATATACATGGCGATTCCCAAAACCAGGACCAATATTGTCCAAGTCATAGTTTTCTCCTTTCTGTTGAACACAAATACCATAATAAAAATTTGCAACCAGCGCAAGGAATAAATATGCAAAAAGTTATAAAAAATTTTGATTTTATTTATCGCCCAGCCGCCGCCGCGACAGCGGAATGTCCGCGCCCTGGGCCGTGCAAATATTTTCAATAAAATGCAGTGTCGTCGCCAATGTTGGTGGTAATTCGTACAGCCGCCCAATATACGGCGCGGCACAATTATCACACACCGCCCGCCCGGTGCGCGGCGACAAGAAATGTAAATTTTCACGCGAACCACAGCCCGAACAATGTGATAAATCCAGCGCATACCCCAATTCACGCAACAACACCATTTCCCAATTCAAATAGTTGCCATTATCATCGCCTGATGTTGCCAATTTTTTTATAAATTCGATTGTTTCATTATACAGTTCCCGGTACTGTTCGCGTTCGGGCAGCAATACCGATATTAAATCAAAAGCACTGTTGAATAATGCTAATTTTTTTGCCGACATCATTATCGGTGCGGTTGGATTTGTGGTTGCATCCCAATGGAACGCACCCAATTGCGAATCCAGACGCGCATTCCACGCCACATTGCCAATTTGTCCCACCAACGGTTTACGCCGTGTCATAATTTGCGCCGCCCGCATAGTGCCACACATAATACCAAAATCGCGGGTAAACACACGCGCCACAACATCGCGTTCACCAAATGGTCGCATAGATATTAAAATGCCGGTTGATTCCAATTTCATACCGGCAATTATAGTTCCCACCCAACCCCATTGCAACAATCATCAACGATAAAAAGCAATAATAAAAATTACATCGCCTGCATTTTGCTGACGGAGAAATCCAATTTCTTCGTCTTGCCCGAAACAACATTCATCGGCAATGCAATGTCTTTGAGAGCCTCCTCAATCGATGTCGTGCCACTGGCAACGCTGGTTCCCGTTGTGGTTGTGGTACCGGTGATTTTGGTCGTGGTCGATATGTCATCCGCCATCACCTGGTCTGCAACCACCGCATCAGAAACCTGCATCTGTTGCTCAAGGGCTTTTTTTAATTCTTCATTGACCTCTGGTCTTGTGTACTTTTCTGCAAGGTTTGATGTTTGTTTCGTCTCGGTTTTGGTTTCTGTCGTATCTGGGACCATTTTGTTCAATGCCGTTAACATATTTTTTGCATTGGCCGCATCGTATGTGTTATTGCATGCTTTCAAGACACTCTTTTGTATATTGGACAATGTATCGGGCGCCGTGCGATATATTTCCAGGCATTTTTTGAATTGAATATCCGACGAGCACCCATAACACTCATACATCATATCGCTTGAATATGTTTTTGTCGCTGATGTAATCTTTTGTGTGTCTTGCTTTTCAACACACCATTTTTTGTTTTTATCCCAAACCATATTATTCTTGCCACAATCCATACAGATTCCCGTTTTATCTGGACCTTGGGTTTCTGTTTCTGGGCAATATTCACACTTTTGTAAAAACGTATTGAAAATATAATCCGTCCCAGTGCATGTGACGCATTTGCCGTTGGCGTCCAATCCCTTGGTCAGCCCCGTGCAAGAATCATCGGATTTTGTTTCTTCCTTTGGTTTCTCGGGCTCTGTGGCTTGCTTTTTCGGTGTATCGTCTTTCTTTGCGGTGGTTTTTGGTGTTTCCTGTTTCACGGCGGTGCATTTGCCACCACTAACAACCTGGCCACTGGGGCATGATGTTGGTACTGTGCAATCGCCCTCAACTGTACCGCATATTGTCACGGTCTCTGTATATTCACATGTGCCACCGCCAACGGATTTTGTCTTTTTCGTACTGCTTTTTTCCCAATTCTTGCCCTCTACAAACGTTCCTTGTTTGCCACCTTCGCCCTTTACACCATCACAGCACCAAAAGTGGCGGTTATTATGTTCAAAATCATCATGATGTGCCAATTCGTGCACGGTGTTTCTCTTTGCGGCTTTGTTGCCTTTACACGAGTGTATCTGATAACCGCACAACCAATATTCGTCGTTGCCCTTGTCTTCAACCCAGCATTCACTCTGATACCCCGTATAGAAATCGGCCCAGACCGGGCATATAACCAATGCACAAATCATAACCAGAAAAATTTTACGCAGCATATTCATTTCATCCCCCCTGTGGGCGCTATGTTCATTGCCGAAAAAAACGGTGGTTTTTTGCGCAATAAATACCACTTGACCTGATGGCGGATTTCTGGGTATAATTTCCGTATAAAAGTGCCGAAATTAAACCACCGTTTTTTTCGGCACTTCTTTTTTTGCGCCGCGCCCCGCCCACCGCGGCATTGCGGGGATTTTTTGTGTTTTTTATTTGTCCCTGCGGGGCAATGGACCCCGACCTTCGTCGGGGTGACGGTCTTTTTTATTCTTAAAACTTTATCACTCTATCACTGATGCGCTGCCGACACCCCGCCCTGCGTGCACCCCGACTTCCCAGAGGTGAACTTGACTTGCAACGAGAACGTAGCAAGTTCTCCTCCTGTGGAGGAGTACCGCGTAGCGGGGAGGTGGTCTTTTTATTTGTCCCTGCGGGGCAATAGATACCGGCCTACGCCGGTATGACGGAAGTTTTGTGGTTGATTACCAAATTTTACGAGTGTTGTTCGGCTGTAGGTGATTTATTATAGTCGTCACCCCGACACCCGGGTCCCACAAAATTGAAAATTTTGTGGGTGGTACCAGGCCGGGGGCCATTGCCCCGCAGGGACTTATTTACCACTACCCCGGCACTTCGTGCCACCCCTTCGCTTGGCGAAGGGGAATTTAGACCACAACGGGAATGAAACAAGTGCGCCATCGGCGCGCTATCTATTCTCTATTATCTATTCTCTATGCTCTGAAAAACCGCCCCGGGATGGGGCGGTTTTTATTCCATATTTGCCAATCGTTCCAATTGGTCGGCGGCAATCAAGGCGTCTATCATTTCATCCAATGCCACACCGCCCGCCAAAATATCATCCAATTTATACAGGGTCAATTTTATACGGTGATCGGTCACGCGTTGTTCTGGGAAATTATAGGTTCTGATTTTTTCACTGCGGTCGCCACTGCCCACCATGGTTTTACGGGCGGCGTTGCTGGCACCCTGCTGTTCGGCACGCTGCTTTTCATACAACTTGGAACGCAGAACCGCCATCGCCGCGGCCTTGTTCTGGAACTGGCTGCGCTCGTTCTGGCACGTAACGACAATCCCTGATGGAAAGTGCGTAATACGAATCGCACTGTCGGTTTTATTTACGTGCTGGCCACCCGCCCCAGACGCACGGAAAATATCAATACGAATATCCTTGTCATCAATTACAACGTCAATATCTTTGGCCTCGGGCATAACGGCGACAGACGCCGCACTGGTGTGAATACGACCGCCGGCCTCGGTTTCAGGCACACGTTGCACGCGATGAATTCCCGATTCGAATTTCATACGCGCATACGCCCCAACACCATCGATTTTGAATACAATTTCTTTGTACCCGCGCAGGGAGGTTGCGTTTTCTTCGATAACCTCGACCGTCCAGCCGTGACGCAACGCATACGATTTATATTGGTTATACAAATCACCCGCAAACAGTGCCGATTCTTCACCGCCAACACCTGCGCGAATTTCCATAATAACACTGTTATCGTCGGCATCATCACGTGGCAGTAATGCGATTTGCAAACTCTTTTCAATTTCAGGCAAACGGTGATTTAATTCCGCCAACTGTTCCGCCGCAATCGCATGTAGTTCTGGATCGTGTTGCATTTCTGTTGCATCGGCAATGCCCGCGGTCGTTTGGAAATATTCGTTTATCAGCGGCAAAATCCCCGTCAGGCGCGAATACTCTTTGGACAATTTGGTCAATTCGTCCCCCGACACATTGCCCGAATTCATCTGGGCCTCTATTTCCGAGGCACGGGTTTGTATGTCTTTTAATTTTTGTTCTATAATCATACCGTTATACCATTACTTTAACAATTTAATTAAATTTTCTAAATTCATTGCCTGCTGGTCGCCAGACTGCATATTTTTAACCCCGACAACGCCAGCGGTGCGTTCGGTTTCGCCAATAATTATGCTGTACGCGGCACCGATTTTATCGGCATATTCAACCTGGTTCTTGAATTTTTTATTTGTATCCAGATATGACACCGACGCAATTCCATTATCACGCAGTGCCGCCAAAACAGACGACGCATACGCCAAATTTTCATCGCCCATCACCAAAACCGCCGCACGGATTGGCGCATCAAAACGCGTTAAATCAATTTGCCCCGCGTCCAGCAACGCGACAAAGATTCGCGAAAAACCAATCGCCGCACCAACGCCGATAATTTTGGTCTTGGAAAACTTGCCTGCCAAATCGGCATAACGACCACCGCCGGCCGCCGTGCCCAATTCCGGATGATTTATCAATTTGAATTCGAACACCAGTCCCGTGTAATACGCCAAACCGCGCGCAATTGACAAATCAATTTCCGCATTATTCACGCCCATATCGCGCAGCACATGAACAAAGTGCGTCAATTCATCAATCGCCGCGTCTAATTCTGGTGTGCGCCCCATAAATTCGGTATATCCACGTGTGAACACGGATTTAATTTCGTCTTCTTTGGCCATGTCGTTTAACGCATCACGCAAACCAGATGCAAATTCGGCGTCGCCCATGGCGTCTTTTTTATCAATTAAAACGAATACCGATTTCTTTTGCGCGTCATCCAACCCCAAATGTGCAAACATTGCATCCCAGAACGGACGCGACCCGACCAGCACGCGCGCCGGGCCAATAAATTCAGCAACAGATTTCAACGCGCGATCAATCACAGAAATAATTTCCGCGTCATAATTTGTGGACAGCGCATTGATACCCATAATGTCCATATCCATTTGGTAAAATTCGCGATAGCGGCCCTTTTGCGCACGTTCCCCGCGATAACGTTTTGAAAACTGTGACGCACGAAATGGAAACACCAAATCGTTCAAATGACCCGCAACATAACGCGACAGACCGACCGTCCCGTCATAGCGCAACCCCATTTTTGTATCGCCCTTTTGGAACAAGAACATTTGGGTTTCAATTTCGTCCCAGTTGTCTTTGTCGGTCAAAACCTCGGCCCGTTCAATGGCCGGTAAATCCAATTGCGAAAAACCCGCCACGCGCAAAACATTTAACATACGACGTGCGCATTCGTCAAAACAGCGCTGTTGCGCCGGCAATAATTCTATGAAACCCGACAATGGTTTCGTTGGCTTTAATTCCATTTTATATTCCTGTGGTTTATACGGAAAATCGTGACATATCAATGTCAATTATATCATAAAAAATGCAAAACGCTAATATTCACGCCGCGGGGCGTGGTGAAATGTAAAAAAGATAACTGCAAATTTATTCATACCAAAACCATAGCCGATTTTTGCGATTTTTCAAGCAATTTTGTCAAAAATATTGGTGCAATTCCGCGCCGTGCACGATCAGCCACCGCTTTGCGCGCCCCACCCCGTCGCCATATAATTGTGCAACCGTTGCCCAGAACGCCGGCGAGTGGTCCAAATGCACACGGTGTGCCAATTCGTGCATAACGACATAGCGCATAATATCCGTCGGCGCAAACGCCAGACGCCACGAAAACGAAATTGTCCCCGATGACGAACAACTGCCCCAGCGACTGGTCGTGTCACGCACCGCAATGCGCGTTGGCCACAGTTCACGCGGCGCGGTTTTAATCATTTCACGTGCGGCAATCTGGAACCGTTCTTTGATAAAATCGCGAACGCGGCGTTCAAACATATCGGCATCGCCACCAACAACCAAAGTGCATTCACATTCATTGCAAATAAACCTGTTTCCGCGGTACGATGGGTCATGCGCCAATGAGACGCGTCGCCCCAAAAATTCAATTGTGTCCCCGGGGCGCACATGCGCCTTGTCGGGTGCGGCGGCATAAATGCGTTCAATCCATTTGCGTTTTTGTTCCAAAAATCGCATGGCCGATGCGGTTGTTGCCAACCATGGTTTTGAAATATGAATTTCGCGCACTGGGCGCGTTTTTGGCCGCAATGTAATATTGCGCAGCCCACGCCGCGTTTCAATCACAATGGGGATATGTTCCCCCCACGATGTAATAAATTCGTATTCAGACATATATTGCTATTTTAATTTTTTCATAATATCACGTGCGACCGCATCAACATCAAAACCCATGGCGCGGTATACCGCATCGCCCGGCCCAGACAATCCAAACCGGTCAATTCCAACAACCGCATCGGCAAATTCAAACCATGGGACGGATGCCGCCGCCTCTATCGCAACGACAAATCCACGCAATATTTGTTTTTTATACCGCGCGTCTTGGGCACGGAATGCCGAAACACACGGAACACTGGCCACCTGGACAAAGGGGCCCAATTTTTTTGCAACGGCAACGGCGAATGGAACTTCGCTGCCGGTGGCAAGTATTGTTGCGCGCACGCGCCGCGCGGTGGCGGAATATATAATGTATCCACCGCGCGAAATATCCGCGCCATCGGGCGTTGGAATTTGCTTTATTTTCTGGCGCGACAAAATCAAGCAGGATGGGCAATTGGTATCCGACACCGCCATACGCCATGCGTACGCAACCTCGGCCCCGTTGCATGGGCGAAATACATTCAAATGCGGAATCAGACGCAACGACGGCAATTGTTCAACCGGTTCATGGGTTGGTCCATCCTGGCCCACACAAACACTGTCGTGTGTAAACACATAAATCACGGGCAATCCCGACATTGCCGCAATGCGAATCGCCGGGCGCATATAGTCACTGAACACCAAAAATGTTGAACCATACGGCCGCAGGCCCGATGCCGCCAACCCGTTCATAATGGCACCCATTGCATGTTCGCGCACACCATAGTTTATGAAATTACCATTAAAATCACCCGGGGTAATGTCGTGATGTGCGGCCGTTTTTGCATTTGTACTGTGTGATAAATCCGCACTGCCCCCGACCAGACGCACGCCCGCCGCAACCATTGATTGCAAATAAATTCCCGACAGTTCACGCGTGGAAATATCGGCATCTGAATTCAGCGATGGCATATCCGCGACACTGACATCGGGTTTATTCAAAACATATTTCGCACTGACATTTTGTGCAACCTGTGCCCACAATTCGTCACCCACCGTTGACGCATATTTTTCAATCAATTGTGCCAATTCCACATCTGGAATTTCAAAACCATGTGCCGCCGCCGCACCCGCCAATGACGAGCCCGCCCCAATAACCGTGCGGCAACGAATAAATGTCGGCGCGTCTGCCGCGACCGCCGCATGCACCGCCCGATCCAACGCATTAAAATTATTACCCGCAACCGTGACCACACGCCATCCCGCCGCACGCATACGCGCCGCCACATCAACATCGGTCAACGCCATGCCATCAATGGTAATGCCATTATCATCCCACAATAAAACCAGATTGTTTAATTTATACCGACCGGCAAACACAATTGATTCGGACGCGACACCTTCGGATAAATCGCCATCGCCACACAGGCAATACACCATTTCATCCGCCCCCTGAATCTTGGCCGCCAAAGCCATACCAACCGCGTTTCCAACACCCTGGCCCAGGGGGCCCGTTGTTGCCATAACGCCATCAATACCAAATTCCGGATGCCCCGGCAACCCGCCAATTGTGCGAAACGATTCCAAATCGCCAATATCATACCCGGCCAATTTTAATGTTGCATACAGCAGTGCACTGCCATGGCCCGCCGACAGAACAAATCTGTCACACCCCGGGCGCAAGAAATTTGCATAAATGGTTGTTATAATATCGGCCGCACCCAACACAATTCCCAAATGCCCCGAATGCGCACGACGCACCGCGTTCAGCGCATGCGCGCGAACGGAACTGGACATATCGGCTAATTGTTTGGCATCAAATTTCATTTTATGATATTATATCACAAAACAAGGTGTAATAAAATGTTAAAAATTTGGACAGATGGCAGTTGCCTGGGCAACCCTGGTCGTGGCGGATGGGCATTCGTTGCAACCGATGGGAAAAATATCGCCGAGCGCAGCGGGGGCGAAGCGAACACAACCAACAACCGTATGGAATTAACGGCTGTAATCCGGGCGTTGACCGCGGCACGCCGACACAGTGAAATTGAATTGCACACCGACAGTCAATATGTAAAAAACGGAATGCAATCCTGGATAAAAAATTGGAAGAAAAATAATTGGCGCACCGCGGATAAAAAACCTGTTAAAAATCAAGATTTATGGATGCAACTGGACGAATTGTCAAACGCGATAACAATACACTGGCATTGGGTACGCGGACACAACGGTAACGAATTCAACGAACGGTGCGATGAATTAGCCCGCACCGCCGCCGAAAAAGCGTAATACACACATTTAATCTTCTTTGAATAATCGCACCGGATCAACCGCGGCATCGCCACGTCGAACCTCCAGATACATTTCGGGCTTGTCCGGATTCATACGCCCAATCGGTTCACCGGCCAGAACCTCTTGCCCAACCATAACATCAATATCGCCCAGATTGGTCATAACCGTGTTATATCCGTTTTTGTGCGACATAATTACCACGCGCCCAAAACCGCGAAAACTGTCGGCAAATTTCACCGTGCCATCAGCCGGCGCCAACACCAATGCATCACCACGCGTGCGAATACGCCAACCGTCTGATTTCAGGCCCAGTGCGGTCTTTTCGCCAAAATGCACCACCACGCGGCCGCGCACCGGCTGGTTCAATTTACGATACGAAAAACGCGAATCCCCCGACATTTGCGAACTCCCCACGCCGGCGGACAATTCCGAAATGCTTTTTGCGCGCGCCGACAATTCGCGCAATTTTTTCTGCAAGGCCGCCTGCTCGGTTTTTAACTGTTCGTTCTGGGCGGCACGCGTACGCAACAATTTATCCAACTGATTTTTTTCCGCGGTATATTTTTTCGCGGTACGGTCCAGTTTTTCTTTTTCAATCGCGCGCGCTTCGCGTATCTTTTCCAGTTCGCGCAATTTTTCCGTGGCATCTTGGATTTCGGCATCAAATTGTGCCGCCGTACCCGACAAAATGGCCGATGTCAAAACATATTCACGCATATTGTCGGCATCAAAACCCGGGTGCATAGATATAAACAGAATACTGGCCGCCGAATCCGCAATTCGATTTCGGTTTTCATCCAACGATTTATTTAATTTCTCGCGCTGGGCATCCAATTCGGCAATTTTTCGCGCAACCGCACCGCGTTGTTCTTCCAGATTACTGACCTGGTCGGCGGCACGCACCAATTTTTTCTTGGTCGATGCAACCTCGCGCTCGGATGATGCGACGCGTTGGCTCAATTGTTTATTTTGCTGTTCGGTTTTGGCAATCTGGGCATTTATTTGTGACAGTTCGCTGGTGGCAAACACGGGGCTTGCCATCAACGCAACCATCAAAAACAGCACCAGTTTTTTCATCACTTTTTCACAACACGCAGGAATGTTTTTTTGCCTTTTTGTACAACAATTTCATCGGCCGGCGCAACAATGTGTTTTGGGTCGGTAATTTTTTCACCATCCAATTGAATGCCGCCCTGTTCCACATTACGACGCGCCTCGGATTTCGATGTGAACAGCCCCGCCGCGCACAGGAAATCCAAGATACCCATTGCCGCACCAAATTCAATCTGGACAGATGGCATATTTTCGGATTTTGCCCCACCGCCGAACAATGCGTCGGCCGCATTTTGCGCCGCCACCGCCGCATCGTGACCGTGCGCAATTTCGGTTGCATTAAACGCCAACACGCGTTTGACCGCATTCAGTTCCGCGCCACGCGCCGACGCCAGACGTGCGATTTCATCCAATGGAATTTCCGTAAAGATTTTCAAGAATTTTTCCACCAAATCATCCGGCGTATTGCGGAAATACTGGTAATATTCGTATGGCGATGTCTTATCCTCGTTCACCCAAACGGCATTGCCCGCCGATTTGCCAATTTTGTTTCCATTGGCATCGGTAATCAATTGCGTTGACAGAACAAAAACCTCTTGCCCCAATTTTTTGCGCACCAGTTCAACCCCCATAACACAGTTGCCCCACTGGTCGGCGCCGCACAATTGAACCGTGCATCCATATTTTTTATACAGCGTCAGGAAATCGACCGCCTGGAACGTCATATAGTTAAATTCCAAGAACGTCATACCGTTTTCCAAACGGCGGCGCACACTTTCCATACCCAGCATACGCGGCACGGTGAAATCGGTACCAAATTCGCGCAGGAAATCCATGTGGCTGTACCCCGACATCCAATCGTTATTATCAACCATAACCGCCCCAGTCGGCGAGCCATCAAAATGAATAAATTTTTCAATCGAATGGCGCAGCCCCGCACAGTTATGTTCAATTTGCGCATCGGTCAACATTGGGCGTCCCTTGTCCCGACCAGACGGGTCGCCAATGCGCCCGGTTGCACCACCAACCAACGCAATTGGACGATGGCCATATTTTTGGAACCAACGCATCAACATCAATGATGCCAAATGTCCCACATGCAACGAATCCCCGGTTGGATCGGTTCCCCAATATGCCGTCACATGCCCCGCATTCAACGCATCATTTAACCCATCCATATTTGATGATTGGTTGATAAAACCGCGCGCCTCTAATTCCTGTAATAATTCGTTTTTCATATCTTTTTCCTTGATTCACATAATGCTAGCAAAGTTTCGTCCCCCGCGCAAATATTTTATCACGACGGCGCGCCGCTGGCGCGCGTCATTACTCTCTGCTCTCTTTATCGCGGCGCAGCGTCAGCGGAGACGGATGCGCATTGCTCTCTATGAAAAAATACCGCCGAACGGCGGTATTTTTTTGTTTGTTCCCAAATGTTGTTATGCCAACATTTTTGCGACTTCATCCGCCAGATTATCTTCGCGTTTCTGGATACCTTCGCCCAGTACGTAATACGCATAACCGGCCAATTTGCCACCATGTTCTGCAATAACTTCTTTGACGGTTTTGGATGGATCCATAACGAACGGCTGTTCTTCCAGAACGGTTTCCGCATAGTATTTATGGATACGACCCTGAACCATTTTTTCAACCACAGCCTCTGGTTTGCCAGCGGTTGCGCCAGATTCAATGAACACTTTCTTTTCGCGTTCAACGGCGGCCGGGTCAACATCGGCAATTGTCATAAATTCAGGTTTGTTTGCCGCGATGTGCATTGCAATTTTATTGCCGATTTCGTCGATTTTTTCGGAATCGCCATCAATTGCAACCGCAACACCAATCTGGCCCATGCCTGGAACCAATGCATTGTGGATGTATGTGTAAATATGTTGACCCGAAACGCGCGCAATACGACGCAGGTTCATATTTTCACCAATTGTGGAAATGGTCGCCGCAATGTCGTCTTTGACCGCCGCCATTGTCGCTTCAAAATCGCCATTCAATTCCAATGCCTTGGCCGCAACATCGGCAACCAATTTCTGGAATTTGTCGTTTTTCGCAACAAAGTCTGTTTCGGCGTTCAATTCAACAACGCAACCCATATTGTCGCATTTTACAACGGTCACCAATCCCGATGCCGCAACACGGCCGGCCTTGGATGCCGCCTTGACAATACCTTTCTGGCGCAACCAATCGGCCGCGGCCTCGATATCGCCATTTGATTCAACCAATGCTTTTTTGCAATCCATCATACCTGCGGATGTTTTTTCACGCAGTTCTTGAATCATTTTTGCGGTTACTTCTGCCATTGTTTTCCCCCATGTATTATGTGTTTATATTATTTGTCGGCTTTGTCGGCCAATTTGCCACGACGTTCCGCGCGTGCTTCAGATGTTTTGGACTTCTGGCGCGCTTCTTTGTCCTTGGTATCGGCTTCGAAATCATCGGCCGCAGACATATCTGCTTCGGCTTTTTTACCAGCCGCACCGCCCAAACGTTTTTCAATACCAGACAAAATGGCGTCTACGAACAGGTCGCAATACAATTGTGTTGCGCGTGCCGCGTCATCGTTGCCCGGAATTGGGTAATCAACCATTTCAGGATTCGCGTTTGTATCGCAGATGGCGATTGTCGGAATGTCCAAATTGCGCGCTTCGCGAACAGCATTCATTTCGCGTGGCACATCAATAACAATCATCGCCTGGGGCGTGCCGTGCATTTCCAAAATACCGCCAAAGATTTCACGCAGTTTTTCAACTTCTTTGGTCATAACGCCAACTTCTTTCTTGGTCAAGCCCAATTTTTCGGCGTTTGCAATGTCGGATTCCATCTTTTTCAGACGGCGGATAGACTGGGAAACGGTCGTCCAGTTTGTCAGCATACCACCCAACCAGCGGTTGTTGACATAATATTGACCACAGCGTTCGGCCGCATCTTTGACAATGTCTTTGGCCTGGTGCTTGGTTGCAACGAACAGAACCTTGCCACCGGCGGCCGCAATAGCTTCCAATGCGACCAGTGCGCGATACATCAACGGCGCAGTTTTGTTCAAATTGATGATGTGAATTTTATCTTTGACCCCATAAACATACGGTGTCATCAACGGGTTCCAGCGACGTGTGTGGTGACCAAAATGGACGCCCGCTTCCATCAACTGTTTCATAGTAAATGTTGGCAATGCCATGATTTTATCCTTTTTTCTGTTGTTATCCTCGCCGTGGGCACCAGACCAGATTTTATCAATCCAGACAGAAATTTTGTCCAACGGTTGTGTTCTTCACGCATCGGCGTGTAGCCCGATAATAGAACAATTCCCCAATAAAATCAAGGAAAATTTAATGATTTGAATATAAACCCACCCAGCAAAAGAAAAGTTGACAAATATTTTTTATGTGCTAATAATCTAGGTATGAAGTCAAGGAACGGATTCTTTGCAATTATTATTTGTTTGGCCATATTTTGCCGTACGGCGATGGCCGGCGATTGCAGCGATACAAAATACCGTGGAAACAATCCGATTGAATGCCAATTTTTCATTGATGGCGCAACATCATTTTTTGGCACGGCGGGACTGGTCGGCGGCGCATTGGCGCTGGTTGGCATATCTATGTCGGGCGGTGGCGACAATGGTACCGCGGGCCCGTCACAACCTACATTGACCGTGCCCGCCTATGTCGGCGATGACATCAGTGCCGCAGAACTGGCCGGTGTTATGCAAAACGCATCGTACGCCCGCAATATGGACCAATATAATAATATCCGCCTGGCGTGGTCACTGGCGCGCGGATACACCGGGCGCGGCACAACAATCGCGGTACTAGACGCCGGGGCCGACACATGGCACGGGAAAACCGTGGCATCATTTGCGTCGGGCGCAATTGCCCCAGACGTCAATGTTGTGCAATATAAAATCGTTGATGAAAATATGAAATTTTTATCATACCGCGAAATAGGCAACGCAATTGCCAGCGCAACGGAGGCAAATGTATATAATTCCAGTTGGGCCGTGTCAATGTCCGCAACCAGCTTAACATCGCGCGCGCAACTGGAACGCGTGACCGACAAACATTTTGTTGATGAAATATCCGCCGCCGCGCGCACGCGCGACGCCATATTTGTGTGGGCGGCCGGGAACGATGGGCTGTCCCAATCCAGTGCCCTGTCCGCCATGCCCCGCGTTATTCCCGAATTAAATGGCCATTTTGTAAATGTTGTTGCGTTTGACGATGCAACGGGGGCGCTGGCCGATTACAGCAACGCATGCGGCATCACGCGTGATTGGTGCATAACCGCGCCGGGGTCACTGCACACCGATTACACGACGGCCCATGGCACCAGTTTTGCCGCCCCGGTTGTATCGGCGGCAATCGCCGTTTTGCGCCAGGCATTTCCATATATGACCGCATCACAAATAACATCACTGTTGTTCGAAACCGCGCGCGATCTGGGGGCACCCGGGGTTGACGATGTATATGGTCACGGTATGTTGGATTTGGAACGCGCAACCCGCCCCGTTGGCGCCGCATTGGTACCAATTGGCGGCACAATGCAACCGTTGGCCGTGGCACGCGTATCGGGGCAAATTGCACATAATATAAAATCCGCCAATCCGCAATTTGCATTCTTTGATGAATACGGCCGCGCATTTTCAGCGGACATATCCGAAAATATCACCATTCAAAACCAGTCCCAGGCGTGGCGGCATCTGCACGGAAATGACGACATTGTGGCCACGGCCGCGGGCAATTTTGAATTTGGGTTCCGCGACATGGATTTTTTACCGGCCGACGGCCTGTTCGGCATTGGCGATAAAAATTTCATCAGTTTTGTATCCACCGCCCGCCAATGGAAATTGGACAACATAACATTATTTCAAACGGCATCGGTTGGTATGGGCCGCCCACATACGAACGACAATTCGATGATTACCGATATTTCCGGAATAACAACCGCATCGGCGGCAATTGGCGCACGCGGCCGCGATTGGCAATTTGCACTGCGCATACCAGACACAATTATTTCCGGCAATATGACCATGCACACCCCGGTTGGTCGCATGGCAGACGGCGCCATTGTGTACAATGATTATACCATAGATTTATCGGCCACCCGTCCGTCGGTTGAATTCACCGCCAAATATAAATTTTTAACCGCCGGATTTGTTGATAACCCATACGGCACCGATGAATTATTCGTTGTCGGCCGTTGGAACATACGATTCTAGGTATTCGGCATGCAACCGGTGCCGTATTTTCAAAAACCGATTTAATGTATCGCGATGCACGCCCAGGCGCCGTGCAATTTTTGATTTGGCGCGCCCGTCACACAATTTTTGCAATATATATTCCTCGCGGCTTATCAGTTTTGACATACTTTTACTGCCCGTGGGGCGCCCAATGCGCCCACCCTGGGACCGCACACGGGCCAACGCCTCTTTGGTGCGCTGGGATATTAAATTTCGTTCGATTTCCGCAGACAACCCAAATGCAAAAGCCAAAACCTTGCTGGTAATATCCGAGCCCAATCGATAATTATCTTTGATTGTCCAAATTTTTGCGCCAACATCCATACAGTGATGCAAAATACTCATTACCTGCAACAAATTTCGGCCCAAACGCGACAATTCCGATGCTATTATCATATCGTCTTTGCGCAATTGTTGCAGCAATCGCCCCAGTTTACGTTTTGATAATTCCTTGGTTGATGAAATTGTTTCTTCTATCCAGCAATCTATGATTAAATCCTGTTTTTTACAAAATCGCTCTATTTCAAAATGTTGATTTTCTGTTGTCTGGTGATCGGTGGAAACGCGAACATACCCGTATATCACATTAAACTCCTTGGATTATCGTTTCTGTATATAAAACAACGAATATACACCAGGAAATTTTTCCGCGCGCGCCGCGGCCAAATAAAAATTTGCCACCGCCCATACAAAAAACGGGTGCACAACATCGCACCCGCAGAATTCAAGACATTACAAAATAATTACCGGCACACATTGCCGCGTTTTTTTGATTACATCAAATCAAATTTAGTAATGTAATTGAACGAAACACCCAGCATAAAATTGCTGCCGTATACATCGGCACCGCGCGCCTTGGCCAAACGATATTTCAAATACGGTCCCATGGTTAAATCGCCCCACAAATTAGTATCCAGACGCAACACAGCGTTCAAATCGCGTTTCAGGTCGGTTTTCACATAATCAGAATAGTTAAAATATTCACGATAATAACCACTGGTAGATATTTTCACCCCATCACGCACGGTATATTCGGCGCGCCATCCGGCCTCGGCACCGGTTTTGCTGGTTTGTTCGCCGGCGTATGTGAAATCATATTCGTACAGCCCCGTCACATACAGGCTTTTCAATATTTTATGGTCAAACAGCGATAAACCGCCACTGGCACGGATAATATTCTGGCGCGGTGCATCGGGATTATCGCGAAATTGGGTATCGTATGCGCCACGAACCGTCGGACCAAATTTTAACCCACCAAATTCCCAGCACGCGTATGACAAATCACTGGATGCGATGATTTTATCGGCATTTTGGTCGGTTGTGGTTGGGCCATCATACGGGCGCAATGTTGTTTTACCGTATTCCGCATACAGACCGTTATCCCATTTGAATTTGTTTTTATTGTATTCCAAAACGGTATCAAACACGCCCTTGATATAATCCTGGCTGGATGCATTCAGGGCCGACACCGGAGAATCTGCATATTCACGGGCATTTTTTACCGATGTTTTGGATAATTCCAAACCTATGCGGCGAATGTCCAGTTTTAACGACGGCGCCCCCGCATCCGTCGCGGCATCATCCGCACGCGATGCACACGGCATTAAAACAATGGCAATCAACCCTGCTAGCAATATCTTGTTCATATTTTCACCCCACGACTATTTTGAAATTCGCAACACACCATTGTCATCGGCATATTTCCACCCGGCCGCGCGCAATGCGGCGGTGAATTCACCACGGGTCGCCACCGGCAATTCAATCGTAGCCGTGGTGGCATCAATGTATTTGGTTGCCAAATCTATTTTTTCGGCACGCGCAATTTCCTGTAAATTTGCCCAGTTTGCAATCGGGTCGGTCATATTTGCAACAACCGTAAATTTATCACCCCCCGATGACGCCGGCATCCAGTTTTGCACGCCCGTCGCATTCATCCAATTTGTTGCCGCCGCATTATCAATAACCATGGTGATATTTGCGGAATATGTTGTATCAGATTGTTGTTCCCCA
The DNA here is from genome assembly GCA_934232895.1 of uncultured Alphaproteobacteria bacterium. Taxonomy (GTDB): domain Bacteria; phylum Pseudomonadota; class Alphaproteobacteria; order Rs-D84; family Rs-D84; genus Enterousia. The sequence goes on from CAKQGH010000004.1 coordinate 66,688, forward strand.
GAAATATTGGTTGCCCCAATCAGATTCATTAAGTCGGCATTCGTCGCCGCACCAATTGCATCGCGCAATTGATCAGGCATAGAATATTGCGACAATTTTTCAAACAGAATTTGACGACGCGCCTCGTCCATGGCAATGGTCTTGGCCGCGGCGGCGGTTTCACTGGTAATATTTACCGATGCCGTACCCGACAACGGCGCGGCATTCGCCGCGGTTGCCATAACGCCAACCAGTCCACAAATCGCGCACAAAAATTTTGACATAACACCCATCATTAAAACTTTGCGTTGATTCCAACACGAATTCCCATGGATTTATAGAACGATTTAACCTCGTTTTCCGCCGTACAGGTCCAACCACTGCACTGCGATTCCAAATCCTTGATATTTATCGCAACCGGGTCGCCGTTTGTTGGATCCAAAATGTCATCCAAACTTTTACCGGCCTCGGTCCACGCCTTTTCACGCGCCGCATACAACGAATCGTAATACGAACCGTTCAGGTATGTTTTTGCCTCGGCATCGCTGACGGTATAGTAATCGTATGTCAGTCCCACCGACAACGACACTGTATTTGTTATTGCGGTCACCCAATTTGTCCCAAAACCCAGGTGCAGACCACTAGCCATACCCGCACTGTCTTCCACACTTTTTGGATGTGCCCAATCCAAACGATATGGCTGGTCACCCGTGGCGGTATACCCCGGCAGTCCCAATTCCACACGTCCATTGATGGAATTATTTTGGTTTATTGTGTAATCCATATCCAATGCAACATACGGGCCCGACCATTCAACCTCGTACGAATGGGATGTGCCCGGTTGTTCATAGTAATATGAACCCTCGCTGCTTATCCATTCGGCGCCGGACGCCACTTGCATTTGGCCGGTTAAACTGTCGCGCCAGATAATCTGTTGCTGGCCATCCGACAAATGAATAACAATTGCCGGGTCACATTGAATTTCGTCACTGCCATCAACCCGGAAACATGCCGCCGTATCAACCGACAGACCATAATTATTTTTCGTTTCCAGTTTATATTTCAAATACCGATACCCAATCGACGGCGTGATTTTCACATTGCCCCACTTGAAAAAGTCGGTCAATCCAAACCCGATATTAAATCCCATCATATTGCCGCCACTGCTGGTGCCAACAGATAACGCGTGCCCAATTTGGTTGCCAATGATGTTGTCGCTGCTGTCAACCCAGGTGGTGACCAAATATCCGCCATTGGTAATATCGTCGTCGACCATGGAACTGTCGCCAGATTGAATACCGTATCTAAATCCGGCATCAATTTGCATCTTGGTATTGCCACCAAACACATATCCGCCGCGCATATCCAACACATTCCACCCAATATTGTCATAGTGCAATATTGATGCGGACTGCTTCATTTCAAATTGCCACTGGGCAAATTCGTGTGAAATGCCGGCATCAACCCAAAATCCTTGTTTTTTCCCGGTATTATTTGCGGTGTTCGCACTGTTTGTGGTGCGCGCATATTGTGTTTGCGTGGTGCGCGTGCCAACAACCGGCCGCGTTGACGAGTATGACGAAAAATTACCACTGTTGCTGTACCCGGTGTTATAATTTCTGGACTGCGTATTTGTGTTGTAATTGCTGTATCCGCGTTGGGCGTATGTTTGGGTGTTATATCGTGACTGGGGCGATTGATAATTGCCATTATAATATGTGCCCGCCGCATTGGCCGCAACCGGAGCAAACGCAACCAGCGATGCCCGCAACAAAAATCGTGGTAATTTTGTCATAGAAAATCCTTACCTTTCCATTTTTTCACATATATATTATCATAAAAAAGGTTGAAAAACAAACATCAACTTGATAAGAATATAGCCAAGTTTTTGATTTGCCGCGGGCATGGCGGAATTGGTATACGCGCAGCACTAAGGATGCTGTGGAGCAATCCTTGGGGGTTCAAGTCCCCCTGCCCGCACCAAAAACCAAAGTTCAGAGTTCAAAGTGAAAAGTTCAAAGAACGTGTCCGCATCCGCGGACAACACCAATAACCTGGATTCCGGGGTCAAGCCCCGGAATGACACCTATGAGGAGGTCCGCAACCAAGACCTAAACTATGTTCATAAAATAAAAATCAGTATTCCGCCTTTGTCATCCCGGTGCTTGTCCGGGCCCCACAAAATCGTCAGATTTTGTGGGTGGTTCCCGAAGGGGAACTTAGTACCTTCTTTACTCTTGTTATCTCGTAGTGCGCTAGGCTATTTCCATAACCGTCACCCCGACGAAGGTCGGGGTCCATTGCCCCGCAGGGACTTATTTACCACTACCCCGGCACTTCGTGCCACCCCTTCGCTAGCGAAGGGGAATTCATCCCACGACGGGGATGAAACAAGCGCGCCGGATGGCGCGTTTCATTGCTCTCTGCTCTTTGCTCTCTCTGTCGGAGCGTCAGCGGAGACGGATGAACTTTATTAAAAAGCTGTTTTTTCCCTTGCCCGGCGTTTTGAATTTTTGCTAACATTACCACATACAGAATGAAAGGATTCAGACTAATTTTCGCGCTGTTCCTTGGGCTGTGGGCGTTTCAGCCTGCCCGGGCGGCTGATTCTGATGACACTGCGCGCGCCGCAACGCGCCGCGGTGCGTCGTCTGTTGTTGCCGCCGCACGTGGAAATTCAACCGCCACCGCCCCACAATCGACAACCGGCACGTCCCGCATCACAAACGCAACCAACAATAAATCAACCACAACAAATTCGAACCAAACCGTGCGTGGCCGGGGCACGGCAACAACGACAACTACGCGCGGCACAAATGTTGTGGCGGACACTAGTCGCACCGCAACCACCCGCAAAACGGTATCAACCCGCACCACATCGGGCACCCAAACCCGTGGCGCGGCCAGCACCAATGTCATTTCGGCGCCATCGCGTGCGGCAATCGTTCGCGGTACAATCGGCGCGCCCAAAGCAACCACATCTGTGTCGCAATCGTCGGGGGCCGCATCACGCGCATCTGTATCGCGCGCCGCCACAACCACCGCCGCGCGCGCGTCAACCACATCATCGGCGCGGCGCACAACCGGCGCATCGTCACGCGTGGCGCGTGCCGCAACCACAACAAACACCGTTGACAGTGTTATCAATTCAAACTATAAAAAATGCCGCGAGGTTTATTACAATTGCATGGATGAATTCTGTGCGAACAAGGACAGCCAATTAAAGCGCTGTGCATGTTCGTCACGCGTGAATGAATTTGACAGCACCAAAAAGCGTCTGGCCAATGTCGAAGAAAAAATGTTGGATTTCAACCAGCGCCTGTTGACCGTAAATATGGACAAGGAAGACGCCGCCGCATTAAACCAGGCGACCGAGGGCGAAACCGCATTCCTGCAAAAGGACACATCGAAATCCAAACAAATGCTGGACGATATTTCCAAAAAATTGAACGCCAGTTTTAATGACACCAATTTCAACCAATCAATGACATCTATATCATTGTCGTTGGATACCGATTCGGCGTTTGACACGGTCGATTCATTACAGGCCGCATCAACCACGGCCAAAACCGGCATGGCGTTGTATTCGGCCGCCCTGCCCATCTGTCGCGAAATGGCGACCGAGGTTTGTTCCGACGACGAATTATCTTTGGCCGAAAGTGGTTATCAAATGGTTATCGAACAGGATTGCAATGCGGTTCAAAAATCGTACCAGACCCAGGTTGACCAGGCCCGTGACAAAGTACGCGAGGGCAGCGCCCTGTTGGATATGTCGCGCTTGGATGTGTACCAGGAACGCAATTCCGACGATATTTTGACATGCAAAGAAAAAATGTTGACCATGTTGACCGATTCAACCGTATGCGGCGACGGGTTGGGCAAATGTCTGGATACAACTGGGCAATACATTGACCCATCCACGGGCGAGGCTTTGCTGTCCGATAAATTGGTCAATTTGGCAAACCTGATTGTGCGGCCATCTGCCGACCAAGAATGGACATCGGTACCCGCAAACCAGGTGTTTGTCACATATCTGAATTCCAAGAAAACATTTTTGGCCCCTGCAATGGAAAATTGCCAGGACATTGCCGACGCCGTATGGGATGCATTTATCGAGGACGCATTGGCGCAAATTAAATTGGCGCAAACAAAAAAATTGGAAGATGTCCGCCAAAGCTGTACCACATTGACCACGCAATGTTTGACCGACACCACCAAAACAATCCAGGATTTTGACGCGCGTGCGTTATCTACATTTGGTGTATTGGCGGATAAAACCGTAAATGAAATGTGTGCCAGCATCAAAAACGCTTGCACCGCGGTGTTGAACTATTCTGTCACGGGGGACGCAGAAACAGACTCTGAATGGACCGCCGGTATGAACGACATCGCCACCGACAAAACATACGATACTTTGATGCAAACATGCCGCGAGGTTGGCCGTGCATGCATTATCCAGGCATGTAAATCTGTATCGGGCAACTTTGGCCTGTGCGAAGATATTCAAACATCGGTCAACCGTAAATCAATTATCAATCGTACAGCCTGCTGGGACGAGGTTCAAAAATGCATTGAACAAACGGGCGACGCCTCCATCAAGGCCATATTCGCACGTAAATCCGACCCAAACCCAAACGAAACCAAAACCAAAACAGATACCGTGTTCGCCAACCAACAAGAAGGGTATAAATTTTATAGCAAGCTGTATAACAATCTCGACGAAACCGAAACGTGTTCAGCGGACACAACTGATAACAACGGGTCACCAGCAGAATGCGGAGTATACGATTTGTGCAGAATATCTTGCAAAAATTCAGATTCCACAGAATGTATGAAATGTCGTTTGACCGAACGCATTTGGGGCAACTGCGAATTTTCACCAGAAGCATCATTATCACAATCATACAGTCATAACTATATCAAGACCAGTTTCCGGAATTCAGATGACGAAACATTGTTGTCCTGGTTTGCAAAAAATACAAACACCAACAACAATCCAGAGTCATGTCGCGATACATCATGTCCCCCAGGGCAACAATTGCACGATGGAGTATGTGTGGATAAATCAACATTGACAGATGACGATGTATTCTGTCCGCCCGAAAAATTCTGGCAGATAAACATAAAAACAGAGGGAACCGACAAACATACGGATGGTATCATAACCAACTGTTGCAACGTTGATGATACCAACGCGGGTCAAAAGGATGTGTTTGGGAATTGTTGCCTGGACAATATAATTGATGGCCTGCCCGGCGGCGACGACACCACAGATAATAGCAAAACAAGCTTTTTCTTGAGGGGGACCTCGGACAAGTCTATGACATTTGGCGAGAAATCTAGTGGCACCCGTGTTACGACACTTGACAGTAAAAAAACACCACACGGACTGTGCCTGCCAAGCACTTCTCGTTTGGTTGCCAAGTATCAAAAAGCCAATGACAATGCGTATGTTTATGTGATATGCACTAGTGGCGCCCCGAACCCATCAGATGGCCCAAACACCACAACAACAAAAAATTACCCAGATGGTCAAAAATTAACCTGCACGAATGGCGAATATGTATACGTGGTCGTCACAGACAGGACGCCGGACGGAGGCAACACACAGGCATACTTTTATAGTGGCCGGTATCTGTCCCCAACTTACACCATGGATCAAGACGGAAAAAACACTACCAACCACAGCGTTGGTACAAGCCCAGCACAGTCTTACAAAGCATCCTCGACACAGCAATGTAACTTGACTTACCCCAAAGGAACAGATCTTGATCTTGGTAAAATTGTCGCAGAATGGAACGCCCCGCAAACATCGACCGACGAAGGTGTATCATCACAAGACACCACAGGGTGCACCGCCGGTAAAAAAGACATGCCGTGGCGTTGGATCATTGGCAAAAAAGAATAATAAAAACTCGGGGCAATGCCCCGAGTTTTTTTGTACAATCAAAACAATTTTATGTCGGATATCGCCGCGTTTATTTTTTCCAATTGGTCGGCGGTAAAACGTCCCAACACCCAATCCGCCGAGGCCATTACCATACCGAAATCACGCGGGTGCGCAATGCCGATGCGAACACGCATATATTCACGCCCAACGGCGGCATCAATTGATTTTATGCCGTTGTGGCCGGCACTGCCCCCGCCGATTTTTGTACGCGTTGTCCCAACCGGCAAATCCATGTCATCATGAATCACAACCAGATTTTCCAACGGAATTTTATAATATGCCATCAATGGCCGCACGGCATCGCCCGACGCGTTCATAAATGTTTGTGGCATGGCAAAAATCACACGCCGCCCGTCAACGGTGCCGGTTGCGGTCAACGCATTATGCTCGCGCCGCCATTTTGCATCCGTGCCGGCCAATTGCGCCACCGCCATAAAGCCAACATTATGACGCGTGCGGGCATATTCGGCCCCGGGATTGCCCAATCCAACAATTAAAACAGGTTTATTTTCTTGCATATCGGTATCTCTTTCTTTTATTATAATATCATACAAAGGAGAATTACAATGAAATTAAAAACAGCGGGTGTTTTGACCGCGATTTCAGTGATGTTTATGGGCGCAAATGCCAATGCCGGCAATGTTCTGTACGATTTTTACGCCGGCGCAACAGTTGGTGTTGGCGCAATCAGCCAATTTGGTGCGCACAACAATAAAACCGAAAATGCCCAATCGTTTGGCGCGGTTTTGGGTCTGGATATTCCCGTTTTGCGTATCGAGGCCGAATATAACATGAGCAACAACGACATATTGAAAATGCACACCGCCATGGCGAATTTGTACCTGAAAATGCCATCAACGGTTGTTCATCCGTACTTGGGTGTTGGTGTTGGTGGCGTATTTGGCGGCAGTGTCAAAGACACCGACATTGATTTATCGCACGGCGCCGCATACCAGGGTATGTTGGGTTTAACATTTGATGTGCCGGTATTGCCCATCAAAATTGATGCCGAGGCCCGCGCCATATACGCGCCCGATGTGTATAACACATCCGATGGCAAACCAGATGTTCTGCAATACGAAGGTCGCTTGAAATTGCGCTATATATTCTAGGTGACGGTTCATTACAACAAACGGGGCGCGATGGGCGCCCCAAATTGACGGGGCAAAATATGCTGACACTGATTGATGGAAATTCGTTGTTATTTCGCGCGTATTATGGCGTGCACAGCCGTCTGACCCGGCGCGACGGCACGCCCGTTGGTGCGGTTTATGGATTTTTCAATATGATGTTGCCGGTATTGGCGTCGGCGCACGATGGCGATGCATTTGTGTGCGTGTTTGACGCGTCGCGCATTTCTTTCCGCCAAAATATTTACCCCGCGTACAAGGCCAACCGCCCCGAATTACCCGTCGATTTGGTCATTCAATCATCCATGGTGCGCAGCGCCGCCGCCGCAATGGGTATGCCGGTGCTGTGCATCCCTGGGGTCGAGGCCGACGATGTCATCGCCACAATTGCACGTCAAAATTGCACCGGGGCGGACGCCACACGCATTATCACCGGGGATAAAGATTTGATGCAATTGGTGTCCGATTGCGTGTTTTTGTACGACGGCATGAAACAGCGCGAAATTCGCGCCGCGGGCGTTATGGAAAAATTTGGTGTGGCGCCCAATCGTGTGGTTGATGTCCAGTCGCTGATGGGCGACGCCACGGACAATGTGCCAGGCGTGCCAGGCATTGGTCCGAAAAAGGCCACAGAATTGATAACCCAATTTGGCTCGCTGGATGAATTGTATGCGAATCTGGATACCGTGAAAAATGAACGCATACGCAATTTGCTGCGCGATAATCGCGAATTGGCGTATGTTTCACGCAAACTGGTTCAATTAAAAGATGATGTGGATTTATCGGGTCTGGAAATTGCACCATTTCATTTCAACACACCAGCCGCTTTGGATTTCGTTCGCACAAAATTGGAAAGCAATTCGTTGGCGGTAAAAATTGAAAAAATGTTTCCACTGGCCGATTTCGATGAAACGAAAATAGCGCCAGAATTCCACTATGTTGGCAACGATTGCCCGGTGGATATTGCCGCAGAATTGGCAACCGACATCCCTGACCCGGCGCCATCAGAATACCCCGAAATTACATACGAAACCATTACCACGCCGGCGGCATTGGATAAATTTTTGATGGGCGTTAAATCGGTCATTGCGATTGATACCGAAACAACCGGTCTGAATCAAATCAGCGATAAAATCGTGGGTATATCATTGGCCACAAATGGTACACATGGCGCATATATTCCAATTCGCCATAAAACCCATTCTGATGATTTATTCGGTGCCGATGTGCCCGCCCCCAACCAATTGCCAATTGATTTGGTATACTCAAAATTGCGCCCAATATTTGAAAACCCGAATATTGTAAAGGTTGGGCATAATTTGAAATATGACCTGCACATAATGGCGAACGAGTGTTGGGATACCACCAAAATTGCCCCGATTGACGACACAATGCTGTTGTCGTATGCGTTGCACGGCACCACGCACGGCCACGGATTGGATGAACTGGCACTGAAATACCTGGGGCATGCAAATATTCATTTTGCGTCCCTGTTCCCACCAAAAATGCGCAGTGCCGACATGCACTTTGATTTGTTGCCGGTTGACATCGCCGCCCCATACGCGGCCGAGGATGCAACCATATCAATGGCACTGTATACGCAATTTCGCCCACAATTGAATGCAAATGAAAAATTGCGCAAATTGTATGAAACATGCGATTTGCCATTGATGCCCATATTGATGAATATGGAACGCACCGGCGTTTTGGTGAACCGCGCCGGGTTGCAACAATTATCGTCGGCGTTTCACAACGATTTGGAAAAAATCCAGTCCCAAATTTGGCAATTGGCCGGGCATGAATTTAATATTGCCAGTCCCAAACAATTGGCAACCGTATTGTTTGATGAATTGGCATTGCCGGGCAACAAGCGCCGTTCAACCGACGCCGACACATTAAACGAATTGATTGACGCGCATCCAATCATTGAAAAAATTCTGAATTGGCGTTCTGTGGCCAAGTTGGCGGGCACATACGCGGACGCATTGCCGCACCAGATTGCCCCCGATGGCCGTATTCATACCACATATTTACAAACCAGTACCAATACCGGGCGCCTGTCCAGCCGCGACCCGAACCTGCAAAATATTCCAATTAAAACAGAATTGGGCGAACAAATTCGTAAATGCTTTGTCGCGCCACCAGACCGCGTGATAATTTCGGTCGACTATTCACAAATTCAGCTGCGCCTGTTGGCCGATGTTGCCGATGTTAAAACGTTCAAGGAAACTTTCCACGCCGGCACCGACATTCACGAACAAACCGCGCGTCGCATATTTGGCATTGCGCCGGGCGCGCCCGTGCCACGCGAAATGCGCCGGGCGGCAAAAACCGTGAATTTTTCAATAATATATGGCATTTCGTCATTTGGCCTGTCGGGGCAATTGGGCATTTCGCGTGCCGCCGCCGCCGAATTGATAAATTCATATATGGCCGGCCTGCCAGAAATCAACGAATATATGGAGCGAACCCGCGAATTTGCATTGAAAAACGCATACGTGTACACGCCGTGGGGGCGCCGCATCGAATTGCCCGAGGTTAAAAATCCCCGCCTGCGCGGGTACGCAATGCGCGCCGCCGTCAATGCCCCAATCCAGGGATTCGAGGCCGATTTAATGCGTCGCGCCATGGTTGTGATTGACGAAAAACTGATGCGCCCAAATGCCGACAAAATCAAAATGATTATGCAGGTTCACGATGAAATGGTATTTGAATGCGACGCCACCGTTGCCGACGAATTTGCCCGCCGCATAGAATTTGAAATGGAAAACATTGCCAAATTATCGGTGCCATTGGCCGCCGAATATGTAATTGGCCCGGTGTGGGGCAAATAAAAAATGCGCCATTGGCGCATTTTTTTTATTCCCGATTAAATTTATGGTACGGATTGTCGTGATTGCATGTGGGCAAGACCAAAAATATGAACATAACCACACTGACCATTATCGACAATAATGGCACCCCACATAAAATGTACAGCATCATCCACCACGCGGACAGCCCCGCATCATGCAAACGGCGCACACGCATAGATATTGCCGGAACGACCGCCGCAAAGCAATAGATTATTGGAATCACCAGCATCATACCGGTCATAACGCCGAAATCGCCCGCCAGCACATATTCCATTGCGGCAACCATACATCCCAAGAATCCCCATGCAAAAATCAGCAAGCAATTGACCAAATATGTCCACCAATATTCCGAACGCGACGAAGTGCCCGCCCATTCAGAAAACCCGCGACGCCAAAACGCCCCGTATGCCAGGAACATATTCGTGTATGTTTTACTGGTTTGAACCTTTTGCTTTTTCGCGCCCGACGCGCGTTTAGTATTTTTAACTGTTGTTTTTGTTGATGGCATATTTTCCCCCTGTACCCCGCCATTATATCACATTTCGCCAGCAATTGAAATGATTATCACACCACGCCCCTATTTCCACGCCGCCGGAATATCCGCATAGTCCGACAACCCGGTTGCACCGCTATACATACCACCAACTTGTGCTGTTGTTGCATACGGGAATACATTATAAAGTGGTGTCCCATCTGGGTTTCGCGCCGATGGTCCGGTCAGTCCACTGCATCCAGCAAATGTGTAGGCAAACATACCGTAAGCGGAGGGACCAGATATGCCCGCAAATAGCCCCGCGGGGATTTCACCGGTCAAACCACTGCAATCATAAAATGTGTAACTATACATATTATCCGCTGGGACGCCTTCATCAATGCCAGCAAATAAATCTGCGGGGATTTGACCCGTCAGATTTCCGCACCCATAAAATGTATGAACGAAAATCGGCATACTTGTGCCAACATTCGGAAATATCCGTCCCAGGCTACCGGAAATGCCTGCCAAGTTCTGATTCTTATCAAATGCTATTACAGGACTATCAAAATTGCTACCATACCCCGTTGCGCGGCCACCAATACGGATGTCGTATGCGCCGGCGGTGGCGTATGTGTGGCTGATGGTCTGGTCACCTGTCGCGGGTTTTATTACTTTCTGCATCGCCGTGCCATCACCCCAGTTTATATAGAAAGAACCTGCCGCGCTGATACTAAAACTGAACGTTGTGGTGTCCGATGTTGTGGTTGCCGTAAAGTGGTATTTCGGTTTTATCAATGTGCGTACGGCCTTGATACTGGTGTTCACATTTGCCGCAAAACCCGTCGCATATTCACTGTGCTGGTAATCGGTTTTGGTGCCAACCTTGCTGTTTGCGGCATCTATCACCGCAAACAAGTATCGCATATTTGCCGGTGCCGACGGACGTCCGGACACAATTGGAATGTTTATTCCCCATTCGTGTTCAATCAGATTATGGACATACCGCAGGTTTACCATTGGCGACATACCGGGCGCGTCTGCACCGTGTGCCGCACCAAACACCAGTGTAAATGTGCACATCACCGACAGTAATATTCTGCGTAATTTGGTCATTCCCCATTTCCCCCACATTGCGCAAAAAACGGTGGTTTTTTGCGGCATATTTTTATTGTGTAATAATAGCCGTTTTCTGCGGTTTCTGTCAACCGGATAACGCATAATAAAAACCACCGTTTTTTTCGGCACTTCTTTTTTGGCGCCGCGCCCCACCCACCGCGGCATCGCGGGGATTTTTGTGGAGTTTTTTTTATTTGTCCCTGCGGGGCAATGGACCCCGACCTTCGTCGGGGTGACGACGATAAAATCATAAATCACCCGCCCCCGAACAATATTCGTAAAATTTGGCAATCAACCATAAAACTCTCGTCATACCGGCGTAGGCCGGTATCCATTGCCCCGCGGGGACATATTTACCACTACCGCGTATGCGGACACCCCTTCGCCAGCGAAGGGGAATTCACCCCGCGACAGAGATACAGAACACAGCATAAAAAGAATTGTCATTCCTGCGTAGGCAGGAATAGGGACTTGGAAATTACTCTCGCTTGGTGTTGTACAATATTTGGTAAAAAAGCGAATATCAATATTACCGCATTCCGCGATATTCTGTATTTGGCTCGTTGCCACTCGCACTGTATGGACCATATTCCCGCCTGCGCGGGAATGACAATTGAGTGCTCGCGTTGCTCGCTGCATTTTTATGACCTGGATCCCGGGGGCAAGCCCCGGGATGACAAAGGCGGTATACTGATTTTTTTTATGAACGTAGTTTAGGTCTTGGTTGCGAACCTTTTCATAGGTGTCATCCCGGTGCTTGACACCGGGATCTAGGTATATAGTGTTGTCCGCCAACGGCGGACACATCCTTTGAACTCTGAACTCTGAACTTTTTAGCAGCGCGCCATTGGCGCGCTATCTATTCTCTATTATCTATTCTCTATGCTCTAAATAAAACCGCCCCATGGGGCGGTTTTATTTAGAATCCGAATACCATTCTTTGTTTGGACTGGCGTTTCTTTTCGTTACGCACGGCCTCTTCTTTCAAACGTTTGCGCTTGGTTGTTGGTTTTTCATAACGCTGACGTTCTTTCATTTCGCGGTACAGACCTTCTTTTTGCGATTTACGTTTTGCAACGCGCAGAGCCTGTTCGACATTGTTGTCGCGAACCAGAACTTTCACCATAATGCATTCACCCCCTTTCGGCGTTTTATCTTTCAAACTTGATGCCCGTCGGCATAAACGCCGCCGCGGCACTCAAATTTCCTAAATGTTTCGTTGCCGAAACACTAACTAAATTTGGTGGAGCCAATCAGACTCGAACTGACGACCCCCTGCTTGCAAAGCAGGTGCTCTACCAACTGAGCTATGACCCCAAAACTTTGCGCCTTCATATTCTGAAAGCCCACGCATTTTATACACTTTTGCGCGCGTTGTCAATGCAAATCTTTCACTGGACAGAATTTATTCAGACATTTATAATGTATGCGCTATGTCTATAAAAATATCTGAAAAAATCAAAAAGTTGGTCAAGGGCGACGCGTCCAATGGCCGCATTAAATGGTCTTTATATGCGCGCGTGTGGCGCGAAATCGGTGTTCCACAGTGGAAATGGTTGCTGGCGGGCGTATTGGCCACAATCGGCGCATCTGGGGCCGAGGCGTATACCATCACCCTGGTCCAGCGCATTGTCGATAACGCGTTTATTGAACGCAGTATGCAATCGATATACCTGTTCGGGCTGCAAATCATCGCCGCGTTTGGGTTCAAGGGCGCATTCACGTACGCCAAGGCGTTATTGATGGCCAAGGCCGGATTATTGGCCAGTGCAAACCTGCAACGCCATATCTATGACCACATGGTGAAAATGAGCATTTCCAAATTCTATGGCGACGGAATTGGCAAAAATTTGAATTACTTTAATGTCCAGGCCAGCGCGGTTTTAACCCTGGTGACCAGCACGATTGTCAGCACAATTCAACAAATTGCCACATTGGCAATGACACTGGGATTGATGGTGTACTATGCGCCACAAATGTGTGCCGTGTTGATATTCTTGGTGCCGGCGATTATGATTCCAATGGTGCTGATTATGCGGCGACGCCGTCGCCTGTCGCGCGAATCGTTTGGCATTGCAAACAATGTGGCACAACATTTGAACCAAACACTGCGCGGGATAAAGACCATCCAGGCATTCGCGACCGAGGATTCTGAATCTGAAAAATTCAAAAATGTTTTGGATTCGTCAATGTGCAATTCATATAAAACCACCCAGGCACATGCGTTGCAATCGCCACTGTTGGAATTGATGATTTCAATTGGGCTGTGTATGGCGCTGATTATCGGTGGCCACTTTATCGTGACGGGCGCGATTTCGACCGGTGATTTCACGGCGTTCTTGCTGGCGTTGACCGCGGCATATAAACCGGCCAAGGGCATTACCGGCACCGGAAACACAATCCAACACGGACTGTTAGCGGCCGAGGTTCTGTTTGATTTCCTGGACAGCAAACCCGAAATCCAAGATGCCCCAGATGCCCGCGAATTAAAACCTGGCAAAATGTCGGTTGATTTCCGCCATGTGAATTTCGCCTACGACCCGGCCGAGCCCGTGTTGCACGACATAAACCTGCATGTGCCGGCGGGCCGCGTGTGCGCGTTGGTTGGGCCATCGGGTGGCGGCAAAACGACAATGTTCAATTTGCTGGAACGGTTTTACGAACCCCAATCGGGCAAGGTCGAAATAAACCGCACCGACATCAAGAAATACACTTTGAAATCTTTGCGTAAAAACATTGCCGAGGTTTCCCAAGATGTGTTTATGTTCAATGGCACAATCGAGGATAATATTCGATATGGTCACCCCGATGCCACCCTTGAACAGGTCCAGGCCGCGGCGCGTGCGGCAAACGCCCACGATTTCATTATGGGATTCCCGAAACAATATCAATCCCAGGTTGGCGAAGGCGGCGCATTGCTGTCGGGCGGCCAAAAACAGCGCATTGCCATTGCCCGTGCGATATTAAAAGACGCCCCAATCCTGTTATTGGACGAGGCCACATCCGCACTGGACACACAAAGCGAGAAATTGATTCAGGCCGCATTGAAAGATTTGATGGTTGGTCGCACAACATTTGTGATTGCGCACCGCTTGTCAACCATATTGGATGCTGATATAATATGCGTGATAAAAGACGGTCATATTATTGAACAAGGAACCGACGCAGAACTGTGCGCGTTGGGTGGCGAGTATAAAAAGCTGCGCGACATTCAATTCAAGGCGGCGAAAAAAACAGCAACCGCGCGCCACACAAAAAGCAAGGGTAAATAAAATTGGAACCAAATAAAGACATTTTGAAACGATTTACAAACACCACGGAAATGGGGCGTTTTTATCAATTGAGAATGCGTACACCCGACGGGCATATCGTTTCAATGCCAGAACTGGGCGCATCGCACAAACCATTTCAATTGGTGGCGACATTCCCGGGGCAACCATTTGTCGCAATAAAGCGCACATTGAACACGCCACTGGGCGAAATGAATGTGTTGTATTTGGTAAATACGAACACATGCACGGTTTCAGATAAAACGCCATTCGGCACAGATATGATTGTATATGACGCGTTGCGCGCCCAATTCTATTGTTTTGATCGTGGGCAATATGATGCGGCAAAATTGGCACAAATTATGGCGGTGCACCAAAATACGGCGGTTGCGGCCACGGATTCTATGTTTGTATCGCCAATGTTTCAAAACATATATTCTGATGCGGTTGGCATTAACATTCCAATGGCGGACACGGAAAAAGTGGTATATAAATTGCAAATGCCATACACATTAAATGCAACCAATTCGCCCCGCCCCGCCGCACCCGCACCACGCAAGCGCAAAAAATCCAAAATCGCGCGTCGCCGCAAACACCGTTTAACGACAAAAATGCGACCGGCACCGCGCCGCTCGAAAAAATTGCACTATCAAATTAAAATGCCGTATGCATTGCGCCAAAAACAACAAATAAAATATGCGGCGCCGAAACTGCGCACATTGCATCACCCAAATATTCGCGGAAAATTGCGTCCCCAGCATTTAATGACGCCCCAGCAAATATTGATGCGCAATCTGTATGCATTGCGGCACCAGCAGACAATCTAAAAACTAACAGAACGAATCCACGCATTTTTTACGACGCGTCAGAAATGTTAGTTGTTCTTCGGTGTTTTTGCTGTATACTATGAATTGAATCCAATGGGAATTGGGTTTGGGGCTGTCGTAAGCTTCTACTATAGCCGGTACAAAATGTGTTCCACAGTTCATACAACGGTGTTGCGCGTTTGTATCGTTAAATCCCCCGACTGTATTGGTCGGGGAGCTGTTGGTTATATAACAGGACTTGTCCAAAGACCAACAGAATCAACGCTATAGTGATTTACGAACTCCCCGACCGTCAATTTCTGTTGACGGTTTTTACCTTTTATAAAATGGGGAACAAAGATGAAAAACTATTATCTTGTAATGGCGTTGTGTGCATTGACAGCGTGCAGCCAAAATTTAGATGTTTTGTATTCAAGCACACCTTTGGGGTGTGAGTACTCTGAGCGGTTTCAGACGCGCCGATTTCTGCCCGATTGGTTCGGCATTCGCGACAACGACTTACGTGTTGTATACGAGGGTGTAAAGCGCGAAACAATTATCAACAGTGAATTAAAGAAAGGTATGCACAAAACCCCATATGGTGTTGCACCGGTAGTTGTACAAAAATTCGAAGAAACCGCAACCAAGTAAATGCATTGCGGCACCAGCAGACAATGTAAAACCCGCCCCATTTGGGGCGGTTTTTAATTAAACAATGTGGCATTCTGGGTCCCCAGAACATTGCCCAACGATGATGAAAAATCGGTACTGTTTGATGTGTTAAATATTTCTGTCGCATCACGACCGCGCAAATTTGACATTGATGAAAAATCTATTTTATCAATCACGCCGGACATACCACTCAGATCCAATTTGGAAAAGTCTAATTTATCAACATTGGTCATACCGTTTGATTTAAGCCCCTTTTTCAATTTATCTATGACAGATTTATTTGCACGGGAAACCGACCGTTGGTTCTTGTTTTCCTTTATCATTTCACCCAATTTTCCATTGATAACGGTATTGCCAATCGCGCCACCAACCGCGCCCACACCGGTCAACACACCGCCCGCCGTCACACGATTTTTCGACGCCTTTTTGTCTGCATCTATGCGGGCCTGGTCGGTTTCGCTGTTTTGCATTTTGGCGCGGTATAAACTGGCATACGCACCATCCGTTGTACCGACACCCGCATTATCATACAGCCCGGTATTTGCCACATCTGTAATTTCTTGGCTTTCAATTCCCGCGGGCATTTCCAGCGCCACCTTGCGTTCACGCAAATCCGATGCCAGCGCAAAATATTCACTGCGCAACGCCATCAAATTTTCGTCGTTTCCACCCGGCAATTCTATTTCAGTCTGGCCCGCGGGCACATTTTTACTATCGCCGTATGTGCATCGCATTGTCGCAATATATGCCGTCATATCCGTATCGGCGGCGGCATCCGCATTTTGTTCCGCCAAACCGCGCGCCAATTCCATGCCGCCTATGCCCGTTGCCGCCATGGTCAACCCACCCAGCACCTTGTTCGCCGTTGATTGCTCGCGCGCCTTGGCCTCTTGATATGCTTGTTTTAATTCCTCTAACCTGGAATTCAGATACAACGAATTTGCCTGTTGGTACATATCCATATATTTGCTGGTTATATCTGGTTGTGTTTCATCCGGGTGCATATTATTGACAATTTCATACAATACCAAGTATTCAGAGTTTTCCGCAGCAAACGAACCACATGGAAAAAACATCACAATCAAACTTAAAAGAAACATACAACCTTTTATCATTCTGACCGTCTTGTAATCCTATTAGTATAATTTTCCACGAAATTCAGCGATATGGATGGTGGAAACAAATTGGATTTATATGTTTCTGAATTAGTATCACACTTGATGAGAGTAGTAGTCCTATTATTGATCCAACAATCTTTACACGTAATTTCACAATCTTTTTTCAACATATCTTTTGTCACATAATACCTAAATTTAGCGATTTTATCGTATTCCTGATCAATTGCAGTATAAGCCAACATATAGCTCTGATTTTCGTTCTGATCTTGTGGGCTTAATGAAAATTGATAAAACGAAGATCTGTTTTCTTCTGGCACATCTTTGGAAACGGTCAACGTTCTGTGTCCGACATTTTTATTTTCTGAATATTTGACTGAATACCTAATGTACCCGTCCGGCTCATAACACACCGTGTCTCCAAAAAGCGGCTCTTTATAACAATCTGTTAAATCCTTGGTTGATAATTCATACTGAAGTATCACAAGATTTTCGTTTTTTGAAGAATCTCTTTTTTCTATCTCTCTTCCAAGCCTTTGCGAATAAGCCTGTAAATCGTTCATATATTTTTGATAAAAATCTTCAAAGGTCTGTCGCGCCAACCAAGACTTATACTTCCCTGCCTTTACAATATCAGATGCATCTTTCAAGCTTTCTACCAACTCTGGATTCATTTGTTGCATATCTGATTCTAACTTTTCCAGATCCCGCTCTTTCCAATTACTACCAATTACCAAGTATTCTGCATTGGTAACAGATTCATCCCTCTTTATACTGGATAAATTTGATTTCAAATATTCTTCATCAGATATCTGCGCAAATGCCAGCACAGGCATCAGGAAAAACAACAAACAAACCAACACTCTCTTCATACGAAATATTGTTTCAAAAACGACCGTTTGTGTAATAACCAGTGGTCAGTATTTTTGCAGCAACGGAAAAATGTCTGAAATCCGTTATAATCGAGACATTTTTTGTTGTAGAATAATATTGTTTGAATATCAAAAAACAGTTGATTTAAACGGTCATTTAAAATGACAGAAATTTTCAACCAGACAATTTACAGTCTGCCGTCAACGGATAAAAGTTTCTATTCCTGTTCACATAAATGGTCGTGCATATTACGAAACGGTGTGTTATAATCAACAACGGAACAAAAGGAAAAAATATGAAAAAAATATCTGTATTGGTTATTGCCGGTGCGTTGACATCCCCAGCGCTTGCCGGGTTTATTGCTGATGCACCTGTTGCATCGTCCCAGAGTGCAGATGCGATTGTCACTGTGGCACAGGTTAAAAAAATGCGCGATGACGCACCGATCGTTATCCAGGGCAATATTGTTCAACGCATGGGGGATGAAAAATATTTGTTCAGCGACGGAACAGATTCTGTGATTGTTGAAATTGATGACGACGATTGGGGCGGCATTGATGTCCGCAAAACAGACACCGTAAAATTATATGGAGAGGTTGATTCTGGCCTGTTCAAAACCGAAATTGATGTTGACCGAATAGAAAAAATTGAAAAATAACCAACACCCATTTGGGTGTTTTTTTAATCTGGTGGCCCTGGTCGGATTGTAAATTCCCATCCAAAATCATACCAATCGCAAATGCTCTTGGTGATTTTGGCGGCCCCCTTTCACCGTGCGACACATCCGCGTCGCTTGTTCCGAACCTACGGGGGAAAGTCAAATTGCGTTTATTTTGCGCGCGTAATATATTCAAAAATTTGTGAATAATCTGTGCGTTGTCGGCATCGCATAACCGGCACGGTCGCGCATTGTAAAAAATCGGCTATTTCGGCATTTATTTGGCGATTGATTTTATCATATTCCATAATCTTGGCGGGTGTGATTTTACGATAGTGGTACGCCTGGACCGGCAAATCTGGGGATACATGTTTACCAATCAATTTTTTTGCGTGGTAAAATCGACGTGTAAACCGAAATATCGCCACCATGCGACCAATGCGCATATCAACAACTAAATCGGGCGTCAATTGTGAATACAGAAATTTCTGACACCCCTCGGCCACCCAACTGGCGTTGCGCGCCAGAAAATCATTTAATATTTTTTGCTGGTCATCAATCGACCGATATGCGCCATTTTGCGCCGTGTCGCGGCATATTTCATCCAAATTCAGCCGCGGAATGCCACAGCGTTTGTTTACTTCATACGCCAGCGACGATTTTCCCGCCCCCAACGGCCCAATAATCAATATTTTCATGTGCAAATTATCAATAAATATGCCGTCCAAGGCAACAGATTTTTTCCGCCATCCAAAATCTCTTTATCGCGGCAGAGCACAGCAAACATTGCTCTCTGCTCTTTGCTCTCTGCTCTCTAAAAAAAACACCCAGACGGGTGTTTTTTATTTAATCTGGTGGCCCTGGTCGGACTCGAACCGACACTCCTTGCAGAACTTGATTTTGAGTCAAGCGCGT